>CAYYIK010000047.1:0-23433 GCA_964471955.1 uncultured Thermoanaerobaculia bacterium | reverse complement strand
TTCGGCTGGAGGGCCGCCAGGTAGGCGCGCACGGCGGGGGCGAGGCCCATGTCGAGGGCGTCGCAGATCAGGGCGTGGCCGATCGAGACCTCGTCGAGGGCAGCGAGGTTGCCGGCGAAGAACGGCAGGTTGTCGAGGTCGAGGTCGTGGCCGGCGTTGACGCCGAGGCCGACCTTCGCGGCGCGCTCGGCGGCGGCGCGGTAGCGGGCGAAAACGGCGTCACGCTTCGCGCCGTGGAAGGCGCGGGCGTAAGGCCCGGTGTAGAGCTCGACACGGTCGGCGCCCACCGATCGGGCACCCTCGACTTCGCGCGCGGACGGGTCGACGAACAGGCTGACCCGGCACCCCTTGGCGCGCAGCCGCGACACGACGTCGACCAGCCAGAGACGGTCGACCTCGCCGAACTTCCAGCCCGCGTTCGAGGTCAGCACGTCCGGCGGATCGGGAACCAGCGTCGCCTGCGCCGGCCGCACCTTCTCCACCAGGGCCAGCCACTCCCTGCCGGGATAGCCCTCGATGTTGAGCTCGACCGGCAGCCAGGAGGCGAGCTCGAGCACGTCGGCGCGCCGGATGTGGCGCTCGTCCGGGCGGGGGTGAACGGTGATGCCGTGACAGCCGGCCGCGATCGCCGTCTCCGCCGCCCGGCGCACGCTCGGCCGGTCGCCGCCCCGCGCGTTGCGCAGGGTGGCGACCGTGTTGACGTTGACCGACAGGCGGATCAAGGGCGGCTCAGCGCTCGATCTCGCTGGCGATCGGCGAGGTCTCTTCCACTTCGGTGGCGACCAGGAAGGTGCGCGAAATCGGGAAGAGCGCCCGCCGCGGCCCTCCGGGAGTCTGGATATTGATCTCGTAGTAGCCGTGCGGGCTCATCGCGAGCAGCATGCCGCGGTGCTTCGCCTCTCCCGTCAGCTGGTCGGTGTAGATCAGCACGTCCGCCGGTGTCTCCATGTCGATTCACTCCTCGTAGAAGCCCTGGTCCCGGTACTCCCTGAGTTTGCGCTGCAGCGTCCGGAGGCCGATGTCGAGCGCCCGCGCCGCTTCGATCCGTCGCCCGCCGGCCCGTTCGAGGGCGGCGAGGATCGCTTCGCGCTCGATATCGGCCATGGTCATCTTTCCGGCATCGCCGTGCTCCGCCGGCCCGCGACTCTCCGGCAGCGTCGCCACCTCCGCCAGCGCCCCGGCGGCGTGCCCGCCGGCAGGCCCGGCGGGCGCGAGCGGCCGGCTCTCGATGCCGAGCTCGCGGCCGATCTCCGAGGGGAGGTCCTCCGGCTCGACGACCTCGCCGCGGTGGAAGACCGCCACCGACTCCATGGCGTTCTTGAGCTCGCGCACGTTGCCCGGCCAGGAGTAGGCGCGCAGTGCCTCGGCCGTCTCGCGACCGATGCGCTTCTCCTCGCGGCCGTGCTCCTTGCAGAACTGGCGCAGGTAGTGCTCGGCGATCAGCACGATGTCCTCGCGCCGCTCGCGCAGCGGCGGAATGCGCAGCGTCGCCACCTTCAGGCGATAGTAGAGATCCTCGCGGAAGCGCCCCTCGGCGATCTCCTTCTCCAGGTCCTTGTTCGTCGCCGCGATGAGGCGGAAGTCGACGTCGATCAGCTCGCCGCCGCCGACCCGCATGATCTGGCGCTCCTCGAGCACCCGCAGAAGCTTGACCTGCAGCTCCGGATAGAGCTCCGAAATCTCGTCGAGGAAGAGCGTTCCCCGGTGGGCGAGCTCGAACTTTCCGATCTTGCGGCCGATGGCGCCGGTGAACGAGCCGCGCTCGTGGCCGAACAGCTCGCTCTCGAGGATGTCGGACGGTATGGCGCCGCAGTTGATGGCGAGGAACCGCTCGTCGCGCCGCGGGCTGGCGCGGTGGAGAGCGTTGGCGACCAGCTCCTTGCCGGTGCCGCTCTCGCCGATGATCAGCACGTTCGAGCGCGTCGGCGCCACCAGCTTCATCTGCTCGAAGAGTGCCTCCATCGCCGCCGAGCGACCGATGATGGACTCGAAACCGTAGCGCTTGTCGAGCTGTTCGCCGAGTTCGCGGACCCGCTCGGCGAGTTGCCGGCGGTCGAGGTGCGTTTTGACCCGCTTGCGCAGTTCGAACAGGTCGACCGGCTTGGTCAGGTAGTCGTCGGCACCGACCCGCATCGCCTCGACCGCGGACTCGATCGAGCCGAAGCCGGTGACCAGAATGACCGACAGGTCGAGCGCCCGGCGACGGACCTCCTGCAGGAAGGCGAGCCCGTCCATTCCGCCGGGCATCCGCAGGTCGCACAGGACGAGTTGAACGGTGGTGTTCTGGTCGAGGAAGTCGAGCGCCTTGCGGGCGTCGTCGAAGGTGCGGACGTGAAAGCCGGCCTTCTCGACCGCGATCGCCATCGATTCGCGCGAGCCGGTCTCGTCGTCGACTACCAGGACCTGCGGTTCGTCCAGCACTTCGTGCCATTCTGGCACAGTGTTCCGGGCTGCGTGCCGGCCCGGCGAGCGGCGAAAGCGGGTTTCGACCGCCCGGTGTCAGTTCTCGAGCGAAATGCGGATCTGGTCGCCGCCGCCGTCGCGAACCACCAGGCGGAACTCCAGGTCGCCCTGCGCGAGGGCGCGGCGCAGTCCGCCTTCCGGCTCACGCCCCCCGAGTAGACAGCGGGCCAGCGGCCAGGGCATCTCCAGCTCGGCGCGCTCGCCGTCCCGGTCGCGACTCTCGAAGGTCAGCTGCCCGCCGTGGCGGCGTCCGTGGAGGGGGTCCCCCTCTTCGTCGACACCGCGCCAGGCGGCGCCCTCGCCGGCGCGCTCGAGCTCGATCATCATGCGCGCCAGGCCAGCGTCGTCGGCGCCGTCGCAGTCGAAGTCGAGGTCGGTGCCGTCGATCAGCCCGCCCAGCCACTCGGAGGAGACGGCGAAGCGAATGCGGTCGCCGTCGGCGTCGCGGATCTCGACCCGCAGCGACGGGTCGCGGTCGCCGCCGCGACGGGCCTCCGCCGGAGCGGCGGACACCGCCGTCAGCAGAACCAGCGCGGTCAGCAGTGAGCCGTGATGCAGGCGGCGGGCCGTTCGGCAGCGGCAGGGCGTGAGGACTTCGGCGGGCATGAGCGACCTCCTCCCCCGCCCTACGCGGCTCGGCGGGCCGGGGTTTCACTGCCCGGAGCCGTTTGTGTGTCCCTTTTGTGTGTCCCTTTTGTGTGTCCCCGCGTTCGCGGGTCAGGGGGAGAGGCGGGTGAGCTCGTCTTCGCCGGCGATCGGGATGCCGAGATCGCGGGCCCTGTCGAGCTTGGAGCCGGCGTCTTCGCCGGCGATCACCAGGTGGGTGCGCTTCGAGACCGAGGAGGCGACGCGGGCGCCGAGGCGCTCGAGCAGTTCGCGGGCTTCGTCACGGGTGAAGCGTTCGAGCCGACCGGTGAGCACGACCGTCTTGCCGGCCAGGGGGAGCCGCTCGGGGCGGGGTGCCACCGCGACCGCCGGCGGGCGCACTCCGGCGGCGGCGAGCGCGGCGAGCCGTGCCTGCTGATGAGCATCGGCGAAGAAGGCGCGAATCGAGGCCGCGACGATCGGGCCGATCTCCTCCACCGCGATGAGCTCCTCTTCGTCCGCCGCCGCGAGCGCCTCGAGCGAGCCGAAGTGGCGCGCCAGCAGGCGGGCGGTCCGCTCGCCGACGTGGCGGATGCCGAGCGCGAAGAGGAGCTGGTGGAGCTCGCGCTGACGGCTCCCGGCCAGCGAGGCGAGCAGGTTGTCGGCCGACTTGCCGCCCCACCCCCGGAGCGCCGCGAGGCGATCGCGGTCGAGCCGGTAGAGGTCCGGGTAGTCGCGGATCAGCCCCTCGGCGAGCAGCTGTTCGATCCGCTCGTCCCCCAGCCCCTCGATGTCCATCGCGTTGCGGCCGACGAAGTGACGGATCGACTCGGCGACCACCGCTGGGCAGGCCGGATTGACGCACCGCCAGGCGACCTGCCCGGCGAGGCGCTGGACCGGTTCGCCGCAGCGCGGGCAGGCGGCCGGAAGCTCGAAGGGCGCGGCTCCCGGCGGCCGCCGCTCCAGCACGACCTCGACCACCTTCGGAATCACGTCGCCGCCGCGCTCGACGCGAACCGTGTCGCCGACCCGCACGTCCTTGCGCGCCAGGTCCTCGTAGTTGTGCAGCGTGGCGCGCTGCACCGTGGTGCCCCCGACGAAGACCGGCGCGAGCACGGCCACCGGCGTGAGCACACCGGTGCGACCGACCTGGACGAGGATGTCGCGCACGACGGTCTCCCCCTGCTCCGGGGCGTACTTGAAGGCCATCGCCCAGCGCGGCGAGCGGGCGGTGGCGCCATAGCGCTCGCGCAGCGCCAGGTCGTCGACCTTGATCACCACGCCGTCGGTGTCGAAGTCGAGCTCACGCCGGCAGTCGCGCCAGTCGGCGATGCACGTCTCGACCGCCGCGAGGTCCGGGCAGCGACGCCACCCCTCCTGCACCGGGAATCCCCAGGCGGCGAGCTGCTCGAGCATCGCCGTCTGGCTCTCTCCGCCCCAGCCGTCGGCGATGGCGTAGGCGAGAACCGCGAGTCGGCGCGCCGCCACGGCGCGGCTGTCGAGCATGCGGATCGCCCCGGCGGTGGCGTTGCGTGGATTGACGAACAGCGGCTCGCCGGCCTCCTCGCGCTCCCGGTTGAGGCGGGCGAAGGCCGAGCGCGGCAGGTAGACCTCGCCGCGCACCAGCAGCCGCTCGGGCGCCTCGCCCAGCAGGCGCAGCGGCAGCGACCGGATGGTCCGCAGATTGGCCGTCACGTCGTCGCCCACCCGGCCGTTGCCGCGCGTGGCCCCCTGCGTCAGCACGCCGCGCTCGTAGCGCAGCGAGATCGACACGCCGTCGATCTTGAGCTCGGCGACGAAGGCGGGTTCGACCTCGGGCAGCAGGCGCGTCAGGCGCCCCGCCCAGTCGCGCACGTCGTCGAGCGAGTAGCCGTTGTCGAGCGACAGCATCGGCGGGTCGTGGGCGACCTGGGCGAACCCCTCGAGCGGCTCGCCGCCGACCCGCAAAGTCGGGCTGTCCGGGGTGACCAGGTCGGGGTGGGCAATCTCGATCCGCTGCAACTCCTCGACCAGGCGGTCGAAGTCGCGATCGGAGATCTCGGGGGCGGCGCGCCGGTAGTAGAGCTCCTCGTGGTGCCGGATCAGACTCCGGAGCTCCGCGGCGCGCCGCCGCAGCGCGGCGGGGGACTCGGACATGCGGCGCCGAGTCTAGCCCGCCGCGCCCTCGTTCAGCCGCGGTCGGCTTCCGGCCCGGGTTCGCCGGGGAGGGTCTCCTCGAATCCCGGTCCGGCGTCCGGTTCGCCGCCGCCGGCAGCCTCGGGGGGGAGCGGCCGGCGCCAGTCGCGGCCGAGCAGGACGAGGGTCATCGAGCCCATCCCGATCGTCCAGACCGCGTACTTGAAGAAGAACCCGGCGGCGATCAGCGACAGGCCGATCCAGCCGATCACCCCGCCCGGCAGCGCCACGACCCGGCCGATGAGCGACAGGGCCTGGATGGCGACGATGCCGACCACCACCGTGAGGATCGGGCTGGTGAAGTTGCCGCGGAACCGCTCTTCGAGGAACTCGCCGACGTTGCGGCCGATGGCGACGTAGCCGACCAGCGAGCCGATCACCAGCGCCAGGACGGCCACCGGCACCAGCGCCAGGAGCGGGATGCCGATGATCGATACCGCCAGCACCACGGTCACCAGCACCAGGATCGGCAGGAAGAAGAGCTGCAGCAGCAGGCCGGCGAACAGCGCCTTCCACGGCTCGCGGGCCGCCCGTGCCGAGGCGCGATCGACCGCCGGCCGCAGCAGCAGCAGCGCGACGACGCCGAGCAGCGCGAGCACGCCGGTACGGAAGACCGCCGAGACCAGCTTGCCGACGTCGCCGAAGGAGTCGGGGACGAACCCCATGCCGTCGCCGAAGCCGCCGAACCAGGGTCCGAGGCCGACCGACGAGCGCGGCCCCTCGATCGCGCCGCCCTCGGCCACGTCGATGAAGCCGCCCACCGCCACCGCCTCGCCGAGAACTTTCGCCCCATCGTCGACGCGCACCTTGCCGCCGATCGAGACGGCGTCCCCCTGGACCGTGCCGCGCACGTCGACGCTGCCGCCGACCGCCACGACGTCGCCCGTCGCCACGCCGTCGATGTCGACGCTGCAGCCGACGCAGACGACGTCGCCGGCCTGCTCCCCCTCGCCGACTTCGATCGAGCGTCCGATCGACACCCGGTCGTCGCGCGAGCCGCGCACCACGACGCGCGGCACCGGCGGCACCGGGGGCACCGGCGGGATGCCCGGGATCGAGATCTCGATGCGCTCGCCCCCGTCGTCGACTTCCACGACCTCCGCGGCGAAGCCGAAGGCGGCGCGCAGCTCCCGGCCGCCGAGCGCGCCGAGACGCGCGATCCGGGCGCCGTCCTCGCCGAGGAAGGCCTCCAGCTCGGCGGCATCGAACGGCTTGCCGTTGACCAGCACTTCGCCGTCGCCGGCGATTTCGATGGCGCGCACGGCCGAACCCTCGTCGCGCGGACGCAGCAGTACCCCGTCGGAGAGCTCTTCGATCCGGTAACCGGCGGTGAGCGCCTCGGCCGCGGCCCGCGCGGCGGAATCGGTGGACTCGCTGCGCACCTCGACTTCGACCTGTTGACCGGCGAGCGGCACGGCGCCGCAGACAAGCAGCCAGGCGACGGCGGCCAGGCCGGCGCCGCGGAGCGGATTCTCAGGACGCGACATGACGGGTCCTCCTCGAGGCGGTGGAGAGCACCACCAGGCCGCGCAGGGCGGCCGTGGCGATCAGGAAGTGAACCAGCAGCAGGGCGATGAGCCGGGGCTCGCCGAGCGCCCGCGCGAAGGCCCGGGCGGCGACGGCCAGCGGCTCCCAGAAAGCGAGTCCGGAAGCGAAGCGGACGGCAAGTTCGGCGAAGCTTCCGGTGACGAAGCCGATGGCGCCGGCCGGTCCCACCCGCGCGGCCAGGAAACCGGCCGCCGGCAGCAGCAGGGCCGCCGACAGGGCGACCGCGACCCCCGCCGCCGCCAGCAGGGCGCGAACCCCCGGGCGGGCGAACAGCGAGGGGCGGGCGAGGCGCGCCATCACCCGGTCGGCGAAGCCGGCCCGTGGCCGGCGCTCCGGCAGCGCCCGGAACAGGGCGGCCAGCCGGAGGTCGTCCTCCGGCAGCCGGAACGGCTCGGCCGGTGGCTGGCGGATCGGGTCGGAGTCGGGGTCGAAGCGGGTCATCGGCGTCTCTCGCTCCCCCCTACGCGGTCCGGGCCGGGGTGTTTCGCGCTCATCGGCGCTCCTCGTGCGGGGGGCGTCCGAGCTCCCCCATGCGCCGGGCCAGCTCCTGCCGGGCGCGGTAGATGTGGACCTTCACCGTCCCCAGCGGCAGGCCGGAGACCTCGGCGATCTCCTCGTAGGAGAGCTCCTCGCCGAAGCGCAGCAGCAGGATCTCCCGGTAGGCCGGCCGCAGCCGCGCGAGCGCCGCCTCCAGCACCCGGCCCGCTTCGCGCCCGAGCGCCACGGCCAGCGGGTTCTCGGCCCGCGGATCGGCCGGCAGCTCGGTCGCCGCCTCGCCGTCGGACGCCGGCGCGTCGAGCGACAGCGGCTCCTCGCCGCGGCGCCGCAGGGCATCGAGCGCCGTGTTGTGGGCGATCTTGAACAGCCAGCTCGAGAATTTGCGCTGCGGATCGAAGCGGCGCAAGGCCCTCCAGGCCTTGACGAAGGTCTCCTGGGCGAGGTCCTCGGCCAGGTCGTCGCGCCGCACCATGCGCGCCAGCAGGCCGAAGACCGGGCGTTCGAAACGCTCCACCAGCTGGCGGAATGCGGCCTCCGAGCCGTCCCGGGCCGCCGCCGCGAGCTCCTCGTCGGTCGGCCCGCCGCCCTGCCTCTGCGTCGTCTCCGGGGTCACCCGCGACCAGCCTAGCGCAGCCGGGAGGCATCCGCTCGCGGCTCAGTCGCGATCGGGAGGCGCGCCACGCTGCTGTTTGGCGCGGCTGCGATACTCCTTGTCGGCCCGCCGGCGCGCCTCCGAGGCCCGCGTCGGGCGGGTTGCGCGCCGCCGCCGCGGCGCCTGGAGAATCGACTCGACGAGGCGTTCGAGTCGCTCGATCACGTCTTCGCGGTTCTTCTCGCGCGTGCGGAACCGGCGCCCGAGCAGGACGAGGACCCCGTCCGCGGCCACCCGGCCTCCCGCCGCGGCGCACAGGCGCGCCTTCTGCCCCTCGTCGAGCGCGCGGCTGGCGGTCACGTCGAAGCGCAGCCGCACCGCGGTCTCGACCTTGTTGACGTTCTGCCCCCCCGGACCGGAAGCGCGGAGGAACTCGAAGCCGAGCTCGTCGTCGGGAATCCGCCGCTTCCCCGCCATCAGAACTCTTCGGCGACGCAGCAGCGCAGGCTGCCGCCCGCCTTCTCGATCTCGTCGAGCGCGACGGTGCGGAGCCGGAAGCCCCAGGCGGCGAGCCGCTCCCGGTTCTCCGGCCGCAGGCTCGCCGCCGCGCCCGAGCTCATCCACACCTCGTCCTCTCCGAGCGCGATGGCGTTGGCCGCGAAGGCGGCCTTCTCCTCGTCCGAGAGCCGCAGCACCCGCCCCGGATAGAGCGCTTCGATCGCCGCGGGGACTTCCGGATCGGCGAACGAGCCCGCGTGCAGGATCGCCGCCCGGCCGGCGAGCGACGCGAGCACCACGTTGGCGTGGTACTCACCCGGCGACAGGTCGAAGACGAAGGTGAGCGCGAGGTCGAAGGCCTCGTGCATGGCCGTCGCGCCGGCGCGGTCGCAGCGCTCGGAGAGGCCGCAGAGGCCGATTCGCCGCGGCCGGTCGATCACCAGCGGGCCGGTCATCTCGGCGACCAGGTCGGTGCGACCGGACAGGTCGACGCACGTGCGTCCCGCGGCGAGGTGGCGGCGGATGTCGGCGCGCCCGGCCTCGCGCCGGCGCACCTGGTGGCGCATGCGGCCGATGATCACCCGCCCCGGAACGGTGGCGAAGACGTTGTTGGGAAAGACCGCGTCCGGCGTCGCGGGATCGCCGGGGAAGACGGTCACCGGCAGCGTGCCGGCGAGGGCGGCCGCGAGAGCGGCATGCTCGGCGAGCGCCCGCGCCTCGGAGAAGTCGGCGTCGGAGCGCATGTAGCGATTGTCGAGGGTCGACTCCTCGGCGAGGCGAAAGCCGTGCGGCGCCACCAGCAGGGCGGCGCGCGCCGTCGCCGGCGAGTCCGGGGGGAACTCCCGTGCCGCCAGCGCCGCGCGGAAGGCGCCCGGACTGTCGACCAGCACAGGTGCGCGCTCCCTGCGTCAGGCCCGCTTGACGACGCGCAGCAGAGCGATCAGCACCATCGCTCCCACCGTCGCCATGATCAGCGTTCCGAGCAGGCCTCGGGTGGCGATGCCGAGCAGGCGGAAGAGGTAGCCGCCGAGCAGGGCGCCGATGACGCCGACGATCATGTCGCCGAGCAGGCCGAAGCCGCCTCCCTTCATCAGCACCCCGGCCAGCCATCCGGCGGCGAGCCCGATGAGCAGGAACCAGACGATCTCCATGACCTCTCCCCTTCCGGCCGGACGATTCCGGCCTCAGCCCGCGCCGCCGCGGGCGCGGCTGTCGCGGCCGACGCGGCAGACGTTCTTCAGCCAGTCCCGATTCATCATGGCGATGAAGTCGATCGACACGCCCTTCGGGCAGACCGCCTCGCACTCGCCGTAGTTGGTGCAGCTGCCGAAGGCCTCCTCCTCGAGCTGCGCGACCATGCGCTCGACCCGCCGCCAGCGCTCGGGCTGCCCCTGCGGCAGCAGCGCCAGCTGCGACACTTTGGCGGCGGTGAACAGCTGCGCTGCGCCGTTGGGGCACTGCGCCACGCAGGCGCCGCAACCGATGCAGGAGGCGGCGTCCATGGCGACGTCGGCGTCCGGTTTGGCGACCGGCAGCGCGTTGCCGTCCTGCGCCGTGCCGGTGTTGACCGAGACGTAGCCGCCGGCCTGGATGATGCGGTCGAAGGCGCTGCGGTCGACCACCAGGTCGCGCAGGACCGGAAACGCCTTTGCCCGCCAGGGTTCGAGCACCAGCTCCTCGCCGTCGCGGAAGTGGCGCATGTGGAGCTGGCAGACGGTGGTCGCCGGCATCTTGCCGTGCGCGACGCCGCTGATCATGAAGCCGCAGGTGCCGCAGATCCCCTCGCGGCAGTCGTGGTCGAAGGCGATCGGCTCCTCGCCCTTCTCGACGAGACGCTCGTTGAGCACGTCGAGCATCTCGAGGAACGACATGTGTTCGCTGACGTCGGGCATCTCGTAGGCGACGAGGCGCCCGGGAGCCTCGGGACCGGGCTGGCGCCAGACTCGGAGGGTGAGTTTCATTACTTGTAGCTCCTCTGCGCCAGATGGACGTATTCGAACTCCAGCGGTTCCTTGTGCAGCACCGGCTCCCGACCCTCCCCCGCCCACTCCCAGGCGGCGACGTAGCGGAAGTTCTCGTCGTCGCGCAGCGCCTCGCCCTCGGGCGTCTGATACTCCTCCCGGAAGTGGCCGCCGCAGGACTCGGCGCGATGCAGCGCGTCGCGGCAGACCAGCTCGCCCAGCTCGAGGAAGTCGGCCACCCGCCCGGCCTTCTCGAGCGTCTGATTGAGGTGGTCGCCGCCGCCCACCACGTTGACGTCGCGCCAGAACTCCTCGCGCAGCCCGGGGAGCCGCTCGATGGCGCGCCGCAGGCCGGCGGCGTTGCGCCCCATGCCGCATTCGGTCCACATCACCTGACCGAGTTCGCGGTGGAACGAGTCCACCGTGCGCTTGCCGCGGATCGAGAGCAGCCGGTCGAGCCGCGTCCGTACGCCGGCCTCGGTCTCGGCGAAGGCCGGCGTGTCGGTGGAGACCTTCTCGCCGAGTCGCGCGGCCAGGTAGTCGCCGATCGTGTAGGGGACGACGAAGTAGCCGTCGGCCAGCCCCTGCATCAGTGCCGAGGCGCCGAGCCGATTGGCGCCGTGGTCCGAGAAGTTCGCTTCACCCAGTACGAACAGGCCCGGAATGGTGGACATCAGGTGATAGTCGACCCACAGCCCGCCCATCGTGTAGTGGACCGCCGGGAAGATGCGCATCGGCACGCTGTAGGGGTCCTCGCCGGTGATCCGCTCGTACATCTCGAACAGGTTGCCATAGCGCTCTTCGATCGCCGCCCGGCCGAGGCGTCCGATCGACTCGGCGAAGTCGAGGTAGACGCCGAGCCCGCCGGGACCGACCCCCCTCCCCTCGTCGCACACCTGCTTGGCGGCGCGCGAAGCGATGTCGCGCGGCACCAGGTTGCCGAAGGCCGGGTAGCGCCGCTCCAGGTAGTAGTCGCGCTCGCCCTCGGGGATGTCGTTCGGGTTGCGCGTGTCCCCTTTGCGCAGCGGTACCCAGATCCGCCCGTCGTTGCGCAGTGACTCCGACATCAGCGTCAGCTTCGACTGGTACTCGCCGGAGACCGGAATGCAGGTCGGGTGGATCTGCGTGTAGCAGGGGTTGGCGAAGGCGGCGCCCCGTTTGTGAGCGCGCCAGATGGCCGTCGCGTTGCACCCCTTGGCGTTGGTCGACAGGTGGAAGACGTTGCCGTAGCCGCCGGTCGCCAGCACCACCGCGTGGCCGGCATGCCGGCGGATTTCGCCGCTGCGCAGGTCGCGCACCACGATGCCGCAGGCCCGGCCGTCCTCGACCACCAGGTCGAGCATCTCCGTGCGCGCGAACATGCGCACCTTGCCGAGAGCGATCTGGCGCTCGAGCGCCTGGTAGGCGCCGAGCAGGAGCTGCTGGCCGGTCTGGCCGCGGGCGTAGAAAGTGCGGGAGACCTGGGCGCCGCCGAACGAGCGGTTGGCGAGCAGGCCGCCGTACTCGCGGGCGAACGGCACGCCCTGGGCCACGCACTGGTCGATGATCGATCCCGACACCTCGGCGAGCCGGAAGACGTTGGCCTCGCGGGCGCGGAAGTCGCCCCCCTTGACTGTGTCGTAGAAGAGCCGGAAGACGCTGTCGCCGTCGTTCTGATAGTTCTTGGCGGCGTTGATGCCCCCCTGCGCGGCGATCGAGTGGGCGCGCCGCGGCGAGTCCTGGTAGCAGAAGCACTCGACCTCGTAGCCGAGCTCGCCGAGCGAGGCGGCCGCCGAGGCCCCGGCGAGGCCCGACCCGACCACCAGCACCTTGAAGCGCCGCTTGTTGGCCGGGTTGACCAGCTTCATCTCGAACTTGCACCGCTCCCACTTCTTTTCGATGGGGCCGGCCGGAATCCGGGCGTCGAGGCGCATCACTTCACCCATCCCATCAGGACCGCGATCGGAAACGAGAGGTTTCCGGCGGTCACGAGCCCGGCGAAGGCCGTGGCGAACGACCTGCGCCAGTGGTTGAACTTGGGGTTGTTCCAGCCGAGCGTCTGAAAGAGGCTCCACAGGCCGTGGAACAGGTGGAGGCCGAGCGCCAGGTTGGCGACGATGTAGAGGCCGGCGACCGCCGGCCGCTGGAAGCTGGCCACCAGGTTGGCGTGCACCCCGCCGGCGACGAACGAAGGATGGACCCAGCCGAGCGTCAGATCGGCGAGGTGCCAGGCGACGAACAGGGCGATGATCACCCCGCCCCAGCGCATCGTCCGCACCGCGTAGCTCGACTGGACGTGGGTCCGGACCTGGTAGGGAATCGGCCGCGCCGCGCGGCTCAGGCGGGTCACCGCCCAGGCCGAGGCGACGTGCAGGAGGACGCAGGCGAGCAGCACCAGGCGGGCGATCCACAGCGCCTGGCCGTGGCCGAGCACCGGCGCTCCCAGTTCGCGCAGGCCCTCGCCGTAGACGTCGATCTTCCACTGGCCCGCGTGCGCCCCGTCGGCGTAGCGGCCCTGGTAGAGCTTCAGGTTGCCCACCATGTGCACCAGCACGAAGCCGAACAGGACGATCCCGGAGATCGCCATGACCGCCTTCCTGCCCACCGCCCGCGTGAGCAGGCTCGACAAACCGTTCATCTCGATCTCCTCGTGCTGCGCATCCGCGTCGCCCCGACGGAGCGGTCCGGCGCGGCCGGGCGTTCGCCCGCCTTCAGGAACTCCGTCGCCCGCCGCGGCGCCGGCGTCGCGGGCGACGCGACGTGCCGGGTCCTGCCGGCGGGGAAGTTCGCGCCGGCTCCTCCGCGGCGCCGGCGAGCACCGGCCGGCGGCGCGCCGCGGCGCGCCACTGCGCCAGCTCCTCGAGCCCCTCCCCGGTCGCCTCGGCGAGCAGCTCGAACAGCCAGAGCGCGCTCGCGAAGGAGGGCCTCCCCGTGGCACGCACCCGGTCGGCCGCCGCGCGGGGCGGCTCGCACAGGCGCAGGAATCCGTCGAGCGTCTCGAGCGTCTGCCGCTGGCGCTCGCGCGACACCGACAGCCGGGCGAAGAGCGGCTCGGTCGCGTCGCGCACCAGCTGGTGCAGCTCGGCGCGCCGCAGCGCCGCGGGCCGCCCGCTCTCGGCGTCGAAGCGCCGCAGCAGCACCGACGGCAGGAGCAGGGCCGCCAGCAGCGCCCCGTCGGAGACCTCCGGCGAGGTCGCCATGCGGCGGTCGAGCACCGGCAGGATCTGCGCGAAGTTGCCCAGCCCTCGCTCGCCGGCACGCACCATCGCCCAGACCTCCGGCACCAGCGGGTCGACCAGGCCGAGGTCGAGCATCCACTGCAGCGTGCGTCCGGCGCTGCCGCAGCGCAGCAGGCCGATCACTTCCTCGGTGACGCGAGCCGGCGCGGCCCGGGCGATCTCCGGGGCCAGTTCGCGGATCGCCTCCTGCGTGCGCGCCTCGATGCCGAAGCCGAGGCGCCCGGCGAGTTCGCAGGCGCGCATCATGCGCACCGGATCCTCGCGGAAGCGCACCCAGGGGTCGCCGATCGTGCGGATCGTCCGCCGCTCCAGGTCCTCGATGCCGCCGACGTAGTCGATGATCGAGAAATCCGAGATGTCGTAGAAGAGAGCGTTGACCGTGAAGTCGCGCCGCCAGGCATCCTGCTCCGGGGTGCCGAAGGCGTTGTCGCTGGTGATCAGCAGGTCGTCTCCCTCGCCGCGCTGCTCCTCGGGGTCGGGTTCGCGCCGGAAGGTCGACACCTCGATGACCTGGTCGCGGAAGAGCACGTGCACGAGGCGGAAGCGACGGCCGATGATCCGCGAATTGCGGAAGATGCGGCGGATCTCGGGCGGCCGGGCGTCGGTGGCGACGTCGTAGTCCTTCGGCGTGCGCCCGAGCAGCAGGTCGCGCACGCTGCCCCCGACCAGGTAGGCCCGTTGATCGGCCGCGGAGAGGCGATAGAGGACCTTGAGGGCCTCGGGCGCGATCTGCTTGCGGGAAACGGAGTGCTCGGAGCGCGTCAGGACACGCGGCGAGACCGAGACATCGACACTCACGTCTCGGGATTGTAACAGCACGCAGCGCGGCGCGCCGCAACTCAACCGGCGGGCGATGGCGCGAGGCCGAGATCTTCGTAGAGCGCCGCGAGCAGACGTTCGAAGCGCTCGCGATGCTCGGCGTCTCCGGGCAGGCCGTTGACTCCCAGCGCGACGACCAGCCGGGCATCCGGGTCGGCGAACGCCGTGGTCGAACGCGCGCCGCTGTGGCCGAAAGTACGCGGTCCGGCGTGCGGGCCGTAGCCATACGGCACCTGCGGGTCGCCGTAGTGGGCCGAATTGACGATTACCCCGAGCCCCCAGTCGAGCCGGGTGCGGAAGGTGTGGTCGTGGAGGCCGACGCGATGCCGCGCCGCGAGCGCTTCGACCGCCGGCTCGCCGAGCAGGCGTCGGCCCGCGGCCGTCACGCCGCCGGCGGCGAGCATGAGGTAGAGCCGCGCCAGCTCGCGCATCGGGCCGAGTCCGCTGGCGCCTGGCGAGCAGACGGTCAGGCGGGCGTCGTCATCCCACGAGACGAGCGCCGCCATCCCCTGGGGCGTGACCTGGAAGGCCGGCGCGATCCGCGCCCGTACCTGCTCGAGGCGATCCGCCGGCACGCCGACCCAGCACGAGTCGGCGCCGAGCGGTTCGAGGATCTCGGAGCGCACGTAGCGGTCGAACGGACGCCCGTCGAGGCGGCGCACCAGCTCCCCCAGGACGAACCAGCTCGACGCCAGGTGATAGCCGGCCTTGCGCCCCGGCACCCACCCCGGCTCGATCCGCCGCGCCGCGATGCGCGCCAGGACGCCGTCCCAGCCGAGCTCGGGCCAGCCGAGGTCGAGCATGCGGATGCCCGCGGTGTGGGTGAGCAGGTGGCGAATGGTGATCGCCTCCTTGCCGCCGGCGGCGAACTCCGGAAAGTGCAGGGCCACCGGGTCGTCCAGCCGCAGGGCGCCGCGCTCCCAGAGTTGCGCGATGGCGACCGCGGCGAACGGTTTGCTCGCCGAGAGCCAGTACATCGCCCGGTCGCGCTCCATCGGCTCGCCGGGGCGCGCCTCGCCGAAGCCGGCGTCGAGGCGCGTCTCGCCCCGCAGCGCGACGAAGACCTGTCCGCCGTGCTGCAGCCCCGCCCCGATGCCGCGCTCGAGCTCGGCGGCGAAGCGTGGGAAGCGCGCGCGATCGAAATCGCCGTCGACCGGCATCGCGCCGCTCACTCGACGTTCTCCTGCTGCTCGATGCGCCGATCCGCCAGGCGCATCGCGGTCAGCGCGCCGCCCCAGGCGCAGCCGGTGTCGAGCCCCACCACGTCGGGGCGGATCGTCAGCCCGAGCGCCGCCCAGTGGCCGAAGAGAATCCGCCGGCCGCGCCGGCCGGGCGCCGCGGCGTCGAACCAGGGGAGCGTTCCGGCGGGACGCTCCTCCGGCGGGCCGGCGAAGTCGTAGCGCGGACGGCCGCGGCGCGAGACGACCCGCAGCAGGGCGAAGACCCGCAGGTCCTCGAGCCACTCCCGGTCGAGACCGCCGCGATCCGAGGTGCTTCCCGGACGCCAGGCAGCGAGCAGGCGGCGCGCCACCGGACCGCGCAGAACCTGCTCGAGGCGGCGCGCCCGCCGGCGCGCCTCGGTGAGTCGCCAGGCCGGCGCGAGTCCCGCGTGCACGAGCACGTCGTCGCCCTCCTCGACGAGCAGCGGGCGCGTCAGCAGCCACCCGGCGAGCTCGTCGGCATCGCGGGCGGCGAGCAGCGGCTCGAGCGTGTCCCCCCGCCGCGCCGGCGCCACACCGAAGGCCCGGGCCAGGAAGTGCAGGTCGTGATTGCCGAGGACGACCACCGCGCGGTCGCCGAGATCGGCGATGCTGCGCACGACGTCGAGCGAGCGCGGCCCCCGATTGACCAGGTCTCCGACGAACCAGAGGCGCCCCGCCGCGGCCGGACCGGGGCGGCGCAGCAGGCGGCGCAGCGTCCGGTAGCAGCCGTGCACGTCGCCGATCACCCAGGTCGTCATGGCGACGGAAGCTTCCCCGAGCGGGGGGGAGCGGCGCAAGCGCGGGGGGCTCCCGCCCGGATGGGTGGCCTGCCGGGGCCCGGGAGACGCTACCGTCTGCGCCAGCCGTCGTCGCCGCATCGCGCCGAGGAGCAACATGAACTGGCCCCATCTCCACGTGATCATCGTCCACTTCCCCATTCTGGGGATTCCCGTCGGCTTCCTGCTGGCCGTCATCGGGCTGTGGCGGCGCAATCGCGGCCTCGAGACGGCGGGCCTGGCGATGATCGTCGTGGCCTCGCTGGTCGGCCTCGTCGCCTTCGCCAGCGGGCAGCGCGCCGAAGAGCAGCTCAAGGCCGAGTTCGGGCTCGAGGAGACCTGGGTCGAGCCGCACGAGGAGGCGGCGGAGGTGGCCCGCATCGCGCTGCTGGTGCTCGCCGCGGCGGCGCTCGGCACCCTGCTGGTCAAGCGGGACAGCCCGACGCTCCCCTGGCTGATCGGCGCCACGGCGCTGTTCGCGCTCCTCTCGGCGGTTCTGGTCGCGCGCTCGGCGCTGCTCGGGGGCAAGATCCGCCACCCCGAGCTGCGCACGACGCTCACCGAGCCCTACCGCGGCGCCCCGATCAACTGACGCCCGCGCCAGGCCCTTTCCGTATCAGCGCTGGTTGGCCTTGAGCACCCGCTTACGCAGGCGGAAGGCCTTCGGCGTCACCTCGACCAGCTCGTCCTCCTGGATGAACTCGAGCGCCTGCTCGAGATTCATCAGGCGCGGCGGCACCAGGTGGACCGTGTCGTCGGAGCCGGAGGCGCGCATGTTGGTCAGCTTCTTCTCGCGCACGATGTTGACGTCCAGGTCCTTCTCGCGCGCGTTCTCGCCGACGATCATCCCCTCGTAGACCTCGTCGCCGGGCGAGACGAACAGCTCGCCGCGTGGCTGCAGGCCCTCGATCGCGTAAGCGGTCGCCTTGCCGGGCCGGTCGGCGACCAGCACGCCGGTCGGCCGATGGGCGATCTCCCCCTGCCACGGCTCCCAGCCGTCGAACAGGTGGTTCATCAGGCCGGTGCCGCGGGTATCGGTGAGGAACTGGTTGCGGAACCCGATCAGGCCGCGTGAGGGGACACGGAACTCCATGCGGACCCGGCCGGTCCCGTGGTTGGACATCTTCATCATCCGGCCGCGTCGCTCGCCGAGCTTCTGGGTCACCGCGCCGATGAAGTCCTCCGGGCAGTCGATGGTCAGCATCTCCATCGGCTCGTGGAGCCTGCCGTCGATCGTGCGGGTCAGTACCTCGGGCTTGCCCACCGAGAGCTCGAACCCCTCGCGCCGCATCATCTCGATCAGGATCGCCAGCTGCAGCTCTCCGCGCCCCGAGACCTTGAACGACTCGGCCGACTCGGTCGGTTCGAGGCGGATGGCGACGTTGGTGAGGATCTCGCGCTCGAGCCGGTCCTTGAGCTTGCGGCTGGTGACGTGCGTTCCCTCGCGGCCCGCCATCGGCGAGGTGTTGATCGAAAAGGTCATGGCGATCGTCGGCTCGTCGACCTGGATCGACGGCAGCGCCCTGGGGTTCTCGCGCGCCGAGATCGTCTCGCCGATCGACACCGCTTCGAGCCCGGCGACCGCGACGATGTCGCCCGGCCCCGCCTCGCCGACCTCGACCCGCTTGAGTCCCTCGTAGCTGTAGAGGTTGGTGACCTTGCCCGGCAGGATCGACCCGTCGAGTCGGCAGAGCGAGATCTCGCCGGCCCTGCGGATCGACCCGTTGAACAGCCGGCCGATGGCGAGGCGGCCGACGTAGTCGTCGTAGTCGAGGCTGGTGATCAGCAGCTGCAGCGGCTCGCCCTCGTCGTAGGCCGGCGCCGGAACGGTGGCGAGGATCTGGTCGAACAGAGGTTCCAGGGTGGTGTCGGGTCCGTCGGGCGAGGTCCGGCAGGTCCCCTTCTTCGCGTTGGTGTAGAGGATCGGGAAGTCGAGCTGATCCTCCCGCGCGTCGAGATCGATGAACAGGTCGAAGACCTCGTTGATCACCTCCTGCGGGCGCGCGTCGGGGCGGTCGATCTTGTTGACCACGACGATCGGCGGCAGGCCGGCTTCGAGCGCCTTCTTGAGCACGAACCGCGTCTGCGGCAGCGGTCCCTCGCTGGCGTCGACCAGCAGCATGACGCCGTCGACCAGCTTGAGCGTCCGCTCGACCTCGCCGCCGAAGTCGGCGTGGCCGGGGGTGTCGACGATGTTGACGTGCGTCCCCTTGTAGCGGACCGCGATGTTCTTGGCCATGATCGTGATCCCCTTCTCGCGCTCGAGGTCGATCGAGTCGACGACGCGCTCGGCGACCACCTCGTTGGCGCGGAAGGTGCCGCTCTGCCAGAGCAGCGCGTCGACCAGGGTCGTCTTGCCGTGGTCGACGTGGGCGATGATGGCGATATTGCGGACATCCGTCCGCTGCGAGCGGCTCACGGCGTGCGACTCCTTCGGATTCGTGGGGACCGTCGGGGAGTGCGCCCGGACGACCGGGCCTTCCCCCGCGGGGCGCTGGAGCTTATCAGACCCCCGCCAGCCTGCGCGTGACCCGTGAGACGAGTGACACGCGTTTGACGCGTGAAAGGCCGAGGCAGAGAAGCTCGCGTGCAAATGACAGAAGGACAAAGACTGCATAGAAGGGAGACCGGGGGTGGCGGACCGCGTGGTGGCAGGGCGCGGCGCTCTCGGGCCCTTTCCGTGGAGGCCTTCCTGCTCCGGAGGCCGCGGGAGCCTGACACCCGCCACGGACGCAAAGCCCTCGGCCCCCTCGATGGAAGTCTCTTCGATGCGGAGGCCGGCGGCGCCCGGCACTCGCCACGGGCGGGGCGAGCGCGGACCCTTCCATGGAAGCCTTTTCGATGCGGAGGCCGCGGGAGCCCGGACTCCCGCCGCTACGCGTCGCGCGTCCAGGCCGAGGGGTGCCGCTCGAAGCCGACCTTGGCGTAGTAGTCGACCGCGGCTGGCGCGGCGAGCAGGATGATCTTCGCCCCCGGCTCGAGGTGGCGCCGCGTCTCCTCGATCAACCCGCGGCCGATTCCCTGATGCTGGACCTCGCGGCTGACCGCCAGGTCGGACAGGTAACAGCAGTAAGCGAAGTCGGTCAGCGAGCGGGCGATCCCGACCAGCTTGCCGCTCTCGTCGCGCGCGGTCACGATCAGGTTGGCGTGCGCGACCATCTTCTCGAGGCGGGCGCGGTCTTCGACCGGGCGGCGCTCGCCGAGCGTCGACTCGACGAGCACCCGCCGGAACTCCTCGAGGGAGAGGTCCGTCTCGCGCCGGAAATTCACCATGGCCGCGCCCGAGCCTACCCTCAAGGCGCCGCGGACGGCCAGCGGATAGGATTCGCGGCATGCGACGAGCCCTGCCCTTCTCCCTTCTCGCGCTGGTGGCCACGCTGGCGCCGGCACAGCAGGCCGCGACGGCGCCCGACGTGGCGCCCGCCGATCCCGCCGACCTTTCGTTCATGGTCTACGACCCGCCGTCGACCCTCGTCGTCCCCGAGCACCCGGTGACGCGGGCGAAGTTCCCGCTGGTCGACGTGCACAGCCACCAGTTCAGCCTCGACGAGGCGAAGGTCCGCCAGCTGGTCGCCGACATGGACGCCCTGAATATCGCCGTGGTGGTCAACCTGTCCGGGCGGGGCTTCCAGCGCATCGAGCAGCCCGACGGCACCACCCGCTTCGCGCTGCGCGAGCGCGACTACTTCCTCGCCATGCTCGAGCTGACCGAGCGGCTGGCGCCGGGGCGGGTGGTGCACTTCACCAACGTCGACTTCTCCGGCGTCGGCTCCCCGGAGTGGGCCGAGCGGGCGGTCGCCGAGCTCGAAGCCGACGTCGCCGCCGGAGCCCGCGGACTGAAGATCTACAAGAGCCTCGGCATGGACAGCCGGGACGTCGGGGGCGAGCGGATCCCGGTCGACGACCCCCGGCTCGACCCGATCTGGGAGGCCTGCGCCCGGCTCGCCGTCCCGGTGCTCATCCACACCGCCGATCCGTTTCAGTTCTGGCAGCCGCGCGACGGCGAGAACGAGCGGCTCTACGAGCTGATCGAGATCCCGGGGCGCTATCGCGATCCCGAGTCCAATGTCTCCTGGGACCAGCTGATCGCCGAGCAGCACGCCCTCTTCCGCCGCCACCCGAAAACCGTCTTCATCAACGCCCACCTGGGCTGGCTCGGTAACGATCTCGCGCGGCTCGGCCGCCTGCTCGACGAGCATCCCAATGTCCACACCGAGATCGGCGCCGTCCTGGCCGAGCTCGGCCGCCAGCCGCGCTTCGCGCGCGATTGGCTGATCCGCTACCAGGACCGCGTCCTGTTCGGCAAGGACTCGTGGCAGCCGAGCGAGTTCCCGCCCTATTTCCGGGTGCTCGAGACGGCCGACGACTACTTCCCCTACTACCGCCGCCGGCACGCCTTCTGGCGGCTCTATGGTCTCGACCTGCCCGACGAGGTGCTGCGCAAGCTCTACTTCGGCAACGCGCTGCGGCTGGTGCCCGGGCTCGACCGGAAGCTGTTCCCCGCCGCCGAGTGAGCGTGTCGCCGCGTTCCGCCGCGCTCGCCCGCTGCCTGGCGCTCGCTCTCGCGACGCTCGGCGCCGCCGCCGCGGCGCAGCCGCCGCGCTACCCGGACGTGCTGGTCATCTCCGTCGACACCCTGCGGCCCGACCGGCTGGGCGCCTGGGGACACTCGCGGCCGACCTCCCCCGCCATCGACGCGCTGCTCGGCGAAGGGATGCGCTTCGCCGAGGCGCGCACCGTCGAGCCGCTCACCACGCCGGCCCTGGCGTCGCTCTGGACGTCGGTGCCGCCGCACGTCCACGGCTCGACCCGCAACGGCCTGCCGATCCGTGGAGGTCTCGCCTCGCTCCCCCGCCTGCTCGGGCGGCGCGGCTTCCGCACCTCCGCGGTGCTCGGCAACTGGACGCTCAAGGACCCGCTCTCCGGCCTCGCGGGGGACTGGCAGCACTACGAGGTGCTGACCAGCCGCAAGCGCTGGTTCGGACTGTTCAAGGACGAGGCGCGCGGCGGGGACCTGACCGACGCGGCGCTCGCCTGGCTCGCCGAGAGCCGCGCCGAGTCGGCCAGCCGGCCGCTGCTGCTCTGGGTGCACTACGTCGAGCCGCACGCTCCCTATCGCATGCAGGCGCAGTACGCGTCGCGCCTCGGAATCACGCCCGATCGGGCCACCGATCTCGACCGCTACGACAGCGAGATCGCCGCGGTCGACGGCGAGGTCGGCCGCCTGCTCGCCGGTTGGCGAGTCCGCTCGCCGGATCGGCCGGTGCTGACCGTCTTCCTCGCCGATCACGGGGAGGCCTTCGGCGAGCACGGCGAGCACGGGCACGGCCGCCTGGTGCACGAGCCCACCCTGCGGATTCCGCTCGGCTTCCACTGGGCGGGCAGGATCCCGGCCGGCGTCGCGCACGGCCCGGTTTCGATCCTCGATATCGCGCCGACCCTGCTCGGCCTGCTCGGCCTGCCCTCCCACCCGTCCTTCTCCGGACGCGATCTGACGCCGCGCTTCGCCGGCGAACCGGTCGCCCCGCAACCGCTCTGCGTCCAGGCTCACAAGGGTGCCGTCCAGTCCGTGCAGGCGGCCGCCCGAGCCCGCCGCGCCGGGCTGCTCGAGGCCGGTATCGTCGCGGCCGGACGTCTCGAAGCGCTGGCACTCGGCCGCGGGGATCGCCGCCTCTACGATCTCGCAGCCGATCCCGGGGAGCGGCACAGCCTGGTCGAGCCGAAGAGTCCCGCGTCGGAGGCCCTCACCACCTGTCTCGACGCGATCCGCACCGGCCTGACCGCCGCCGACCAGGTCCCCCCCCCCGCCCTCGACCCCGACTCGATCGCCGAACTGCGCGCCCTCGGCTACCTCGACTGACCCCGCCCGCCGGCGAACACCGGCAGAACACCGGAACACCGGGACACACAAAGGGACACACAAAGGGGACACACAAAAGGGACATACAAAAGGGACATACAAGAGGGGCATACGGCCTTCCCACCGGCAGAAGAACGGCACCGTGGCAAGCGCCGGCGCAAGATCGTCGCGCCAGATGGCGTCCTCCTCGGTTATATGCCACGAACCGCTCGATTTGTGCTCCCCGGAGTCCCGCACCACGTCACACAGCGCGGCAATCGCCGCCAGCCGACCTTCTTCGAAGAGTCGGACTACCCCCTCTACCGGGACCTTCTCGCGGAGGCCTGCCGGCGATACGAGGTCGCCATCTGGGCCTACTGCCTGATGCCCAACCACGTCCATCTGGTCGCGGTTCCGGCGACACCGACAGGTCTTGCCCGAGCCCTGGCGCGGGCGCATCGGAGGTTCACGACGAGGATCAATCGTCGACAGGGTTGGCGCGGGTACCTCTGGCAGGGACGATTCGGATCCTTCCCGATGGATCGGGTCCACCTGCGTGCCGCGGTCCGCTACATCCTGCTCAACCCGGTTCGCGCCGGACTCGCGCCGAGCCCCGCCGCCTGGCCGCATTCGAGCTGGACCTCCCACGTGGAAGGAACCGGAGACACGCTGGTGGATCCGGCTCCGATCGCCAACGCCCTCGGCTCGATCGAACAGCTGGTCAACGAGCGCCTTGGCGTCGAGCAGATGGAGTGCTTCCGACGCCATTCCGCCTCGGGCCGGCCGCTCGGCCCGGAGTCGTTCCTCAGGCAGGTCGAGGCCGTGACAGGTCGTCGCCTGAGCCTGCCACCCCGGACGGTCGAGTCCTTGTGCCCGGCCACTCGTCCGGGGGCTTGACTGCACCTCCGGAGCAGTGAGATGCCGCGATGAGGCGGCTGTCGGTGGGCGGCTGTCGAATCGGCAAGAGGCTTCCATAGAGAGGGATCGGACTCCGGCGCCGCGCTCGCCTTCGCGGGCTTCGAGGCCGCGCGGGCGAGGCCGCCCGGAACGCGCCCCCCGCCTCCGAGCATCGAGAGGTCCCTTCTCGCGGTCTCGGCCGCTCCCGGATCGTCCCCTTCCACTCCGGGTCTCTGCATTCCGCGGCTTCGGCCGGTCGCGACCCACACGGATCCGTGAAGAGCCACAACAGGACCGCGGAGGGGTCTGTGTGTCCCTTTTGTGTGTCCCTTTTGTGTGTCCCTGAGATGATCGGGGGGTGG
>CAYYIK010000046.1:0-23677 GCA_964471955.1 uncultured Thermoanaerobaculia bacterium | reverse complement strand
CCAGGTCCGGACCGCGATAGCCGTAGCTGGCCGGCCCCACCGTCTGGGGGCGGTTGAGCTCATCGTCGAATGTGACGGTTGCGGCGGCGCTCGCCGCGACGACCTCCTCGGTCAGCTCGATCTCCACCCGGCCTGGCGGACCGGCATCGCGAGCGTCGCGATCGTCAGCATCGTCGCTGCGGCGCGAGACCCGCGCCAACCGGTTGCGAGAGTCGACCGATCCGGGGTGGTCGCGGCCCGGGGGTCAAGCGGCGGCGCGGCTCCCGGCCGCGTCCCTCGGACGTCGTGAACGCGAGCGCACAAGGGCCGCCGGAGACGTAGACTCTCCCGCCGTGCGTCTCCACCGTCGCAGCTTCCCTGGAAGGTTCCGACTCCCGCCCGCGGAGCCGCGTTCCGGATGCCCACCGACGCTCCGAAATCCGGGAACCGGTGGGCGACTCGGGGGCCGCTCCGGGGCCCCCGCCCCGGGGTGCCGCCCGGGAGCCGCCGATCGTGGGGCGGCGGGAGGACTCGACCCGTGACCGGGCAGACCTTCCTGCGGCGCCTCGGGATCGTCCTCGAAATGATCAAGTTCGAGCACACGCTGTTCGCGCTGCCGTTCGCCCTGATCGGGATGCTGCTGGCGGCTGGCGGCTGGCCGCCGGGGCGGGTCTTCGGCTGGATCCTGGTGGCGATGGTGGGGGCGCGCTCGGCGGCGATGGGCTTCAACCGGCTGGCCGATCACCGGATCGACGCCGCCAACCCGCGCACCGCCGGCCGGGCACTGCCCGCCGGCAAGGTCAGCCGCGGCTTCGTGGCACTGTTCGTCGCGGCGAGCCTCGCCCTGCTCGCCCTGGCGGCGTGGCGGCTCAATCCTCTCTGCCTCCGGCTGCTGCCGATCGCCGTCGTCGTCCTGCTCGGCTACAGCTACGCCAAGCGCTTTACCTGGCTGTCGCACCTGATCCTCGGCCTCGCCCTGGCCGGCGCGCCGATCGGCGCCTGGGCGGCGGTTGCCGGCAGCCTGGCGCCGACGCCGTTCGTGCTCGCCGCGGCGGTGCTCACCTGGACGGCCGGCTTCGATGTTCTCTATGCCCTGCAGGACGAGACCTTCGACCGCGCGCGCGGCCTCTTCTCGATCCCGGCGCGCTTCGGCACGCGCGCCGCCCTGGGGATCTCGGCCGGCCTGCACGTCGCCACGCTCGCCCTGCTCGCCGCGCTGCCGGCCGTCTACCCGGGCGGCCTCGGCCTCGCCTACGCCATCGGCGTGGCCGGCTGCGCGGCGCTGCTCGCCTGGCAGCACTGGCTGGTGCGGCCGGACGATCTGTCGCGCCTCGACGCCGCCTTCTTCCTCGCCAACGGGCTGCTCGCCCTCTGGCTGCTCGCCGCGGTGGCGGCCGACCTGCTGACCCGCGGTGGCGGTCTCGGCTAAGCTCGGCCGGCGATGAGCAGCGAGAGCCGCCTCTTCGGCCAGCTGGCGATCCACTACAAGCTGGTCACTCCCGACCAGCTCGCGGCGGCCACCCGCAAACAGGCCGACGACGGGGGGCGCCGCCCGCTCGGCGAGCTGCTCGTCGAACTCGGCCTGCTGCAACCGGCGCAGCTCGAGCGACTGCTCGAGATCCAGCGCCAGGTGCTGGCGCGCAATGCCGCGGCGGCGGCAACCCCGACCGTCGTACCGCCCGCCGCGCCGTCCGTTCCCGCCGCGCCGGCGGCGGCACCCTCGGCGGGCGCCAGCGGCGCGAGGCGCGCCGTCGACGCCCTGCTCGAGGAGGTGGTCCGCCGCGGCGCGAGCGACCTCCACCTTGCCAGCGGTGAGCGCACGCTGATGCGGCGTATGGGCGAACTCGCCTTCGCCGGCGACGCTCCCCTCTCCCGGCAGCAGGTCGAGGCGCTGCTCGGCGAGCTGCTCGACGCCGCCGGGCAAGCGGCGCTCGCGCGCGACGGCCAGGTCGACCTGGCCTGCTCGCTGCCCGGCCGCGGCCGCTTCCGCGGCAACGCCTACCGCCATCAGAACGGACTCGGCCTGGTGCTGCGCGCCATCCCCTTCGAAGTGCCGGCGCTCGCCGACCTCGGCCTGCCCGGCACCCTGGCGCGGCTGACCAACCACCATCAGGGCCTGGTGCTGATCACCGGCCCGGGCGGCTGCGGCAAGTCCTCGACCATGGCCGCGCTGCTGCGCCTGATCAACGAGGAGCGGCGCGACCACATCATCACCATCGAGGATCCGATCGAGTACGTCCACGAGCCGCGGCGCTGCGTGGTCAACCAGCGCCAGGTCGGGCGTGACACGGAGAGCTTCGCCCGCGCCCTCAAGGCCGCCCTGCGCGAGGATCCGGACGTCATCGCCATCGGCGAGTTGCGCGACCTCGAGACCATCTCGCTGGCGCTGACCGCCGCCGAGACCGGCCACCTGGTGCTCGCCACGCTGCACACCGGCAGCGCCATCCGCACCGTCGACCGCATCGTCGGCTCCTTCCCGCCCAATCAGCAGTCGCAGATCCGCACCATGCTGTCGGAGTCGCTGCGCGCGGTCGTCTCGCAGCGCCTGCTGCGGCGTGCCGACGGCGCCGGGCGCGTGCCGGCGCTCGAGGTGCTGATCGGCACCCGGGCGGTCGCCAACCTGATCCGCGAGGCGAAGACCTTCCAGATCCGCTCGGTCCTGCAGACCGGCGCGGCCCAGGGCATGGGCCTGCTCGACGCTTCGATCGCCCAACTGGTGCGCGACGGCGTCGTCTCCCGTGACGAGGCGCTGCTGCACGCCGACGACCCGAAGGCGATCCCGGCGGCCTGACCATGACGCGACTCCACGACCTGCTGCGCGCCACGCGCGAGAACGGCGGCTCGGACCTCCACCTGGTACCCGGCATCGCGCCGCGCATGCGCAAGCACGGCGCCCTCGAGCCGATCGCCGGCCAGCCGGCGCTCGACGCCGCGGCGCTCGCCGCGCTGCTGCGCGAGGTGCTGAGCCCCCAGCAGTGGCAGGAGTTCGACTCGACAGGCGACCTCGACTTCGCCCTCGCCGTCGAGGGCGTGGCGCGCTTCCGCGGCAACTGCCTGCGTCAGGAGCGCGGCCCGGCGGCGGTCTTCCGCACCATCCCCGAGAAGATCGCCTCGCTCGAGGAGCTCGCCCTGCCGCCGGTGCTCGCCCGCCTCGCCGCGCTGCGCAGTGGCCTGGTGCTGGTCACCGGACCGACCGGCTCGGGCAAGTCGACCACCCTGGCGGCGATCATCGACCGCATCAACCGCACCGCGGCGCGCCACATCGTCACCATCGAGGAGCCGGTCGAGTTCGTCCACCGCAACCAGCGCGCGGTCTTCTCGCAGCGCGAGGTGGGCGTCGACACGGTGAGCTTCGCGGCCGCCCTGCGCGCGGCGATCCGCCAGGACGCCGACGTCATCCTGGTCGGCGAGATGCGCGACCTCGAGACGATCTCGCTGGCGCTCAAGGCGGCCGAGATGGGGACGCTCGTCTTCGGCACCCTGCACACCAATTCGGCGGCCAAGACGATCGACCGGCTGATCGACGTCTTCCCCGCCGACGAGCAGCCGCAGGCCCGCCTGTCGCTGTCCGAGTCGCTGGTGGCCATCGTCGCCCAGCTGCTGCTGCCGCGCGCCGACGGCAGCGGTCGCGTCGCCGTGCACGAGATCCTGCTGCGCACCCCCGGGCTGCCCAACCTGATCCGCGAAGGCAACATCCCGATGCTCGCCAACGTCATGCAGGCCGGCAAGAAGGACGGCATGCAGATGCTCGACGAGACGCTCGCGGCGCTGGTCGAGCAGGGGGTGATCAGCGCCCGCGACGCGCATCTCAAGGCGATCGACAAGTCGCGCTTCGAACCGCTGCTCGAGCGCGACTGAGCCCGGCCGGGGTGGCCCCGGCCACACCGGCGCCGCCGCCGCCGTGCTACCCTAGGCCGTCGGCCGCGGAGCCGGAAACCGTTCGGAGGCAAGGACTTGGGGATCGCTCAGGGGTTCGGCTGGTCACTGCTCGGGCTCGTCGTCACGCTGCTGCGCATCTACTTCTGGGTGCTGCTCGTGCGCGCCCTGCTCTCCTGGGTCTCCCCCGATCCCTACAACCCGATCGTGCGCGGACTCGCCGCCGTCACCGAGCCGGTCCTGCGGCCGCTGCGCCGACTGGTGCCGCCGCAGCGGCTGGGCGGGATCGACCTGTCGCCGCTGATCGCCATGCTGATCGTCCAGTTCCTGATCAACGGCCTGATGATCGGCTTCGGCCTGCGCCCCCGCCTGGTCTTCTGAGGAGTCCGTCCCATGCCGATGCAACCACTCGAAATCCAGAAGCAGCGCTTCGCCGTCCGGCTGCGCGGCTACGACCCGAACGAGGTCGAGAACTTCCTCACCCTGGTCGCCGAAGAGCTCAGCCAGCGGCTGGGCGACATCGAGCGGCTCGACCGCGAGAATCGCCTGCTGCGCGAACGGCTGGAGACGGCGGAGAGTCGCGAGCGCGACCTGCAGGAGACGCTGCTGCGCGGCAAGAAGGTCTCCGACGAGATGATCTCGACCTCGCAGCGCGAGGCCCAGCTGCTGGTCAAGGAAGCCGAGATGCACGGCGAGAAGCTGGTCAATCAGGCGATGGAGCGCGCCCAGGAGATCGACAATCGGATCCAGGAGCTGCGCACCCGCCGGCGCGAGCTGCAGCTGAAGCTGCGCGGCACGCTCGAACTGTTCGCCCAGATCCTCCAGGCCGACATGGAGGAGGAGCACTCGAGCGCCAACGTACAGACGATCGGACGGCGCCGCAGCGGATGAGCCGGCCGCCGGCGCGCACGCACCGCCTCTTCCCCGACGGCCTGCCCGACGCCGGAACTCCGGACGGACGAGACGCCCTGATCGCCCGCCTGCTCGAGGATGGCGATCGCGCCGACCTCGCCTGGCTGGCCGGACGCTGCGGCCGCGAGTCGCTGGCGGCCTGGGTCGTGCGGCACGGCGACCGCCGGCTCTCCCGCCGCAGCCGTGCCCTCTGGCGCGCCGTCTTCGCCCTCCCCGCCGAGCCGCCGCCAGCGGCCGCCGAGGCGCTGTGGCCGCTGGCCTGACCGCCACCCTGCCCGGCCGGCTGCCGGCACCGACCGCCTCGCGCCTCGCCGCGCTCGCCGGGCGGCCGTGGAGCGCCGACTTCTACCTGGCCGGCAGCGCCGCCCTGGCGCTCCATCTCGACCACCGGCCGGTGCGCGACCTCGACCTGATGGGCGGCACGCGCCGCCTGCAGTCGGCCGAGCGTCGCGACCTGCTCGCCGATCTGCTGGTGCTCGAGCCCGGCACGCGGGTCGAAACCGCCCGCGACGGCTACCTGTTCGTCCGCTTCCCCGACGAGGTGGCGCTGCGCCTCTTCTGGTACCCCTATCCGCTGGTCGACCCGCTCGAGGAGCGCGACGGCCTCGCCGTCGCCTCCCTGGTCGATCTCGGCCTGATGAAGCTCGGCGCGCTGATCAGTCGAGGGACGCGGCGGGACTTCGTCGACCTGCACCTGATCGCCCGCCGCCTGCCGCTCGATGCGCTGCTGGCGCGCGCCGGCGAGAAGTTCGGCCACGTCGGCGACTTCGCGGTGCAGGCGACCAAGGCGCTCGCCGACTTCTCCGAAGCCGACGAGGAGCCGCTGCCAGCCCTCGCCGAGCCGCTCGCCTGGCAGGCCGTGCGCGACTGGGCGCGCGGCGAGGCGGCGCGCCTCGGCGCGGCGCTGCTCGCCGGATGAGAGGATCCCTCCCATGCGCGACCTGCTGATCACCAACCTCGCCGAGATCGCCACGCCGCTCGGCACGACCTCGCGCCGCGGCCGCGATCAGGGCGCGGTGAGCAAGGTGCGCGACGGCGAGATCCTCTGCCGCGACGGTCGCATCCACTTCGTCGGCACGCGCGCCGAGCGCGAGGCGACGCTCGGCGCGCTGCCCGACGCGGAACGCCTCGACGGCCGCGGGGGGACGGCGGTCCCCGGCTTCGTCGACGCCCACACCCACCTCCCCTGGGCCGGCTCGCGCGAGATGGAGTTCGCCCAGCGTCTGGCCGGCCGCAGCTACGAGGAGATCGCCGCCGCCGGCGGCGGCATCCTGTCGACCGTGCGCTCGACCCGGGGCGCATCGCGCGACGAGCTGGTGGCGGCCATGCTGCCCCGCCTCGAGCGGATGCTCGCCTGCGGCACCACTACCGCCGAGGCCAAGAGCGGCTACGGGCTGTCGCTGCCGGACGAACTGCGCCAGCTCGAGGCGATCCGCGCCGTGGCGCGCCTGCAGCCGATCGAGCTGGTTCCGACCCTGCTGGCGGCCCACGAGGTGCCGGCCGAGCACCGCGCCGACCGCGAGCGTTACCTGCGCGAGGTCTGCGAGGAGATCGTCCCCGCCGTGGCCGCCGCCGGCCTCGCCCGTTTCTGCGACGTCTTCTGCGAACAGGGGGTCTTTTCGGCCGCCGAGTCGCGCCGCGTGCTGGCGGCGGGAAAGCAGCACGGCCTGCAGCCGCGTCTGCACGCCGACGAATTCGCCGACTCCGGCGGCGCCGCCCTGGCGGCCGAGCTCGGCGCCTGGTCGGCCGACCATCTGATGGCCGTCTCCGAGGCCGGCATCGAGGCCCTGGCGGCCGCCGGAGTGACCGCCCTGCTGCTGCCCGGAACCAGCTTCTTCCTGCGCAAGAAGGAGTTCGCGCCGGCGCGCCGGATGGTCGAGGCGGGCGTGCCGGTGGCGCTCGCCACCGACTGCAACCCCGGTTCCTCGAACACCGAGTCGCTGCCCTGCATCGCCCAGCTCGCCGTCTTCGAGCTCGGCCTGACCATCGAAGAGGTGCTGACCGCGGTGACCCTCAACGCCGCCGCCTCGCTTGCTCTCGCCGGGGAGATCGGTTCGCTCGAACCGGGCAAGCGCGCCGACGTCCTGGTGCTCGACGCGCCGAACCTGCTGCATCTCGCCTATCATTACGGTGTCAACCCGGTCCGTTCGGTGGTCAAGACCGGACGCGAAGTCTTCCGGGGCGGCAATCTCCTGTTGGCGCACCGCGACTGAGACCGCGACCGAGCATGCCCGCTTCGCCGCCCGCCGCGCCGGCCCGCCGGCGCCCCGATCCCCGATGAACACCTGGCTGGTCAAGTCCGACCCCGACGAGTACGCCTTCGCCGACCTGGTGCGCGATCGCCGCACCTGCTGGTCCGGGGTCGCCAACGCGCTCGCCCTGCGCCACCTGGGCGCCATGCGTCCGGGCGACGCGGTGTTCGTCTACGAGAGCGGCAAGGTGCGGGCCGTGGTCGGCCTGGCACGCGTCGTCTCACCGCCGCGCCCCGACCCCGGGCTCGCCGATCCGCGCCGGCTGGTCGTCGACCTCGCCGCGGAGGCCCCGCTCGCCCGTCCCGTGACGCTGGCCGAGATCAAGGCCGACCCGGCCCTGCGCGAGTTCGATCTGGTCCGCATCTCGCGCCTGTCGGTGATGCCCGTGCCGGCGGTGATCGCCCGCCGGCTCGCCGCCGGCGGCGCCGGCCGGCGCGCCTGATGGCCATCTCGCGCTTCGGCGCGCGCGCCTCGTCGGCACCGACCCGGCGCCGCGGCCCCGACCGCCGGGCCGAGCGGACCGGTGCCCAGCCGACCCTCGACCGGCTCCGTCTGATGACCCTCAACGTCGCCCACGCCCGTCGCCAGGGGCGCCACCAGGCGCTGCTCTCGGAGTCGACGTTGCGCGGCAACCTCGCCGCCATCGCGGCCGTGCTGCGGCGCGAGCGCCCGCACGTGGTCGCCCTGCAGGAGGCCGACGGGCCGTCGGCCTGGAGCGGCGGCTTCGATCACGTCGCCACCCTCGCCGAGCTGGCGCAGATGCCGCACGCCTTCCGCGGCGAGCACAATCCATTCTCGCTCGGCCGCTTCGACCTCTCTTCGGGGACGGCGCTGCTGGCGCGTCTGCCGCTCGGTGACCCGCGCTCGCACGCCTTCGGCCAGAACTGGCGCGACACCAAGGGGTTCGTCGCCGCGACGCTCGAGGCGCCGTGCTCGAACTGCGGGCCGATCGACGTCGTGTCGATCCACCTCGACTTCCTCGCCGAACGGGTGCGCAGCCGCCAGGTCGAGCAGCTGGTCGAGCGCTTCCGCGGCCACGACCGGCCGCTCGCGGTGCTGGGCGACTTCAACTGCGAGTGGAGCGAGCGACGCCGCAGCCTCGACCTGCTGCGCCGCGAGCTGCGTCTGCGGCCGGCCGGTTTCTCGGGCCACGCGACCTTCCCGAGCTGGCGGCCGATGGTCCGCCTCGACTGGATCCTGATCTCGGACGAGCTCGAGTTCGCTTCCTACGAGACCCTGCCCGACCGCCTCTCCGACCACCTCGGGGTGGTGGCCGAAATCGCTCCGCGCGGCGCCGCCGGCGCGGCGCGCTGACCGCTCAGTTGGCGCTGCGGCCGCCGTCGGGGCCCTGCGCCTCGGCGACCGTGCCGAAGGCTTCCTCGTAGCGGGCGAGATTGGCGCCCAGCGCCTGGACGATGCGCTTGAGGTGGCCGGGGCTGGCGATCACCCGCGCCGTGACGATCCCCTGCGGCGGCACGACCTGGATGAAATCGAGAATGAACTCCTCGCGCGTGTGGGTGACCCGCAGCAGGTTGGCGTAGCGCCCCTTCATCTCCTCGTCGGAGATCTTGACGTCGACGTGCGGCGCCGCGGCGCCCTCGCGTTCGCTCATGATCCACTCCTCGCTGCGACCCGGAGCCGCCCGGAGAACTCCCAGCGGTGCTCGGGAAAATAGACGCCGACGCCGCGATCCTCCGCCGTGACGCTCAGCGAGAGGAGCTTGCGCCGGTAGTCGTAGGGGGCGCCGTCGCGGGCGTGCACGGCGGCGTCGATCAGGTACTCGCCCGGGCCGAGGCGCAGCCCCGGGCAGACGAGGCGGACCCGCGCTTCACCGTCGAAGCTCTCCGGGCGCCAGCCGGCCAGCTCGGTGTTGGTCCCCCAGACCTCGGTGCCGCGCGGCGTCGCCACCATGATGCCGAAAACGAAGTCGTCCTGCGGCCGGTGGGCGACCGCCTCGATCTCGAACGTCACCGCCTCGCCGGCGCGGAAGTGGTAGCGCTCGTCGCCGTCGGCACCGAGCAGGCGCACGCGCAGGATCTCGGCGGCGCGGGACCCCCAGCGCAGCACCTCGGCCGGCTCCTCCGGCTCTCCCGACGCCTCTCCGGCGGGCGGCTCGGCGGGCGCGTCCCCGGCCTCCTCCGTCGCCTCGCTGCGCTCGCGCTCCTCCTTGACCGCGCGGTGCGCCCTCCCCTCGGCCTCGGCCACCGCGGCGCGGTAGGCGTCGACCACCCGCCGCGGCTCGCCGATCAGCCGAGCGCGCCCGCGGTCGAGCCAGAGCACGCGCGTGCAGACGTCCTCGACCAGCGCCAGAGAGTGGCTGACGAAAACCACCGTCCGGCCGGCGGCGAGCAGCTCCTCGATCCGCCGCAGGCACTGGTGGGCGAACGCCTCGTCGCCCACCGCGAGGACCTCGTCGACCAGCAGGATGTCGGGATCGGTGTGGATCGCCACCGCGAAGCCGAGCCGCACGTACATGCCCGACGAGTAGTTCTTCACCGGCTCGTCGATGAAGTCGGCGAGCCCGGCGAACTCGACGATGCGGTCGAAGCGCTGCTCGACCTGGCGCCGGGTCAGCCCGAGCACCGAACCGTTGATGTAGATGTTCTCGCGGCCGGAGATTTCCGGGTGGAAGCCGGCGCCGAGTTCGATCAGCGCCGCCACGCGGCCGTCGGTGACCACCCGGCCGGCGTCCGGGCGAAGAATCCCGGCGATCAGCTTGAGCAGCGTCGATTTGCCCGAGCCGTTGCCGCCGACGATGCCGAAGGCCTCGCCCCGCCGCACTTCGAAACTGACTCCGGCGAGCGCCGGGATGAGATCGGCCGCCGCCGCGCCGCTCGCCAGCGAGCGGCCGACGAAGGCACTCTTGAGCGTGCGCAGGCGGTGGCCGGGCGCCAGCCGGCGGTACTGCTTGTCGACCTGCTCGACCCGGATGGCCGGATTCACACCGCCTCCACGAGGGTCTCGCGCAGGCGCCCGAAGACCCAGGTGCCGGCCGCCCAGGCGACGAGGGCGATTCCCGCCATTTCGAGCCACAGGCGCGGCGCCGGGAAGACTCCGGCGAACAGCGCCTGCTGGTAGGCGACGGTGAACGGAGTGGCCGGAGACAGGCGAACGACCCAGGCGAGCGAGGGCACGGCGGCGCGCACCGCCTCGACCGAGTAGAGGATCGGGGTGAGGAAGAAGAGCAGGGTCAGGGCGCTCGCCACCAGGTCGCGGACATCCTTGAAGTGGGCGTGCAGCGGCGCCAGGGCGAGCGCCGCCCCGGCCACCAGCGGCAGCTCGAGGGCGACGACGAGCGGGAAGGCGAGGGCGCCCCAGCCCCCCACCTCGGCGCCGTCGAACCGGCCGGCGGCGATCGCCAGGGCGACGACCGGCAGGGCGAGCAGGAGGTGGACGAGGTTGGAGAGCACCGGGACGACCGGCAGCAGCTCGGCCGGAAAGACCGCCCGGCGGATCAGCCCGGCGTTGGCCACCAGCGAGACGGTCCCCTCCGACAGGGCGGTGGAGACCCAGATCCACGGGAAGAGGCCGGTGATCAGGAAGAGCGGATAGGGCTGGTCGCCGGCGCCGGCGCGCGGCGGAAAGATGCGGCCGAAGACGAAGCTGTAGACAGCCAGCAGCAGGAGCGGCTGGGCGAGCGACCAGACGAAACCGAGCACCGAGCCGCGGTAGCGCCCCTTGAGCTCCCGCGCCACCAGGGTCGCCAGGAGTCCCCGGTGCCGCACGAGCTCACGGGCCGTCGCGATCAACGGCGGATCTTCAGTTGCCCTGGTTCTTCAGGCGCCGCAGCTCTTCCTCGAGGCGCCGCATCTCCTCGCGAGCCGCCTCGATGCGCTGCTTCTTCTGCTCTTCGACGTCGATCGCCCGCCCGTCGGTCACGGTATAGACGTGCGGGAACTTCTGCACGTCGCCGCGGTCGTCGAACTGGAGGGCGCCGGTCACGCCGGGGTATTCGTGAATGTTGCGCATCCCCTTCCAGAACGACGTGGTCGAATCGCCCCCCTGGCGGACCGCCTCGACCAGGATCATGAAGGCGTCGTAGCCGTGCGCCGCGTAGATGTCCGGCTCCTTCTTCCAGCGGGCCTCGAAGGCGTCGACGAACGCCCGGACGTGCGGAGCGAGATCCTTGCCCTGGGTGGTGAAGGAGGTCTGGGTGAAGTAGATCCCCTCCCCCTGGTCGCGCACCGAGGCGATCGTCTCGGCCGCCGCGAACGAGGAGGTGGTCAGGATCAGCCCGTTGAACTGGTGGGCGTGCAGCTGCGCAACCAGGCGGGCGATCTCGTCCGCGTAGGCAGCCAGGTAGACGAAGTCCGGCTTGAGCGTCACCGTGCGGTCGGCCAGGGCGGCGAAGTCCGTGGTGCCGGCCGGGAACTCGATGGTCTCGAGGATCTTGCCGCCGCGGCGCTGGAACTCCTCGGCGAAGACCGTCTGAATCCCCTTCGCGTAGGTCTCCTCCTTGGCCAGGATGACGCCGGTGCGCACCTTCAGCTCGTCGAAGGCGTAGCGCGACATCACCGTCCCCTCCGAGAAGTCCGAAGGGTAGACGCGGAAGAAGTTTTCCGAGATCCCCGACAGCTGCGGCAGCGACGCCGAGGGGGAGAGCAGAATGCGGCGGCGCGAGTCGGCCACCTCGACCATCGCCAGCGCCTCGGCGCTGGTGATGCCGCCGATCGCCGCCAGTGCGCCATCGGCGTAGACGCGGTCGAGCATGTCGTGGGCGGTCGGCGGATCGCTCTTCGAGTCGACCACCTGCAGCTCCACCTTCGGGGCCTCGGAATCCGCCTTGACCTGCTCGTAGGCCAGTTCGATCCCCTGGCGGATCGACTTGCCGTAGACCTCCGCCGCCCCGCTCAGCGGCAGGACCGCGCCGAACCGGGACGGCCCCTTGCCCGTGCAGGCTGCGACGGCCAGCCCCAGGGCGACGATGGTGATCCCGCGACCGAATCGCATCATGCAAAGCTCCCCAAGAGTCCCCTGCTCAACGGTTTGTATGCCACGCGCCGGGGGGTGTCAAGCACGGCTACAATGGGCTCGTGGCCGAAACCCGCAAGCTCACCGTCCGTTGCCCGGACTGCGCCGCCGAGCTCGTCGTCGACGCCGAAACCGGGGCGATTCTCTCTCACCGGACGCCGAAGGCGCCGCTCGCCGGCGGGCACAGCTTCGACTCCCTGCTGGCCGGCCTCGACAGCGGCAAGGCGCGGGCCGAGGAGCTGTTCGAGCGCGAGAAGGCGGCCCTGGCCGACCGCGACCGGCTGCTCGAGGAGAAGTTCCGCGAAGCGATGAAGCGCGCGGAGGAGGAGCCCGACCTCCCGCCGAAGCGCCCCTTCGACCTCGACTGAGGCGCCCGGGCCGCAAGCGCCTCACATCGGCAGGTTGAGGTTGTACGCGTAGCGGCCCCGCCCCACGACGAGGAGGAGGCTGCCGCGGTCGAGGGCGCGCAGCACTTCGTGGCCGAGCTGCTCGGCGCTGGCGAGCCGCTGGCCGTTGGCCGCCAGCAGGCGGTCGCCGGGGCGCAAGCCGATGCGCTCGCCCTCCGAGCCGCGGCCGACCCGGCCGATCGCCAGCCCCTCGCCGGAGCTCGTCACCGCGAGGCCGAGGGCGTCGGCGAGCACTTCGAGCCCGAGGCCGCGCGGCGGCCGCACCGCGGAGAGCGCGAGGACGAACGAACGCTCGCCGCGCCGCACCTCGACGCGGATCGGCGTCCCCGGGGCGACCGAGTGGAAAGCCGTCGTCAGGTCCTCGCGCGCCGCGATCGGCTTGTCCCCCACGCTGGCGAGCAGGTCCCCGGCCTGAACGCCCGCCCGCGCCGCCGGCGAGTCGGGAAAGACCCGCACCACCAGGGCACCGCGCGCCGCCGGCAACCCCTCGCGACGCGCCAGTTCGGCGTCGACCGTCTCGAGCCGCAGGCCGGTCCACAGCGGCTGCAGCTCGCCGAAGCGCAGCAGGTCGTCGACCACCCGCTGGGCGCGGTCGGCCGGAATGGCGAAGCCGATGCCGTTGGCCCCCTGGACGATCGCCGTGTTGATGCCGATCACCTGGCCGGCGAGGTTGACCAGCGGGCCGCCCGAGTTGCCCGGGTTGATCGACGCGTCGGTCTGCAGGAAGTCGGTGTAGCGCGCCTCGCCCGACTCGGCCGCCACGGTGCGCCCGCGCGCCGAGAGGACCCCCGTGGTGACGGTGTGCGAGAGGCCGAACGGGTTGCCGATCGCCACCACCGTCTCGCCCATCAGCAGGTCGGCGCTGCGGCCGAGGGGCGTGGCGGGAAGGCTGCGCGCCTGCACCTTGAGCACCGCCAGGTCCGCGTCGCGATCGGCGCCGAGCACGTCGGCCTCGAGCTCGCGGCCGTCGCGCGTGGTGACGACGATACGGGAGGCGCCCTCGATGACGTGCGCGTTGGTCACCACCACGCCACCCGGGTCGATGATCAGGCCCGAGCCGAGCGACTGGGTGCGCCGCGGCCGCGAGCCGAAAAAGCCGCCGAAGAAGGGATCGGCCCGCCGCACGATCGACTCGGCCGAGATGTTGACGACCGCCGGTGCCACCCGCTCGACCACCTCGACCACGGGGGTGCGGCGGACGGCGGCGGGCTGCGCGGCGAGCGCGGCGGAAACCAGAGGCAGCAGGGCGAAGGTCAGCTGACGTGCTCGTCTCATCACGGCGAATCCTACGCAGGAAGGGCGCCGGCGTGGACCTGCACCGCGCTCACCGCGCGGGCAGCCGCAGGTAGAGCGGCGAGGGCCCGAGCAGGACCGACCCGTCCGGCGATGGCGGCCGCCCCTGGCCGTCGCGCTCGATGAGGCCGGCAACGTCGACCCCGGGGTTCCAGCGCAGCTCGCCGCCGGTCGTCCAGGCGACCAGCGTCTCGCCGCCGTCCGGGCGGGCAAAGGCCATCGCCCGGGCCGGTGCCGGCAGCGCCCGCGCCCCCAGGCAGCGCGTCCCGGCCAGCTCCCGTTCGAGAGTCGCCAGGGCGGCAAAGGCCGGGCGGCGGCGCAGAACGCCGCTGTCGCCCGGGTCGATCAGCCCGTAGCCACGGGCCACCAGCTGCCACCAGAAGACCCGCTCGACCCGGCCGCCGCCGAGCGTCTGGAGGTAGAAGCGGACGAGGAAGTCGGCCTGCTCGCGTTCGCCGACCGCCACCTTCCGCCCGGCCGGCGAGTGCGGCCCCTCGGCGAGCGGCCAGTTGACCTCGGTGATCCAGTGGCGGCCGCTGGCGATCCGGCGCGAGGTCTCGGCCACCGCGGCGAGCAGCGTCACCTTGTCGACCGTGTCGAAGCCGAGCTGCCGGTTCTCCGGCGCCCCTCGCCGGTCGACGTAGAGCAGCGAGGCGAGGGCGTCGAAGCGCAGCGTCGGATGACGCAGGTTGACCACCGCCGCGGTCACGTGGGCCTCGAAGTCGATCACCGCCGGACCGGCCAGCTCGACCGCGCCGCGGGCGCGCAGGATCTCCGCCGCCGCGGCGGCCAGTTCGAGGTACTCGCCGTAGTTCCACACCCCCCACTTGCTGCGGTTGATCGCCTGGCCGATCTGGAACCGCCGGCCATAGGGGAGGAAGCGTGCGGCCAGCTCCTCGATGGCGGCGCGCCAGCGCGCCGGATCGCGCACCAGCTCGCGGTTCTGCGGCAGCGCGAAGGTCAGCTCGACGCCCCGCGCGGCCAGCTGGCGCGCCAGCTCCTCTTCGGCCGCATGCTCCCTCTGCCAGGGGTGGAGCCGGATCAGCGCCCGGCGCAGACCGAGTTCGTCGAAGGCGGCCAGAAGCGCCACCGGATCGCGCTCGAACGGGCGCAGCGCCACGCCGGCACCGGGCCAGGGAAAGGGCGCCGGCGGCGGCGCGGCCCGCAGCTCGCGATAGCGCCGGCGGATGCGCGGCACCGCCGCCAGGAACGTCCCCCAGGTGCGCAGGTGGACAGGCAGGTCGGCGAGGCGGACGCGGGCGCGCTCGAGGCGACCGGCGTGCGAGTGCGGCTGGTCCGAAAGATGGTCCCAGACGATCTTGTCGCGCGCTCCGGCGCCCTCGGGCGGCGGTGGAATGTGGGCGTGCGTTCCGCGCGGGACGAGCCAGGACTTCAGCGCGTCGCGCCAGGCGCGCAGTCTCGGCTTGAGGCGGTGGCGGCCGTGGAAGGAACGTCGCAGCAGTTCGTAGGTCACCGCCGCGAGGCGCGTCGGAGGGCCGCCGAAGTATGCGGCCAGCAACCGTCGGCGGTCCTCGGGCAGGTCGAGCGGCAGGCGACAGAGATCACGCAGGCGAGAGAGCGTCGAGACCCGGCCCGGCCGCCGGCAGCGGTTGAGGTCGACCAGCGCGATGGAACCGAACCCGGGTCGCGTGCCGCGCGGCTCGAGCAGCAGATTGCCGACCGAGAAATCCCGATGCCAGAAGCCGGCATCGTGCAGCCGGCGGGCGAGCCGGGCCACCGCGTCGACGAGTTCCGGAAAGTCGATCTGCGGGTACTCGGTGGCGGCGCGGCCGGCGTTGCGCGCGCGCAGCGGATAGCGCAGCTCGATGCGCCCGGCCAGGTGGCGACAGACGAACAGCGACGGGCCGCCGGGCCGGGCGGGCTCGACCAGCAGCAGCGGCTCGGGGGTGACGAAGCCTGCGGCCGCGAGGGCGCGCGCCATCTCCCAGCTGCGTCGCGCCTTGCCGGCGCCGCGGGCGAGGCGCCGGCGTTCGCGCGCCGAGTCGCCGCGGAACTGCTTGACCACGACCTCCGGCTCGCCGGGAACGCCGGTCAGGCGGGCGACGTAGAGGTAGTTGCGTCCCCAGTGCAGCGTGCGCAGCGCCGAGCCCGGATCGAGCAGTCGGCGCGCCTCGACGGCCGGGTCGGCGGCGAAATCCGCCGCCGCCTCGCCGTGAAAGCCGTCGAATGCGAACGGTCGCGCCGTCACACTTCGAGGATATCGAAGCTCGCCTGGTGAATCTCGGCGTCCTCCTGCAGCAGGACGCGCGCTCCGAGCTCGCGTTCGAGCTCGACCAGAATGCCCCGCTCGCTGTCGCGCAGCGCCCGCGCCACCTCCGGATGACAGCGGACCAGCAGTTCGCGCGCCGGCGCCGCGGCGGCCAGGCGGAGCACGGCGCGCCGGACGCGCAGGCTCACGGTGACCGGCGAGGGGATGCGGCCGACCCCTTCGCAGTAGGGGCAGGCGGTGGTCAGCTGGCGCTCGAGGTTGGTGCGCGACCGCTCGCGGGTCAACTCGACGAGCCCGAACTCGGAGATCGCCAGCACCTTGTGCTTGGCGTGGTCCTTGGCCAGCTCGCGTTCGAGGGCGGCGAAGACCTCCTCGCGGTGACCGCGCTCCATCATGTCGATGAAGTCGATCACCACGATGCCGCCGAGGTCGCGCAGGCGGATCTGGCGCACCACCTCGACGACCGCCTCGAGGTTGGTGGCGAGCGCCGTCTCCTCGAGGTTGCTGCGTCCGACGTAGCGCCCGGTATTGACGTCGATCGCCACCAGCGCCTCGGTCGGGTTGATCACCAGGTAGCCACCCGAGGGCAGCCAGACTTTGGGCTTGAGCGCCGCCTCGATCGAGCGGTCGACGTCGAAGCGCTCGAGCAGGGCGCGCTCCTCGCGGTCGAGCTTGACCCTGGGCACCAGGGCCGGCTGCACCTGATCGAGGAACTCCACGATGCGGCTGTACGTCTCCTCGCCGGCGACCCAGAGCACCGTGAACTCGGCCGAGAAGCGGTCGCGCACGACCCGCAGCGCCAGATCGAGGTCCTGGTGGACGAGCGCCGGCGCCGAGACCAGCGCCGCGCCGTCGCGGATCCGCCGCCACGCGGCGGTGAGCCAGGCGTGGTCGGCGGCGAAGTCCGCCGCGTCGCGCCCCTGGCCGGCGGTGCGCACGATCAGGCCGCCGCTCTCGGCCGGCAGCTCCTCGAGCCGGGCGCGCAGGCGTGCCCGCTCGGTCTCGTCCTCGATCCGCCGCGACACGCCGAGGTGACGCACCGTCGGCAGCAGCACGAGGAAGCGACCGGGGAGCGTCACGTGGGTGGTGACCCGCGCGCCCTTGCTGGCGAGCGGGTCCTTGGTCACCTGCACGAGCAGCTCCTGGCCGGCGCGCAGCAGCGTGTCGATCGACGGATTGCCGCCGTCGCCCTCGAGCAGCTCGGCGCCGTCGAGGTCGCCCTCCTCGCCCGGCGGAAGGGCGGGCAGGACGTCGGCGACGTAGAGAAACGCGTCGCGCTCGAGTCCGATGTCGACGAACGCCGCCTGCATGCCCGGCAGCACGCGGGTGACCCGCCCCTTGTAGACATTGCCGACGACGCCGCGCTGGTGCCGCCGTTCGAGGAAGTACTCGGTGAGCCGGTCCTCCTCGAGCAGCGCGATGCGCGTTTCGTAGGGGTCGCTCTCGACCAGCATCTTGGCGCCCACGGCCCCTCCTAGCGGTTGACGTAGCGCCGGAAGTCGACGCCGAGGATGAGCCCGACCGAGATCCAGGTGGCGAGCGTGAACGAGCCGCCGTAGGAGAGGAAGGGCAGCGGAATTCCGGTGACCGGAAGCAGTCCGATGACCATGGCCGAGTTGTAGAGGACGTGAAATGCGGTGATCGACGCGAGACCGGTCACCAGCAGGATGCCGGCGCGGTCGCGCGAGCGCAGGGCGATCGACGCAGCGCTGGCCAGGAACGCCCCGTAGAGGCCCAGTACCGTGGCGACGCCGAGGAATCCCGACTCCTCGGCGAGCACGGCGAGGATGAAGTCGGTGTGGCGGGCCGGCAGGAAGCGCAACTGACTCTGCGTCCCCTGCATGTAGCCGCGCCCGGCGAGCTGGCCCGAGCCGACCGCGATCTTCGACTGCTGCACGTGGTATCCGGCGCCGAGGGGATCCTGCGACGGGGCGAGGAAGGTGAGGACCCGCTGGCGCTGATAGTCCTTCATGCCGAAGCTCCAGACGAGGCCGAGGAAGACCACCACCGCGACCGCGCTGCCGATCAGCAGGCGGGCGCGCACGCCGGCCACCAGCAGCATGCCGGCGAGCATCGGCGCGAACATCGCGGCGCCGCCGAGGTCGGGTTCGATCGCGGTGAGCAGCATCGGCGCCGCGGCGATGGCGAGGGCGCGCAGAATGTGGCCGGTTTCGAGCCGCCGCTCCGCGAGGCCGGCGAGATAGCGGGCGAGAAACAGCGCGGTGGCGAGCTTGGCGAACTCCGACGGCTGGATGCCGATCGAGCCGACACGGAACCACCCCACCGCGCCGCCCGCCTCGTGGCCGACGAACAGCACCAGGACCAGCGCCACCAGCCCGGCGCCGTAGAAGACCGGGGCCATCGCCAGCAGACGGTGGTAGTCGAAACCGAGAGCGAGCAGCATGGCGACCAGGCCCGCGGCGAACCAGACCAGCTGGCGGGAGAAGTAGTCGGTCGTCGCCTCGGCGCTGGCCGACCGCACCACCAGCAGCCCGATCGCCGCCAGGGCGAGCGCCGCCGCGAGAAGCCCCGGGTGCAGGCTCGCCAGCGCGGCGAGCCGCGGCCGCTCCTCAGGACGCGGCCGCAAGCCTGGGATCGACCCGGAACCAGAGAGCATGCAGATCCTTGGCGATGGGGGCGGCGACGCGGGATCCCTGGCCGCCGTGCTCGACGAAGACGACGACGACCAGTTCGGGAGAGGCCGCCGGCGCGTAAGAGGCGAACCAGGCGTGGTTGCGCTGCTCCCAGGGCAGACCGGAGGTGTCCTGCCAGGCTTCGTGCGAGACCACCTGCGAGGTGCCGGTCTTGCCGGCGACCTCGAGGCCCGGCAGGCGAACCGCGGCGGCCGTGCCGCCGGCGTTGACCACCCGCCAGAGTCCCGAGCGCACCGGCGCGAGCACCGCGGGCGAGACGTCGATGGGCCGCGGCGGCTTCGCGCCACCTTCGAGCAGGTAGGGCGTGACGAGGCGCCCGCCGTTGGCCACCGCGGCGATCGCCACGGCGACCTGCAGCGGCGTGGCGAGCAGCGCCCCCTGCCCGATCGCCACCGAGATCGTCTCGCCCGGATACCAGGGGTGATTGCGCACCCGGCGACTCCACGCCTCGTCGGGGACCAGCCCGCTGCGCTCGCCTTCGAGCTCGATGCCGCTCACCGCGCCGAGGCCGAAGCGACGCGCCCAGGCGGCGAGGCGTTCGATGCCGAGCTCGCGGCCGATCTCGTAGAACCAGACGTCGCACGACTTCTCGAGCGCTCCCTCGAGATCGACGCGGCCGTGCCCGCCGCGCTTCCAGCAGTGGAAGCGGCGGCCGTAGTGCTCGGCCGAGCCGGGGCACCAGACGGTGCGCTGCGGCGTGGCCACCCCCTCGGCGAGCGCCGCCACGGCGACGATCGTCTTGAACACCGAGCCCGGAGGGAAGGCGCTCTGCAGGGCGCGGTTCTGCAGCGGGTGGCGCGGATCCTCGACCAGCTCGCGCCACTGCTCGGCGCCGAGCCGGCGGGCGAAGAGATTGGGGTCGTAGGCGGGCGCCGAAACGAGGGCGCGGATGGCGCCGTCGCGCGGGTCGAGCGCCACGATCGTTCCGACCTGCCCGGCGAGCAGCCGCTCGGCCTGCTGCTGCAGCTCCCCGTCGAGCGTCAGCCGCAACTGCTCGCCAGGCTGCCCGAACTGGCGCCCCTGTTCGGCGATCGGCTGGCCGCGGCTGTCGACCACCACGATGCGCTCGCCGTCGACGCCGCGCAGGCGCTGGTCGTAGACCCGCTCGATGCCGCGGCGGCCGACCCAGTCGCCCGGGGCGAGCCCCGAGCCCTCGCTGGCCAGCTCCTCCGGGCGCGCCTCGCCGAGGTAGCCGAGCAGATGCGCGGCGTGCGGGCCGAGCCGGTAGAGGCGGCGGTGCGCCGCCTCGACGTCGAACTCCGGATGTTCGAGCTCGGCGACCCGGAAGCGCGCCACTTCGGTGAACGAGAGGTTCTCGGCCAGCAGCACCGGCTGAAAGAGCGGCACGCCGCGATAGCGGACGAGCAGCTGCTCGAGCTCGCCGCGCGGCCGCGCCAGCACCTGCGCGGCGAAGTCGAGACTGGCGGTGAGGTCGGCGCCGCGCGAGCGGTCGAGCAGCAGGTTGTAGGCGGGCAGGTTCTCCACCAGCACCCGGCCGTTGCGGTCGACGATGGTGCCGCGCGGCGCCTCGACCGGCAGGCGCCGGAGCCGGTTGTTCTCGGCCAGCTCGCGATAGTGACTGCCCTGCACCACCTGCACGAACCAGAACGCCAGCGCCAGCACCCCGAGCGCGATGCCGGTGATGCGCGACAGCACCCGCACGCGCAGCTGCAGGGCCTCTCTGTGTTCGCCGATCTTCAAGCCCGCCCGAACCCCCGGTGAGGAAACGTAACATCTCGCTTTCCGGGGGGATAGGGGAGTCGAGGCGGCTCCCAACCGTTGCGTAATAACACGCTAGTGTGTTAGCGTCTTGAAACGATGAAGCGACGTCCGGCCGAACCCGACGATGCGCAGGTCGCCCTCGGCGACCTGGCCGCGGCGCTCGCCGCGGTGAGCGACCCGGCCGAGATGCGCGCCTTCCTCGAAGATCTCTGCACGCCGGCCGAGCTCGAAGCGATGGCGGACCGCTGGCGCGTCGTGCCTCTGCTGCTGGCCGGTACCCCCTACCGCGAGATTCACGAACGCACGCAGGTCAGTGTCACCACCATCGGCCGGGTCGCGCGCACGCTCGACCGCGGCGCCGGCGGCTACGCCGCCGCGATGCGTCTGCGCCACCACTCCGGCTGAACCGTGTCCGCGCCCGGGGTCTCCCCTGCCGCGGTCGCGCGCGACCGCCTGAGGATCGCCGTCCAGCGCAGCGGACGGCTGGCCGGTCCTGCGCGCGCCCTGCTCGCCGCCTGCGGCCTCGCCTGGAGCGAGGCGGAGGACCAGCTCTACTGGCCGGGCCGGGAGCAGCCGGTCGACCTGCTGCGGGTGCGCGACGACGACATCCCCGGCCTGATCGCCGCGGGCCACTGCGACCTCGGCATCGTCGGCCGCAACGTTCTGCTCGAGCGCGCGGGCGGCGCCACCCGGATGCCGGCGGTCCGCGAATGGCGGGCGCTCGGCTTCGGCCGCTGCCGGCTCGCCGTCGCGGTGCCGGCGGCCTGGACCTGGCGCGGCCCGGCCGACCTCGCCGGCCGGCGGATCGCCACCAGCTACCCGGGCCTGCTCGCCGCCTGGCTGCGCGCCGAGCAGGTCCCCGCCGAGGTCGTGACGCTCGCCGGCTCGGTCGAGATCGCGCCGCAGCTCGGCCAGGCCGACGCGGTCTGCGACCTGGTGTCGAGCGGCGCGACGCTCGCCGCGCACGGCCTCGTGCCGGTGGCCGACCTGCTGGCGAGCGAGGCGGTCCTGGCCGGGCCGCAGGCACCCCTGGCTCCGGTACCCGCCCGGCTCGCGACCACGCTCCTGCGCCGCCTCGGCGACCTTCTGCGCCACCGCGCCTGCCGGCTCGTCCTCCTCCAGGTCGAGCGTGAGCGGCTCGCCGGACTGCTCGACCTGCTGCCCGACGCCGAGGCGCCCACGGTGCTGCAGGTCGATGGCGCCGACCGCCTGGCCCTGCAGGCGCTCTGCCGCGGTGAACTGACCTGGCAGCGGCGCGAAGCGCTGGAGCGGGCGGGAGCGCGCGGTCTGCTCGTACTTCCCGTCGAGGGGGTCCCGGCGTGAGGCGGCGCGACTGGAGCGCCCTCGATCCGGCCGCGCGCCACTCCCTGCTGCGCCGGCCGGCACGCGCTCGCGGCGCGCGCATCGCCGGCAGGGTGACGCGACTGCTCGAGCGCGTGCGGCGCGAGGGAGACGCCGCGCTGCGCGAGCTGACCGAGCGCTTCGACGGCGTCGCGCTCGAGCAGTTCGAGATCGCCGCCGACGAGATCGCGGCGAGCGCACGGAGCCTGGCGCCGCCCCTGCGCGCGGCGCTCGCCGCGGCAGCCGGACGCATCCGTGCCTTCCACGCCGCGGGCATGGCGCCGCCGATCCGCCTGGCGACCGCCCCCGGCGTGGTCTGCGAGCGGCTGACCCGGCCGATTGCCCGGGTCGGCCTCTACGTGCCCGCGGGGTCGGCGCCACTGCCCTCGACCGCCCTCATGCTCGCCGTCCCCGCAGCGCTCGCCGGCTGCCCGGAGATCGTCCTGTGCACCCCGCCGCGCCCGGATGGCGGCGCCGACCCGGCCGTCCTCGCGGTGGCCCGGCGCCTGCCCGGCATCCGTGTCTTCCGACTCGGCGGCGCGCAGGCGATCGGCGCGATGGCCTTCGGTACCGAGTCGGTTCCGCGCTGCGACAAGCTGTTCGGTCCGGGCAACGCCTGGGTCGCCGAGGCGAAACGGCAGGTGGCGGCGCGCCCGGACGGACCCGCCATCGACCTGCCCGCCGGCCCTTCCGAGCTGCTGGTCATCGCCGACGGCGGGGCGCGCCCCGACTTCGTCGCCGCCGACCTGCTGTCGCAGGCCGAGCACGGGCCGGACTCGCAGGTCGTGCTGCTCAGCGACAGCGCGCGACTGATCGACCGCGTCGCCGGCGAACTGCGCCGCCAGCTCGCCGGCTTGCCCCGCGCCGCCATCGCGCGCCGGGCGCTCGCCCGCGCGCCGCTGATCCGCGTCGAATCCCTGGCCGACGCCTTCACGATCAGCAACGCCTATGCGCCCGAGCATCTGAGCCTCGCCCTGCGCGATCCTCGCGCCTGGCTGCCGGAGGTCCGCTGCGCCGGCTCGGTCTTTCTCGGCGATTTCACCCCCGAGTCGCTGGGCGACTACGCGAGCGGCACCAACCACGTGCTGCCGACCGGCGGCGCGGCACGCGCCGTGAGCGGCCTTTCCGTGGCGAGCTTCCAGCTGGCGATTACCGTCCAGGAGGCTCTCCCCGCCGGGCTCACGGCGCTCGGACCGTGCGCCATGGAGCTCGCCCGCGCCGAAGGGCTCGAAGCCCACCGGCGCGCGGTCGCCCGGCGGCTCGGAGAGATCGCGTGAGCGCGCTCGCGCTCTTGCGCGGCGACCTCGCGGCTCTGCGCGGCGGTCGCCCCGATCGCCCGGGGCCCGGCGCGCCCGGTGTCTGGCTCGACGCCAACGAGTCCCCCTGGCCGAGCGCCGCCGACCGGCGCGGAGCGCTGCGCCGCTACCCGGCCGACGACGACCGCGCCGTGCGCCTCGCCCTCGCCACGCTGAGCGCCGCCGAGGCCGACCAGATCCTGCCCACCCGTGGCAGCAACGAGGCGATCGATCTTCTGGTGCGCGGCGCCTGCCGCCCCGGCGGCGACGCCGTGCTCGTCGCCCCGCCGACTTTCGGCATGTACGCCCTCTGCGCCCGGCTGCACGGCACCGCTCTGGTCGAGCTGCCGCCCGGCACCGGCGGCGCCGACTGGAGCGCCGCGATCGACGCGGCCGTCCGGCGGGCCGCCGTCCGGCTGGTCTTCCTCGGTTCGCCGGGCAATCCCGGCGGCGAGCTGATCCCGCTCGACGCGCTCGACGCGCTGGCGGCGCGCCTCGCCGACCGCGCACTGGTCGCCGTCGACGAGGCCTACATCGAGTTCGCAGCGAGCGACTCGGCGGTCACTCTGCTCGCCGCACGCCCCAACCTCGTCGTCCTGCGCACGCTGTCGAAGGCGCACGCGCTCGCCGCGGCGCGCGTCGGCTGGCTGGTCGCCGAGCCGTCGCTCGTCGCGGCGCTGCGTGGCCTGCAGCCGCCCTACCCGCTGCCGGCGCCGTGCGCGGCCCTGGCGCGGCGGGCGGCGCG
>CAYYIK010000045.1:0-24270 GCA_964471955.1 uncultured Thermoanaerobaculia bacterium | reverse complement strand
GCCGCTCGGCGCCGCGGCGCTGGCGGCCGCCGCCGCGCGCACGGCCGCGCCGTATTCGGGGAACGGCTCGCGGCGCACCAGGCCGGTGGCGAAACCGAGGCCGGTGACGAGCTCGGTGATCGCCTTGCGGGTCAGCCGATTGCGCGGCGCGAAGTGGGCGGTGCACGGCTCCCAGACGTCGAGCAGCGCGAAGCCGGGATGATGAATCGCGTCGGCGATCCGCTCGGCGAGGTCGGCATCGAAGCTGGTGCCGCGCCAGACGTACCCGGCGCCGGCCGCGGCCACGGTGGCGCACAGGTCGAGCGGCCGCTCGAGGTGACCCGCCGGAGTGGTGGCGGTTTTCGCCCCCGTCGGGGTGGTGCCCGAGTGCTGGCCGCCGGTCATGCCGAAGTTGAAATTGTTGAACACCAGCAGCGTCAGATCGAGGTTGCGGCGCGCCGCGGCGAGCAGGTGGGCACCGCCGATGCCGGTGCCGCCGTCGCCCATGATCACGACCACCGTCAGCTCGGGGCGCGCCAGCTTGATGCCGGTGGCGTAGGTCAGGCTGCGGCCGTGCAGCCCGTGGAAGGCCTGGGTGTCGAAGTACTGGTCGGAGAGCCCCGAGCAGCCGATGTCGCTGACCAGCACGACGCGATGCGGATCGACGCCCGTCCGCACCAGGGCCGCGTCGAGCTGGTCGAGGATCGGACCGTGCCCGCAGCCCGGGCAGAACGGGTACGGCGTGGCGTTGCGCAGCGTCGCCGGCGGCGACAGCGGGGTCTCCGGCGTCATGCCACGGCCTGCTCGATCTCGGCCGCGGCGATCGGCCGGCCGTCCAGGCGGTGGACGCCGACGACCGGGCGGCCGCCGGCGAGCCGCTCGATCTCCCGCCGGTAGAGGCCCGCGTTGAGCTCGGCGACGACGATGCGCTCGATCCCTTCGAACGCCCGCGCCAGGGCGCTCTCGGGCAGCGGCCAGAGGCTGCGGACGACCAGCGAGCTGACGCGCACGCCGCGCCGGCGCAGGGCGCGCACCGCGGCGTGCTGGGCGCCGGCGGTGACGCCGTAGCCGAGCACCAGCACCCGGGCACCCGGCGCGGGGTCGAAGTCGACCAGTTCGATCTCGTCGCGGTGACGCTCGATCTTCGCCGCCAGATGCTCGTTGAGCCGCGCCACGGTCGCCGGATCCTTGGTGAGGAAGGCGCGCTCGTCGTGGGTCGACCCGGTGAAGCGCACCCGCTCGGCGCCGCCGAGCGGCACCCGGGGTGGCACGCCGTCGGGCGGCTCGAAGCGATAGGGGCGGAAGGGAGTGCCGGGCGCCCCGGGCGCGGCCGGCATCGCCGGCGGGGCCGCCGGCCGCGGGCGGGGCGCGCCGCCGGCGGCGCCGACCTCGACCGACCGGATCGTCATGTTGAGCTCCTTGTCGGAGAGCAGGAAGACCGGGCTGCGGAAGCGCTCGGCGAGCTCGAAGGCGCGTCGGGTGAGGTGATAGCAGTCGGGGACCGAGGCGGGCGCGAGGACGATCACCGGCAGCCCCCCCGAGGTCCCCCAGCGGACGAACTGGACGTCCCCCTGGGCGACCGTCGTCGCGCCGCCGGTGGCCGGGCCGAGCCGCTGCACGTCGACGATCACCAGCGGCACCTCCCCCATGATCGCCAGGCCGATCGACTCGGAGTAGAGACTCAGGCCCGGCCCGCTGGTGGCGGTCAGGGCGCGCGACCCGGCCATCGCCGCGCCGATGCAGAAGCCGATCGAAGCGATCTCGTCCTCGCCCTGGATCGCGACCCCGCCCAGGCGCGGCAGCTCGCGCATCATCCCGGTGAGGATCGACGACGCGGGGGTGATCGGGTAGCCGGCGAAGAAATCGCATCCGGCGTCGAGCGCGCCGCGGACGATCGCCGTCGAACCGTCGATCAGTTCGCGCATCCGTCTCCTCCCGCCGGCATCGTAGGGGCGGCCCGCGCGGGGCGCCCCGGTCGCCGGGGCGGGCGGGTCGCCCGCCGGCGCCCGGCGTCGGGGCGCGCGCAGGTCGAACGCGGGGTACCGAAACACGCCGCGGATCGCTGCGTAAGCTCTTCAGGGAGCTCACGTAGAGAGTACGGGGGTCGCGCAGCGGACCCCGGGCTCCATTTCCGGGAGGGATGTCGTGCGAATCGAGCTGGCTGGACCGATCCTGCTGGCGGTGGCGCTCGCCGCCGCCGGCTGCGGGGGCAAGGGCAACGCCGACAACGGCGACGCCGCGGGGAAGGACGAGGAGAAGGTCCCGGCGCCGGTGCCGGTCGAGGTCGCCACGCTCGCGCGCGGCCCGATCGAGCAGCTGCTGCGCTTCTCGACCCATCTCGAGGCCGAGCGCGCCGTCGAGGTGCGTTCGGAGGCGGCGCGCAAGGTCGTCGAACTGCTGGCCGAGGAGGGGCACCGCGTCTCGCGCGGGCAGCCGCTGGTCCGCCTCGAAGACGAGCAGCAGAAGGTCGCGCTGACGCGTGCCCGCGGCCGCGAGGAGCAGGCGCGGCGCGAGTTCGAGCGCAAGGACAACCTGTTCGCCCAGAAGATGGTCTCCGAGCAGGAGCTCACCCAGGCCCGCTACGAGCTCGAGCAGGCCGAACTGGCGCACGCCGACGCCCGGCGGGAGCTCTCCTACACGATCGTCCGCGCCCCGATCGCCGGCACCGTGACGGCGCGCCACGTCCGGGTCGGCGACACCGTGGCGGTGGGCCAGCACCTGTTCGATCTCGTCGATTTCGACTCCCTGGTGGCGCTCATCTTCGTGCCCGAGAAGGACCTGCCGGCGGTCGAGGTCGGACAGCAGGCACGGCTGGCCCCGCCGGCGGCGCCCGATCAGCGCTTCTCCGGGACGATCGACCGGGTCGCCCCGGTGGTCGACCCGAAGAGCGGCACGGTCAAGGTGACGGTGGCAGTGCCGTTCGACCGCGGCCTGCGCCCCGGCATGTTCCTCGAGGTCGAGCTGGTCACCGCCGTGGACCCGGACGCTCTGCTGGTCCCCAAGCGGGCGCTGGTCCCGGACGGTACGCAGCTGGCGGTCTGGCGGCTGGCCGCGGACGGCACGGTCGAGCGGCTCTGGATCGAACCGCTGCTCGAGGATCGGGAGCGGGTCGCCGTGGGCGGCGACCTGGCCCCCGGCGACCGGGTGGTCGTGGCCGGGCAGGCGGGGCTCAAGCCGGGCGCCCGCGTCGAGCTGGTCGGGATCGCCGGTGAGCCGGGTTGACGGACCGCCCGCCGGGGCCGATCCGGACGCCCCGGCCGGCACCGCCGCAGCCCCCGAGCCGGAAGCCCTGAGCGAGTTCTCCGACGCCGAGATTCCGGCGCGCGGCAGCTTCGCGGCCCGCCGGCCGGTGGCGGTCGGCGTCGTCTTTCTGGCCGCCGTGCTGTTCGGCTGGCTCTCCTACTTCCAGTTGCCGGTCAACCTGATGCCGGAGCTGACCTATCCGACCCTGACGGTGCGCACCGAGTTCCCCGGCGCGGCGCCCGAGGAGGTCGAGAACGAGGTCAGCCGGCCGATCGAGGAGGAACTCGGGGTGATCGGCGGCCTCGAGCGGATCTCCTCGATCTCGCGCGCCGGGGTCTCCGACGTCGTGCTCGAGTTCCAGTGGGACACGCCGGTCGCCGACGCGGTGCAGGACACCCTCGAGCGCCTCGACCAGGTCTTCCTGCCCGAGGAGGCCGAGCGCCCGCTCGTGCTGCGCTTCGATCCCTCGCTCGATCCGGTGATCGAGCTGTCGCTGTCGGGCGAAGGGGAGCGCTTCGCCGGGGAGGAGGGCCTGCGCCGGCTGCGCCGCATCGCCGAGCGGCAGGTCAAGCGCGAGCTCGAACCGATCAAGGGGGTCGCCGCGGTGCAGGTGCGCGGCGGCCTCGAGGAAGAGATTCACGTGCGGCTCGACCGCGCCGCCCTCGCGCGCACCGGCCTGTCGCCGGCCGAGGTGATGCGCCGCCTCGCCGAGGAGAACGTCAACGTCGCCGGGGGCACGCTCGAAGAGGGCAGCGTCGAGTACATGGTGCGCACGCTCAACGAGTACACCTAGCTGGCGGAGATCGCCGATACGATCGTCACGGCGGTCGACGGACGGCCGGTGCGCCTGGGGGATCTCGGCGAGGTGGCGCGCGCCCATCGCGAGCGCCAGATCGAGACGCGCGTCGACGGCCGACTGAGCGTCGCCCTCGACCTGTTCAAGGAGGGGGACGCCAACATGGTCGCGCTGTCGGAGCGCGTCCGCACGGCGCTCGGCAAGCTCGACCTCGCGGCCGCGCCGGGCGACGACGCGGCCACTCCGGCCAGGCCCGCCGCCGCCGGGCGCGGCGGCAAGCCGGCCGGTATCGCGCCGCGCCTCCTCGCGGAGGAGGGCGTGCGACTCGAGATCGTCGCCGACCGCTCCGTCTTCATCGAAGGCTCGATCGCCGAAGTGCGCAACAACGCCGTCCTCGGTGGCCTGCTCGCGGTGCTCGTCCTCTACCTGTTCCTGCGCAGCGTGCGCGCCACGGCGATCGTCGCGGTGGCGATTCCCGCTTCGCTCCTGGTCGCCTTCGCGCCGCTCGACCTGCTCGGCGTTTCGCTCAACATCATGTCGCTCGGCGGCCTGGCGCTCGGCGTCGGCATGCTGGTCGACTGCTCGATCGTCGTGCTCGAGTCGATCCATCGCTGCCGCGAGGAGGGCGACGACCGGGTCGACTCCGTCGTGCGCGGCACGCGCGAAGTGCGCTCGGCGGTGATCGCCTCGACCCTGACCACGGTGGCGGTCTTCCTGCCCATGGTCTTCGTCGAGGGGGTCGCCGGGCAGGCCTTCGGCGACCTGGCGCTCGCCGTGGTGCTGTCGCTCGTCGCCTCCCTCGCCGTGGCGCTCTACCTGATTCCGATGCTCGCCGCGCGCGGCGGGCTCGAACTCGCCGCCGGAGGCCGGGCGCCGCGCCTGGTGCCGGTGGCGTGGACCGCGCTGATCGCCGACTGGCGCGCCCTCACCGGCTGGCGGCGCGTCCTGGTCGCGCCGCTGTTGCTGCTGCGGACCCTCGTCTGGCTGCCGGTGGAGGTCGCCGGCAAGCTCCTCGGTGCCGTCGTGTCGCTGATCCTCGTGGTGGTCGGCGGCGGACTCGCCCTGGTGGTGCGCGTGATTTCGCGCCTGCTCGACCGCGGGCCGGCCGCCTGGGTCGGTCGCGTCATCGACCGCCTGTCGGCGGCGTACCGATCCCTGCTCGAGCGCGCGCTCGAGCGGCCGCGGCTGGTGATCGCAGCCCTGGTGGGCGCCCTGGTCCTGACCGGCCTCGGCTTCACCTCGCTCCACTCCGAGCTGCTCCCCGAGGTTCACCAGGGGGAGATCACCTTCGAGCTGACGCTGCCGGCCGGCACGCCGCTCGAGCGGACGATCGAGGTGCTCTCTCCGATCGAGGAGGTCCTGGCCTCGGACGCCGAGCGCGTCGAGCGGGTGCTCGCCACCTACGGCTTCGACCCGGCGCAGTCGACGCGCTCGGACGAGGGGGAGCATACGGCGCGCTTCCGCGTCCTGCTGCGGCGCTCCGACGCCCGCGCCGAACAGCAGGTCGCGGCGCGCGTGCGCGAGCGGCTGCGGGCGATTCCCGACCTCGAGGAGCGGCTCACCCGGCCGGTGCTGTTCAGCTTCCGCACCCCGATCGAGGTCGAAGTGCACGGGGACGATCTCGATCGCCTCGAGCGCAAGGCAGCCGAGGTCGAGCGGGCGCTCGCCGCCCTGCCCGAGCTGGCGGACGTCGCCTCGACGCTGCGCGCCGGAGCGCCGGAGGTCGAGATCGTCTACGACCGCGAGCGCCTGGCGCTCTACGCGCTCTCGCTCGGCCCGGTGGCCGAGTCGGTGCGCGACCTGGTGCGCGGGGCCGAGGCGACCCGCTTCAATCTCAAGGACCGGCGCATACCGATCGTCGTCCAACTGGCCGAATCCGACCGCCGCACGGTCGAGGACGTGCGCGACATGATCGTCAACCCCGGCGGCGACCGCCCGATCACGCTCGCGGCGATCGCCGACGTGCGGCTCGGCGAGGGGCCCAGCGAAGTGCGGCGGGTCGATGGCCGCCGCGTCGCGCTGGTGCGCGCCAACCTCGCCCCCGGCGTGCCGCTGGGCGCCGCGGTCGAGCGCCTGCGCGCCACGCTCGAGGGCGCCGTCGAGTGGCCCGCCGACATGACCTGGTTCGTCTCCGGCCAGGACGAGGAGTGGCAGCGCTCGGCGGGCAGTCTCTACCTGGCGCTGGCGCTGTCGATCTTCCTCGTCTACGTCATCATGGCGGCGCAGTTCGAGTCGCTCGTCCATCCGTTCGTCATCCTGTTCACCATCCCGCTCGCCTTCTTCGGCTCGATCGTGGCGCTCGCCGTGACCGGCATGTCGCTGTCGATCGTCGTCTTCCTCGGCATGATCCTGCTCGCGGGGATCGTGGTGAACAACGCCATCGTGCTGGTCGACTACGTCAACGTGCTGCGCGGGCGGGGGATGAGCCGGCGAGACGCGCTGCTCACCGCCGGATCGGTGCGTCTGCGGCCGATTCTGATGACCACCCTGACCACGGTGCTCGGCCTGCTGCCGATGGCCCTCGGCCTGGGCGACGGCGCGGAGCTGCGCACGCCGATGGCGATCACGGTGATCGCCGGCCTGTCCGCCTCGACCCTGCTGACCCTGCTGGTGATCCCGGTCGTCTACGATCGGCTCGACGCCGTCCTGGCCCCGGCCGGCGGGCGCGAAGCGGCGGCCGGGGAGCAGCGGCCGGGCACGCCGGTCACCGCGTCGCCGCTCGCCGCGAGCGAGGGGAGCGACGGGTGAGCCCGGCCGAGAAGGACCGCACCGGCCGCCTGGTCTCGCTGTCGCTGCGCCGCCCGATCGCCGTCTCGGTGCTGCTCGCGAGCACGCTGGTTCTCGGTCTGGTGGCCACCCTGGGAATCCCGGTCGAACTGGTGCCGCGCGGCTTCGAGGACCCGTTTCTGCGCGTCATCGTGCCGTGGCGCGACAGCCCGGCGCCCGAGGTCCTCGACAAGATCGTGCGGCCCCTCGAGGAGGAACTCGCCTCGGTCGGCGGCATCGACCGGATCAACTCCCTGTCGATCGTCGGCTCGGGGCGGATCTTCCTGCGCTTCAAGCAGGGAACCGACATGGACGTCGCCTACCGCGAGGTGCGCGACCGCGTCGAGCGGGCCCGCCGGCGGCTGCCCGACGACGTCGAACGGATCTACCTGCGCAAGGACGACGACTCGGGAATTCCGATCTACGTTCTCGGACTCGCCATCGACGACACGCTCGCCAACTCCTACGACCTGATCGAGAACGAGATCGTCCTGCCGCTCGAACGCATCGACGGCGTGGCCGCCGTGGACACGGACGGGCTGGTCGAAAAGGAGATCCTGATCGAACTCGACCGCGAGCGGGCGGCGGCGGCCGGGATCAACATCTGGAGCCTGGCGCAGGAGCTCGGGCAGGACAATTTCACGATGGCGAGCGGCCAGGTGCGCGCCGCCGACCGCAAGCTCCTGCTTCGCTCGACGGCCACCTACGGCGATCTCGATCAGCTGCGCGCCCGCCCGGTTTCCCCCACCGCCCGCCTGGGCGACATCGCGACGGTCTCCTACGACGTGCCCGACTGGAAGTTCCGCGTGCGCGCGATGAGTCATCCGGCGGTCGCGGTAGTGGTGCGCAAGGAGGGGGATGCCAACACCCTCGAAGTCACGCAGCGGGTCGAGGAGGCGGTCGAGCGGATGCGTTCGAACCCGCGCCTTGCGTCGATCGAGTCGCTCGAGCTGTTCAGTCAGCGCGACGTCATCCTCGAATCGCTGACGACGCTGCTGCGCAGCGGCCAGATCGGCGCCTTCTTCGCCATCGCGGTGCTCTTCTTCTTCCTTCGGCGCGTGCGGATGACGCTGATCATCACGCTGTCGATTCCGCTCTCGCTGCTGGTGGCGCTGACCGTGATGTTCCTCTCCGGCGAGTCGCTCAACATCATCTCGCTGCTCGCCCTGATGATCTCGGTCGGCCTGCTGGTCGACAACTCGGTGGTGGTGGCGGAGAACATCTTCCGGCTGCACCGCGACGGCCTGCCGCGTCGCGAGGCCTGCGTGCGCGGCGCCAGCCAGATCGCCCTGGCGATCGTCATGGCGACGCTGACGACGGTGATCGTCTTCCTGCCCGCCTCGCTGGTGGAGGGCCAGGCTCAGTTCTTCCTGCTGCGCCTCTCGGTGCCGATCTCGGTGGCGCTGGTCGCCTCGCTGGTGGTGGCGCTGCTGCTGATCCCGCTGGCCGTCTACGCGACCCTGCCGGGCAACGGCGGCGCCGCGGGCGGCGGGCCGCCCTCGCGCCTGCGGGTCGGCCACGAACGACTCAACGGGGTGCTGCGCCACGCCTACGAGGCGACTTTCGGGCGCCTCAACGACGCCTACGGCCGCCTGCTCGAGCGCGCGCTCGCGCGCCGGGCCGAGGCGTTGATCCTGCTCGTACTGGCGTTCGCCGGGACGCTGGCGGTATTCGGCAAGCGGGTCGAGTTCGTCGGCATGCAGGAGGAAGAGCGGGGCGGCTTCAACATCGACGTCGAGCTGCCGAGCAACACGACCTTCAAAGAGACGGAGGACTATTTCCTCGCCTGCGAGAAGGTGGTCGAGGGGATGCGCGAGGAGCTCGATCTGGCGGGCTGGTTCGTCTTTCACCGCACGAACTACGGCCGCGTCGAGGGTTGGTTCAACACCCCGCGGACGAACGAGCTGACGCCCAGCCAGGTGACCGAACGGGTGCTCGCCGCGCTGCCGCGCAAGGCGGGCGGGCGCCTCTACGCCGGCGAGGAGGGGCAGGACGAGGAGCTCGGCAAGGGGGAGTACACCCTCGAGCTCTACGGCGACGACCCCGAGCAGCTGGAGGCGGTGGCCGCCGACATCGAGAAGCTGCTGATCGCCGTGCCGGGCGTGCTGGGCGCGAAGAAGAACGCCGACCGGCCGATCGAGGAGCTGGCGCTGGTGGTCGAGCGCGAGCGCGCCCGGGCCCAGGGGGTGAGTCCGCGGGTGGTGGCCGGCCTCGTCGGCTACGCGCTGCGCGGCCAGGCGCTGCCGCGTGCCACCTACCAGGGGCGGCAGATCCCGGTGCGCGTGCGCTTCGAGGAGTCGGACCGCGACTCGCTGGCCGAGCTCGGCGACTTCGAGGTGCCGACGGCCGGGGGCGAGTCGGTGGCGCTCTCCTCACTGACCGGCGTGCGGTGGTTGCCCTCCAGCCAGGAGATCTGGCGCACCGGACGTCGCACTTCGCGCTCGGTCACCGTCGAGCTGGCCGAGGACGGTCGCAAGGAGACGCGCGAGCGGCTGGATGCGCTCTCGTCGGGACTCGAACTTCCGGAGGGCGTCACCCGCGACATCCGGCGGCCGGCCGGCCAGGACGAGGACCTGCAGGCGCTGCTCTCGGCGCTGCTCTTCTCGGTGCTGCTGATCTACCTGTTGATGGCCTTCCTGTTCGAGAGCTTCGTGCTGCCGCTGTCGATCGTCATGACCATGCCGCTCGCCTTCCTCGGAGTCGCCTGGGCGCACGTCGCCGCGGGGCTCGACATCGACTTTCTCGGCGTGGTCGGGATCGTTCTGCTGATCGGAGTGGTGGTCAACAACGGCATCGTGCTGGTGGACTACGTGCACCGGCTGCGCGAGGCGGGTCACGATCGCCGCCGCGCCCTGGCGCTGGCCGCTCACCGCCGCTTCCGCCCGATCATGATGACCGCCCTGACGACCATCTGCGGCATGGTGCCCTTGCTGTCGGGCGGCACCACCTCGATCGGCCTCTCGTACACCAGCTTCGGCCTGACGCTGGTCGGCGGCATGACCACCGCGACGCTGCTCACCCTGCTCGTGGTGCCGATCTTCTACACCCTGTTCGACGATCTGCGCGAGGCGGTGGGCGAGGGTGCCGGCTGGCTCGGTGGCCTGGCGCGCCGGCGCCGGCCGCACCGCGCCGTGACCTGACGGCAGCCCCCGACTCCTGCGGGCGCCCGCGCCGGACATCGGGAGCCGACGAGCGGCGCGGGCCGGTCCCACCCGCGCGGTCGGCGCGCGGGAGCGCCGGAGCGCGCTAGCCTCGCCGCGGGCGAAAGCCCACGGAGGTGCGGATGGCTGCTCCGCCCGGGGCCGCGGGTCCCACTGCCGGCATGCGCGACGGATCGCCCGAGGCGGTCTTCCGAGCCCGCGGCCTGACCAAGCACTACCGGATGGGGGAGGTGGTCATCGCCGCCCTCGACGGCGTCGACCTCGACCTCTTCCGGGGCGAGTTCGTGGTCCTGCTGGGACCGTCCGGCAGCGGCAAGTCGACGCTGCTCAACATCCTCGGCGGTCTCGACGTACCCACCGCTGGCAGCGTCCGCTTCCTCGACCACGACCTGGCTCTCGACGACGACGCGGCGCTCACCCGCTACCGCCGCGAACACGTCGGCTTCGTCTTCCAGTTCTACAATCTGATTCCGAGCCTGACGGCGCGCGAGAACGTCGAGCTGGTGACCGAGATCGCGGCGCATCCGATGTCCGCCGCCGAGGCCCTCGGCCTCGTCGGTCTCGACGAGAGGCTCGATCACTTCCCCGCGCAGCTCTCGGGAGGCGAGCAGCAACGCGTGGCCATCGCGCGGGCCGTGGCCAAGCGGCCCGACGTGCTGCTGTGCGACGAACCGACCGGCGCGCTCGACTACGAAACCGGCAAACTCGTCCTGGCGGTGCTCGAAACGGTCAACCGTGAGCTCGGCACGACCGTCGCGGTGATCACCCACAACGCCGCCATCGGCGGCATGGCCGACCGGGTGGTGCGCCTGCGCAGCGGCCGCATCGTCGACGTCGTCGCCCAACCGGTCCGCCTGCGGCCCGACGGGCTCGAGTGGTGACTCGCCGTGCGCGCCCTCGACAGGAAGCTGCTGCGCGACGTCTGGCACCTGCGCGGGCCGTTTTTCGCCGTCCTGCTGGTGGTGGCCTCGGGGATCGCGCTCTTCGTCACCCTGCGCAGCATGCAGGGCTACCTGACCGGCGCGCAGGCGGACTACTATCGCGAGAACCGATTCGGCGACGTCTTCGCGCACGCCCGCCGCGCCCCCGAGTCGCTCTCCGACCGGCTGCTCGCGATCCCCGGGGTGACCGACGTCGAGACCCGCGTCGTGGCGGACGTCCTGCTCGACGTGCCCGGCCTGGCCGAGCCGGCGACCGGGCGCTTCGTCTCGCTGCCCGAAGGAGGGCAACCCCGTCTGCACGCGCTCTTCCTGCGCCGCGGGCGTCTGCCGGAAGCGGGGGAGGCCGACGCGGTCGTGGCGAGCGACGCCTTCTTCCGCGCCAATTCGCTGCGACTCGGCGACACCCTCGGCGCGGTGCTCTACGGGCGCTGGCAGCGCCTGCGCATCGTCGGCACGGCGGTCTCACCCGAATTCGTCTACGAGATCCGCGGCGGCGGCGACATCTTTCCCGATAATCGCCGCTTCGGCGCCTTCTGGATGGCGCGCCGGCCGCTGGCGCAGGCCTTCGATCTCGAACACGCCTTCAACGACGTGGTGCTGACCCTCGCCCCCGGGACGGTCGAAAGCGAGGTTCTGGCGCGTCTCGATCGCCGCCTCGCGCCGTTCGGCGGGCGCGGCGCCTTCGGCCGCGACGATCACGTCTCGCACCGTTTCCTCGCCGACGAGATCGCCGAGACACGGGTGACCAGCGTCTTCATCCCGTCGATCTTCCTCGCCGTCACCGCCTTCCTGGTGCATCTCGTTCTGGGCCGCATGGTCGGCACCCAGCGCGAGCAGATCGCGGTGCTCAAGGCCTTCGGCTACCCGCCGGGGCGCATCGCCCGTCACTACCTCTCCCTGGCGCTGCTGCCGGTCGGCGCGGGGGCGGTGGCGGGGCTGATCCTCGGCGTCTGGTTCGCCGGCGGTCTCGCCGGTGTCTACGCCGAATTCTTCCAGTTTCCGCGCGTCGAATTCCGTCCCGAAGTCGGCGTGATGCTCGCCGGCTTCGTCATCGGCCTCGTGGCCGGCAGCGCCGGGGCCTGGAGCGCGGTGCGCCGCGTGCTCGTGCTGCCCGCCGCCGAGGCGATGCGACCCGAGGCGCCACCGGGCTTCCGGCACGGTGCCTTCGGGCGTCGCCTGCCGCCGGCGGCACGCAGCGTCGCCCGCCACCTGCGCCGGCGGCCAGTGCGGGCGCTGCTGTCGATCGCCGCCCTGGCGGCGGCCGGCGCGCTGCTCGTCGCGTCACGCTGGGTCTACGACGCGGTGGACTGGATCGCCGAGCTGCAGTTCGAGCACGTCCAGCGGGAGGACCTCGCGGTCACCTTCCGCGAGCCCCGGCCGGCGGCGGCGCTCGACGAGCTGGCGCGCCTGCCGGGAGTCCTGCGCGTCGAGCCGCTGCGCGCCGTCGATGCCCGCCTCGCGGCGCGCGCGGCCGGTTTCCGCGTCGAACGGCTCGCGCTGACCGGCCTGGCGGGGGGCGAGCTCCGGCGCATCGTCGACCAGCGGCTGCGCGTCCAACCGCCCCCGGCGCAGGGGGTGCTCCTCTCGGGCATGCTCGCCGAGCGACTCGGCGTCGCCCCCGGCGACCTCGTGGACGTCGAGGTCCTGGAGGGTCGGCGCCCGCGCCACGCCTTGCGCGTGGCCGGCGTCACCGACGACCTGCTCGGCACCGCGGCCTACGTCGACATCGGCACCGCGCGCCGCCTGCTGGGCGAGGGAGAGGTCTCCTCCGGCGCCTTTCTCGCGGTCGACGCGCGCTCCCTCGACGAGCTGCTCGACCGGCTCAAGCGACTGCCGGGAGTCGCCGGCGTGGTCTCGCGAGGGGCGGTGCGCGACGGCTTCGAGCGCACCATCGCCGAGAGCTTCGAGATCTCCCTCTCGGTGAGCGTTCTCTTCGCCTGCGTCATCGCCTTCGGCATGGTCTACAACGGCGCCCGCATCGCCCTCTCCGAGCGCGGCCGGGAGCTCGCCAGCCTGCGCGTGCTCGGCTTCACGCGGCGCGAGGTGGCGTCGATGCTGCTCGGCGAGCAGGCGGTGCTGACCGCGGTCAGCCTGCCGTTCGGCCTGGCGCTCGGCTACGGCCTCTGCCTGCTGATGGCGATCCGGTTCCGCTCCGAGCTCTTCCGCATCCCGGTCGTGGTGACCGCGGGAACTATCCTGTTCGCCGTCACCACGATCGCCGTGGCGGCGGCGCTCTCCGGCCTGGTGGTCCGCCACCGCATCGGCCGCCTCGATCTCGTCGCCGTGCTCAAGACCCGGGAGTGATCCGATGACCGTTCGCCGCCGGTTTCTCCTCGTCGCCGTACTCGTGCTGGTCGCCGCCGCCGTGGCCCTGCTCCTGCGCCCGGCACCGCTCCACGTCGAGGCGGCAAGCGTCACGCGGGGGCCGCTCGAGACGGCCGTGGAGGCCGAGGGGCAGACGCGCATCCATCCTCGCCACGTCGTCGCCGCGCCGGTCGACGGGCACCTGGCGACGATCGAACTCGACCCCGGCGACGCCGTCGCGGCCGGGCAGGTGGTCGCGCGCCTCGCGCCGTCACCGCTCGATGCGCGCTCCCGTCAGCGTGCCGAGGCCGCGGTGGAGGCGGCGCGCGCCGCCGTGCGACGGAGCGAGGCGGAGGTCGAGAGCGCCGAAGCGCTGCACGTCCTGGCGGCCGTGACGTCGGAACGCTCGCGCGAGCTCGCCGCGGCGGGGCAGGTCGCCGCCGAGGAGCTCGACCGCGCGCTGACCGGCGAGCGCACCGCCGGCGAGGCGCTGGAGGCGGCGCGCGCCGCCGTGATGGCGGCGCGATTCGAGCTGGCGAGCGCCCGGGCGGCGCTGCTCGACGCCGCCGCGGGCGTGGAGGTGGTCGTGCGCGTCCCGGTCGCCGGTGTCGTGCTGCGCCAGTTCGAACGGTCCGAGCGAGTGGTGCCCGCCGGCACGCCGCTGCTCGAGATCGGCGACCTTGGCGACCTCGAGGTGGTGGCCGAAGTGCTGTCGACCGACGCGGTGGCGATCCCGCCGGCGGCGCGGCTCGCCGCCGACTTCGGTGACGGGCGCTGGTGGCCCGGCCGGGTCGAGCGCATCGAGCCGACCGGGTTCACCAAGGTCTCGCCGCTCGGTGTCGAGGAGCAGCGGGTGGCGGTGATCGGCCGTCTCGACGAGCGGCCGAGCGCCGCCGGAGATCGGTTCCGGGTGCGCGTACGCCTCGTCCTGTGGCGCGGCGAGGAGGTTCTGCAGGTGCCGGCCGGTGCCACCTTCCGCGCCGGTGACGAGTGGGCGACCTGGGTCGTCGAGGCGGGCCGGGCGCGCCGGCGCGACTTGCGTCTCGGCCACCGCGGCGACGAGGCGATGGAAGTCCTCGCCGGCCTCGCGGCGGGCGACCTCGTCGTCCTATACCCCCCGCGCCAGCTGACCGAAGGCCGCCGGGTGCGAGTGGCCGGCGACTGAGCGGGGCGTGGCGGGCTTGTTAGAGTGGTGCAGAACCGATACGGAGACGCCGATGAGCCGCGCGAAGAGTTTCCGCACCCTCGCCGCCGTGCTGTTCGTCGCCGCGCTGCCGCTGGCCGGCTGCGGGGCGCCGGTGCTCGATCCGTCCGACCTCGAGGGCTCCATCGCGGAGCTGCGCGATTCGCTCGACGAGCAGCGGCACGCCGCCTTCGACGCGGCCATCGCGCTGGTGCGCGAGGCGAGCGCCGGGAAGGTCTCGGGCACCGACGCCTTCGCGCTCGACGGCATGACCGCCGCCGCGGTATTCGCGGAAGCCGAGCGGATCGGTATCCGCCGCGAGCGTGCCGGCGAGCAGACCCGGGTCGCGGCTTATCGCGACGAGCTCGACGCCGAGGAGCGGCTCGCCCGCCTGCGGGTGACCGGCTTCGTGGCGCGGCCGGTCGGCGACACCGAGATGGAGGCCGACGTGACGGTGGAGAACGGTCTCGGCTTCCCGGTCGACACCGCCTGGCTCGAGATCCGCGTCGAGATGCCCGGCGGCGCGGCCGTCACGGGCGAAGAGTTCGTCCCCTTTCAGCCGGCGCTCACCCCGGGCGAGACCCGGACCGTCCATGTGCTGGTGCTCGGCGCCGAGGCGCGCTCGCTTCCGGTCGAGCCGCCGGCCGTGCTCGCGACCCGCTTCCGCATGGTCGAACGCGACCGGGAGGTGGTGCTCCAGGTGCCCACGCCGGAAGAGCGCCGTGCCGCCGAGGCGGCGATCGCGGCGGCCGAAGCGCGCATCGCCGCGCTCGATGCCCGCCTCGCCGCGGTCCGGACGCCGGAGTAACCGGGACGCCCTCTCGGACGTCGCAGGGGCCGGCTGACCTGGCGCCTCAGCCCTCCTTGCGGATCAGCGCCAGCAGCGCCGCCCGGTCGGCGGCGAGCAGCTCGGCGATGCGCGACGGGTTGACATCGGCGACGATGATCTCGCCGACCTCCGTCGTCACCTCGCGGAAGATGCCGTGCGACTTCATCTTCTCGGTCTGGTAGCGGTTGTCCTCGGTCGGCGTGACGTAGTGCACCGATTCGGCCTTGAAGCGGTGGACGAGGAAGAGATGGATCAGCGTCATCAGCCGCTTCTTGCGCAGCGGCTCGGCGAAGGTGTTCTGGTCGCGCACCGAGAGGATGCTGCGGCCGCGCCGGTCGTGGATGGGAGCGAAGATGACGTTGGCGAGCGGCGGCTCGTCCCCCGGGCCGAGGATCGCCAGCTGGAGCAGCTCGGAGCCCGCCCGATGCGGCCGCAGCTGGACACGCAGCGGCGCGGCGATCCCGTAGTGCGCGGCCCACAGCGCCAGCCACTCCTCGAGCAGCTTCTTCGGCACCTCCGTCTGCACCAGGTGCTGGTGCTGCGTCGATCCCTTGCCCATCGCCTTCGTGGTGGCCGTGCGACCCGAGGTGGCGGCGAGCGCCGCGTCGGCGCGCGGGCCGCCGACCAGGGTCTGGGGCGTGCGGTACGGGGACTCGAGGAGGCGGATCTTGCGCTGCACCTTGGCCAGCGCCAGCATCCCCTCCTGGCGCAGCGCGGTGGCCAGCTCCTCGGCCGCCACGCCGTCGATCTGGTGGCCGCCGTAGGTGATGAAGTTGAAGACGAAGCCCATCCGGCCGAGCTCCTCGGGAAAGCGGCGCATCTGCTCGTCGCTCATCCCGGTGGTGTCCCAGTTGAACGACGGTGAGAGGTTGTAGGCCAGCATCTTGTCGGGGAAGCGGGCGTGGATCGCTTCGGCGAACCGGCGGGCGTCGTCGAGATCGGCGGTCTTGGTCTCCATCCAGAGCAGATCCGCGAACGGCGCCGCGGCGAGCGACTTGGCGATCGCGTACGGGATCCCGCCGCGCACCTGGTAGTACCCCTCGGGGGTCTTGGCGACTTCGGCGTCCCATGGCACGTCGACGCCGAGCTCGCGCGCCCGGCGGCGCGCCTCGCGCAGCGAGGCCGTGGCGGCGAAGTCGCGCCACTCGTCGGCGCCGATTCCGAGACTCGTCTCCTCCTCGCGGGCACGGAACTCGATCTCGAGCGCCACCGCATCGCCGTAGGTCTCGAGCCCGGCGTCCGCCTCCCACGACTCGACCAGCGCCGAGGCGGCGCGGTCGAAGGTGCGATCGGTGGCGCCGGCATCGCCGTCGCGATGCGCCGCGGCGAGCTCGGCCACCAGACGGTCGAGCCCCCGGTGCTCCAGCCAGGCGTCGGCGTCGGCGAGCTGCTCGCCGGAGAGCGCGTAGAGCAGGTGCCCGTTGAGCTCGCCGACACCGGCCTCGTGGAGGCGACGGATCAGCGCCAGGAAGGCCTCCTTGTAGGACGGCACCGCGAGGTTGGTGGCGCCGAGGACGAACGGCTGGTCGCGCTCATCGGAGGCGTTCTCGAGCAGGTTCGCCGCCTCGGCGTCGGTGCGCGCGACCAGGATGCCCGCGACGCCCATGACGTCGAGCTGGAAGCGCGCCGCGTTGAGCCGCTTGATCTGCTCGTCGCAGCCGACCAGCACCTTGCCCCCCTGATGGCCGCACTTCTTGGTGCCGGGGCGCTGGTCCTCGATGTGGTAGCCCGGCACGCCGGCCTCGACGAAGCGGCGGATCAGATTGCGCACGTGCGGGTCGCCGCCGTGGCCGGTGTCGGCGTCGGCGATGATGAACGGCCGGTAGTCGACCGCCGGCGCGGCGGCGCGCTGCTCGTCGCTCATGCGCAGCCGCAGGTAGTGCTGATTGCGGTCGGCGGCGAGCAGGGCGCGCACCAGCACCGCGGCCTCGTCGGGCACCTGCGAGAGCGGGTAGCTGGCGAGGTCGGGGCCGGGATCCTCGGAGGTCGAGCCCTTGGCGGAGGTCGCCCAGCCGCCGAGGTAGATCCCCTCGATCCCCATCCGTTTCATCGTCACCGCCTGGCCGGGCGAGTACGGACCGAACGTCGTGATGCTGCGGCGCTCGGCGAAGCGCCGGCGCAGCAGCTCGTGGAAGGCGTCGGCCGCCTCGCGGGCCACCGGGTAGTCGACCGGGATCGTGCCGCGCTGCTCGACCACCTGCCGCGCGCCGTGCAGGCGGGTCAACCCGGCGAAGCGCGCGCTGGCGAACCAGCGCCCGGTCGCGGCGACCGCGTCGTCGAAGGAGAGGTCGGGGCTCGGGGCGGTGTCGGTGCGAATCATCGGTGCGGCCTCCTTCCCGGCGCCGGGCGTCACTGCCCGGCGGCGCGATCGAAGTCGAGGTTGGCGGTCAGGCGCGTGCCGTCGCGATCGAACGCCTCCACGTAGCGGGAGATGCGGCGGCGCGCTTCGGCGAGATCGTGGTTGTCGAGATTGAGGTTGAGCAGGTCGATGTACCAGGGCGCCTTGATCGGGTGGGTGACGTAGGTGGCGACGATCTCGCGCGCGATCGGCAGGGTGGTCGTCTTCGAGTCGTCGTGGACGTCGCGGTCGCGCGCCGCGAGCAGCTTGCCGTACTCCTCGTCGAGCAGGCGCTCGAACAGCTGCGGAGTCAGCGCGTCGCCCGCGCGCACGCCGGTTTCCGCATCGTCGGCGGTGAAGCGTGCGCGCTTGTGCAGCCACTCCCAGAGGATGCTGAGACGGATCTCGCCGGTGGCCATGTCCTCCATCAGGTAGAGGACGTCGTCGTCGCCGAAGAAGTCCGCCGACTTGAGCGCCGCCGCCTGGAAGCCGCGACCGAAGGCGTTGCCGTACTGCAGCGCGACGCTCAGCAGGTCGCGGGCACCGCGCACCGTGCGCGGCGCCGACTCGAGCAGGAAGAGCCCGTCAGCGTCGGCCTCGTCGTGGGTGAGCGGCGGGAACGTGCGGCCGAGCTGATTCACCTGGCCGGCCCGCTCCCAGACGGGGCGCACGATGTGCACCATCTTCCAGTGCGCCACCCACTTGCCGCTGGCTCCGGCCTGCTGCTCGCGCTCGCCGCCGGCGACCGCGCGCCGCATGCCTGCCGCGACGCCCTCCGGCGAGCCGACCGGGATGTTGGGCTCCATCCCCCCCTGCCAGAGCGCGCAGCGGCCGTTGCGATCGGGCGTGTTGACTGCCCGTCGCACGCGGTCCTCGTAGACGCGCATGTAGCCGTATGTCATTCCGATCGCGTCGATGTTCGGGTTGACGAACTGCGGATCCCATGCCATGGCGTCGGAGACGCTGTTGATGTAATCCCAGCGCCCGGTGTTGAAGCCGACGAAGTGGCGGCCGAGGGCGGCACGGATCTCCATCAGCTGGAAGCAGGCCTCCACCTGCTCGACCAGCACGTAGACCTTGAGCGTGCCGCCCGGCAGGCCGAGGTGCGCCTCGAGACGGTCGAGCAGGTCGTTCCACAGCGCCGCCTCGCCGGCGGTCTGGATCTTCGGCAGGTAGAGGACGATCGATCGCCCCTCGTCCCGCAGCAGGGTGCCGCAGTGGACGACGTAGAGCACCAGGTCGACGATCGACGCCGAGAAGCCGGCGCCGTCGGCGCGGCGCACGTGACGGTCGTCGAGGTGGAGGCCGCGGCAGCGGAAGATCCGGGTGGTGAACTCGAGCTGGGCGCGCCAGTCGGCGATGATCTCGCGACCGAAGAAGCCGCGCGCCCAGTCGTTCATCTCGTCCGCCACCCGCTCGGCGACGGCGAGGAAGCGCGGATCGCCGGCGAAGGCGAGGCGGAGGTTGCGCAGGTTGTCGAGCGACATGGTCTCGACCTGCCCGAGCGCGTCCTCGCCGTCGAACATCCAGCCATCGGCTCCCGACAGCAGCGCGTAGGCGATGTTGCGCAGGCTCGCTTCGGTGCTCGAGCGCGGGCGGGTGGCCGGGCCGGTCCCCTGGATCCACTGGCGCTCGAGATCGGGCGGGATCTCGCTGCCGTCGAAGTTGCCGGCGCGGGCGTCGCCGACCCGCAGGCCGGTGCGCGGGATGAGCGCGTCGGGGTCGAGGAAGTCGAGCCGGCGCCGGTCGCGCTGGCGCGTCCGCCGCCGCGCGATGCGTTCGGCCATCAGCGCCGCGCGATCGTCGTCGAGCGGCGCCAGCGCGGCGAGCGCCGCCAGGGTCTCGGGAGTCCAGAGGTCCGGGTAGCCACCGGCCACACCGGGGCGCAGCTGCAGGTCCTGGGTCACGACACCTCCCTTCCTGTCGCCCAAGTGTAACGCCGCAGTGCGGCAAAGGGGGCTCCCGGCGGCGCGCTATCGTCCGCGGCATGCCGGAGAGACTCGGGAGTGGGGAGCGGCCGTTGCGGGTGGCGATCGTCGGAGCCGGGCCGTCGGGTTTCTATACCGCGGCGGCGCTGCTGGCGGCCAGGGACGTGCAGGTGACGGTCGACCTGATCGACCGCCTGCCGACCCCGTACGGGCTGGTACGTTACGGCGTGGCCCCCGACCACCCGAAGATCAAGGAGGTGGTGCGCGTCTTCGAGCGGCTGGCGCTCGATGCGCGGGTGCGCTATCTCGGCCACGTCGACTTCGGCCGCGACCTCGACCTCGCCGACCTGCGGCGGCACTACGACCAGGTGGTCTTCGCGGTGGGCGGGCAGAGCGACCGGCGGCTGGGAGTTCCCGGAGAGGACCTCGCCGGCAGCCTCTCCTCGACCGCCTTCGTCGCCTGGTACAGCCGGCACCCCGACTTTCTCGACCTGCCGGTCGATCTCGCCACTCCGGCGGCGGCGGTGGTGGGCGTCGGCAACGTGGCGATCGACGTGGCCCGCGTGCTCGCCCGCGAGCCGGACGAGCTGGCGGCGACCGATATCTCGGACGACGCTCTGGCGGCGCTGCGCGCCGGCGCGGTGCGCGACGTCCACCTGCTCGCCCGGCGCGGCCCGGTGCAGGCCAAGTGCTCGCCGGCCGAGCTCAAGGAGCTCGCCCACCTGGCCGGCGTCGACCTGATCGTCGATCCGCGCGAGCTCGAGCTCGACCCGGCGAGCCGGGCCGAGCTGGCGGGCGACCCCCAGGCGCAGAAGAACCTCGAGATCCTCCGCGCCGCGGCGGCGCGCGGCCGCACCGGTGCGACGCGGCGCATTCACCTGCGCTTCCTGGTCTCGCCGGTCGAGCTGCTCGGCGCAGGGGGGCGGGTCGCCGGTCTGCGCCTCGAACGCAACCGCCTGGTCGAGGGTCCCTCCGGCCTCGCGGCGCGCGGCACCGGCGAGTTCGAGGCCCTGCCGGTCGGTCTGGTGGTACGCGCGGTCGGCTACCGGTCCCTGCCGCTGCCCGGCGTGCCGTTCGACGAGCGCGCCGGCATCATCCCCAACGCCGCCGGCCGGGTGCTCGATCCGGCCAGCGGCGAGCCGCTGCCCGGCCTCTACGTCGCCGGCTGGGTCAAGCGCGGCCCCACCGGCCTGATCGGCAGCAACAAGCCGGACGGCGCCGAGACGGCCGCGGCGATGCTCGCCGACCTCGCCAGCGCGCCGGCGGCCGCCGAGCCCGACCCGGCCGCGGTCGACGCGACGCTCGCTGCTCGCGGCTGCCGGGTCGTCGACTTCCCCGCCTGGCAACGGCTCGACCGCCTCGAAGTCGAGCGCGGCCGCGCCGCCGGCCGGGCGCGCGTCAAGTTCGGCCCGGTGGCCGAGATGCTCGCGGCGCTGGACGGTCCGGCCTGATCCTCCCGGCTCGCCGGCCGTGTGAACCCCTGCATTCCACTTCCCGGCGCTCCGGGTGAAGACTGGCAGCCATGTTCGCACCAGTTGCCGGCAGCCGGGCGGCGCGGTACGCCGCCACGGGAATCTCGTGTCTGCTCCTTGCCGCCGTCCCGGTCCGTCCGGCGGCCGTCGACGCCCCCCCGCGACGGGTGCCGCTCGGTGGCTGGAACTACATCCAGGTCACGGCGAGTCACGTGCAGGTGTTCGGCCTGACGTTCGCGCGGGTGGACAGCGATGAGTGGCCGGACATCCTGAGCGGGCCCTACTGGTACCGCAGTCCGGGCGGCGACCTGACGGGCGCCTGGACGCAGCACCCGCTGCCGCAGGTCGAGGGGGACGACCCCGACGCGCTCATGGCCGTCGACGTCGACGGCGATGCGAATCTCGACATCATCGCGATGAGCGGCACGGCCGGGCGCGTCTACTGGCTCGAGCGCAACGCCGGCACCGGCGCCTGGACAGCGCTGCGGATCGGCGACGTCGGCGTGTCGAATCACGGCATCAGCTCGCAGGGCTACCGCCTGGTCGACCTCGAACCGGGCGGGCGCCCCGAGATCGTGATCAACGTCGACCCCTGCTACTACTTCCGCATTCCGGCCGATCCGGGCGCCGGCAGCTGGCCGCGCGTCGAGGCAGTGGCGGCGGCCAACACCGGCGACGAGGAGATCGCCTTCGGCGATATCGACCGCGATGGGCGGATCGACCTGGTCACCACGAACGGCGACACCGGCGAGGTCCGCTGGATGAAGAACCCGGGCAACGGCAGCGGCAACTGGGCGCCCCACCTGGTGGCGACCCTGCCGGACATCGTCTTTCACGACCGGCTCGAGGTCGCCGACTTCAACCGCGATGGACGACTCGACATCGTGGTCAGCGAGGAGACCGGCGCGGCGAGTGGCGCCGAAACCTGGTGGCTGCGCCAGCCGGCCGATCCGACGAGCCCGAACTGGCCGGCGACACTCGTCGTCTCGCAGGGTTCGACCAACTCGATGCGGGTGGCCGACGTCGACCGCGACGGCGACGCCGACATCGTCACGGCCGAGCACTACGGCAGCCTCGAGGTCGTCGTCTGGAGCAACGACGGCGCCGGGGTTTTCACGCCGCAACTGGTCGACGACGCCGGGCACGAGAGCCACTTCGGCGTGCGCCCCTTCGACCTCGACCGCGACGGCGACCCCGACCTGGTGAGCCCGGCGTGGAACGCGCCGCAATTCCTCCACCTCTGGCGCAACGACACCGTCGCGAGCCCCGGCTTCCTCCTCTTCGCCGACGGCTTCGAGTCCGGCGGCCTCCACGCCTGGTCGGCCGCCGTCCCCTGATCAGTCGCCGCTGACCACCGGCAATTCGAGGTAGGTGGCGGCGTCGCCGGCGCGGTGGATGCGGTGCGTCGCCGGGCGGTAAGCCTCGGGCGGGGCGAGGAAGATGTTCTCGACCCAGGTCTGCGGGTTGCGGTCGTAGAGCGGGAACCAGGTCGACTGCACCTGCACCGCGATCCGGTGGCCGGGGCGGAAGACGTGATTCGCCATCGGCAGCGGCAGCCGGTAGCGCTGCACCGTGCCGGGTGGAATCGGCGTCGGCGCGGCCGGGTCGTCGCGATAGCGCCCGCGCAGGATGTCCATCGACACGGCGAGCTGGTAGCCGCCGAGCTCGGGCTGCGCCGGCACCTCGGGCGGGTAGACGTCGATCAGCTTGACCACCCAGTCGGCGTCGCTGCCGGTCGTCTCGGCGAACAGGTGGGCGACCGGCTGCCCGGAGAGGGTGACCGGCTCGCGCAGCACGTCCGAGACCCAGGTCAGCACGTCGGGGCGGTCGGCGACGAAGCGCTGGTCGTCCACCAGCCAGTCGCGCCAGGTCGAGTCGGCGGCCCACAGCGGGCGGATCGGCCGCCGGCGGTAGGGGACCGGTTTGGCCGGGTCGGAGACCCAGGAATCCGCGGTCGTCTCTGCGGCGTCTGCGGCGGGCGGCATCCATCCGAGGCCGAAGCCGGGCTGCAGGTAGAGCCGGCGCGCCGGCTCGGCGCACCCCTCGTCGCACGCCAGGGGCCACCGGTCGAGGCGCTGCCAGCGGTCGCTGCCGGTCTGGTAAGCGAGCACCGGCGGCGTGTGGGCGTCCGGGGTGCCTTCCTTGAGGTGCTGGTCGAGGAAGGGCTGCAGGACCTCGCGGCGGAACCAGAGCCCGGTGTCGCCGGCGAAACGGAGCGGGCCGAGGGCGCTGCCGTCGCCGTTCGAGCCGCCGTGCCGCCAGGGGCCGAGCACGAGGTGGTTGCGGTCGTTGTCGCGGTCCTGCGCCTCCATCGCCGCCCACACGGCCGGGGCGCCGTAGATGTCCTCCTGGTCCCAGTAGCCGTGCACATGCAGGGTCGGCACCGCGAGCGGTCGCCCGGCCAGGATGCGGTCGAGCGCCTGACCGCTCCAGAACGCGTCGTAGGCCGGGTGGGCGACCAGGCGACGCCAGAAGGGGAGCTGCTCCATGCCGGTGCGCCGCGCCAGCTCGCCGGCCGAACCGGCGGCAAGGAAGCGCTCGTAGTCGTCGTGATGGTCGCTCCAGAAGGGGAGCTCGGAGCGCCGGGTCGTCGTCTGCACGTAGATGAACAGCTGCATCACCTGGCGGAAGGCGCCGTGGTGGAACCAGTCGTCGCCGATCCAGCAGTCGACCATCGGGTTGATCGGCACGGCGGCCTTGAGAGCGGGGTGCGGCTCGACGAGGGCCATCAGGGTGAGAAAGCCCGGGTAGGAGGTGCCGAGGATGCCGACCCGCTGGTTGGACTCCGGCACCTTCTTCACCAGCCAGTCGATGGTGTCCCAGGTGTCGGTGGCGTGGTCGACCTTGGTCGGATTGAGCGGCCCGCGCAGCGGCCGGTTGACCACGTAGTCCCCCTCCGAGCCGTGCTTGCCGCGGATGTCCTGGAAGACGCGGATGTAGCCGGAGAGGGCGACGAGGTCGTCGCCGGTCGGCAGCACCGCCGCGAGCCGCGAGCTGGCGTTGCGCGAAGAGGCGCGGTCGGCGCCGTAGGGGGTGCGGGTGAGCAGGATCGGTGCCTTCGCCCGCAGCCCGCGCGGTACGAGGATGACGGTGTGCAGCTTGACCCCGTCGCGCATCGGAATCATCGCCACGCGACGCTCGAAGTCGAAACTCTCGTCGGCGATCTCGAACTTCTCCGGGATGTCGCCGGCGGGCGGAAAGAGCGGCTCGTCGGCGGTCGCCGCGACCGCGAAGCCGGCTGCCAGGATGCAGAGTGCGAATCCTCGACGAAGGGTGGCGGTGCGCATGGAGACCTCCGGCAGCGACGATACCAATCGCGCCACCGCGGGG
>CAYYIK010000044.1:0-24578 GCA_964471955.1 uncultured Thermoanaerobaculia bacterium | reverse complement strand
AGCTCGCCGCCGCCGGCGTGCTGCTCGACGCCTCGGGGCTGCAGCCGAGCGCGAAAGGGTGGCGGATTCGCTACGCGCCGTCCGGCCCGACGGTGATCGACGGGCCGTTCGCCGAGACCAAGGAGCTCGTCGCCGGCTACACGATGATCCAGGTGCGCTCGCGCGGAGAGGCCCTCGAGTGGACCCGGCGCTTCCCCAACCCCGTCGGCCCCGGCGCCGAGTGCGAGATCGAGGTGCGCCAGCTCTTCGAGCTCGAAGACTTCGAGGGCAGCCACGAAGCCGAGCGCTTCCGCAACCTCCGAGCCGCCGAAGACGGCCCCCTTTCCGGCTGATCGAATTGCTCATGGCTTTTCAACGAGGCACGACGGTCGACCGGTCGAAAGCCCGGAGCGCAGAGACCCGCGGAACAACGGGAGGAGCCGAGAGCCAGGAATTCAAGGCAAAGGCAAAAGCCCATAGAAGGAAAGAATAGGGGGCGGCGGCAGGGCGCGGCAGTAGGAGGCGAGCACCGGGCAGCGCCGCCCGGCGCCCTCGCCGCCCGCGAACCCGGCCCCGGCCCCGGCGAGCCTTCACCTTCCACGGAATTCCCCCGTCTCTTTTCCCTTCTGTGGAGGTCTTTCGTCTTTCGTCTCTCTTCCCGTCCATGGAAGTCTTTCGTCTTTCCCGTAGGATCGCAGGCGATCACGACAGAGATACGGAGAAGACCATGAGCGGCGTGCGACTGCTGGTGGGGACCCGCAAGGGGGCGTTCGTGCTGACTTCGGACGGAGCGCGGCGGGAGTGGTCGATCGCCGGCCCGCACTTCGGCGGCTGGGAGATCTACCATCTCAAGGGGTCGCCGGCGGACCCCGACCGCATCTGGGCTTCGCAGTCGAGCGGCTGGTTCGGCCAGGTGATGCAGCGCTCGGACGACGGCGGCCGCAGCTGGCAGACGGTCGGCAACGAGTTCGCCTACGCCGGCGATCCGGGCACCCACCAGTGGTACGACGGCACCCAGCACCCGTGGGAGTTCAAGCGCGTCTGGCACCTCGAGCCGTCGCTCGACGACCCGGACACCGTCTGGGCCGGGGTCGAGGACGCGGCACTCTTCCGCTCCACCGACGGCGGCAGCACCTGGATCGAGCACCCGGGGCTGCGGGCGGTCAAGGGGAACCTCTGGCAGCCCGGCGCCGGCGGCATGGGCCTGCACACCATCGTCCTCGACCCGCGCAACCCGTCGCGGATGTACCTAGCCATCTCCGCCGCCGGCGCTTTCCGCAGCGACGACGGCGGCGAGACCTTCCGGCCGATCAACAAGGGGCTGCGCTCGGAGTACGTCCTGCCCGACCCCGAAGCCGAGGTCGGCCACTGCGTCCACCGCATCGCCCTCCACCCGGCACGTCCCGACGTGCTCTTCATGCAGAAGCACTGGGACGTGATGCGCAGCGACGACGCCGGCGAGAACTGGCGCGAGGTCTCGGGCAACCTGCCGAGCGACTTCGGCTTCCCCGTCGCCGTGCACGCCCACGAGCCGGAGACGATCTACGTCGTGCCGATCGAGAGCGATTCGCTGCACTACCCGCCCGAGGGGAAGCTGCGGGTCTACCGCAGCCGCACCGGTGGCGGCGAGTGGGAGCCGCTCACCCGCGGCCTGCCGCAGCGCGACTGCTACGTCAACGTGCTGCGCGGCGCCTTTTCGGTCGACCGTCTCGACGCGTGCGGTCTCTACTTCGGCACCACCGGCGGCCAGGTCTACGCTTCGGCCGACGCGGGCGAGAGCTGGACGGCGATCGCCCGCGACCTGCCGGCCGTCCTCTCGGTCGAGGCGCAGACGCTGCCGTGATCCGCGTCTCCCTCCCCCACCACCTGCGCACCCTCGCCGGCAGCGGCGCCGAGGTGACGCTCGAGGTGGCGGCGCCGGTGACCCTGGGCGCCGTGCTCGACGAGCTCGAGCGCCGCCATCCGGTGCTGCGCGGCACCATCCGCGAGCACGGCTCGCTGCGCCGCCGCCCGTTCCTGCGCTTCTTCGCCTGCGGCGAGGACCTCTCCCACCAGCCGCCCGACCGGCCGCTGCCCGCGGAGGTCGCCGGCGGACGCGAACCGCTCCTCGTCGTCGGCGCCATCGTCGGCGGCTGACGAGTCCGTCCGAACGGCCGACCGACTCTGATAGCCTCCAGCCCTCACGAGAACAGCAGTCTCCGCGGGCCGCTCGTCGCCTACGGGCCGCGATAGGCGTCGCCGGCACTGTGGCGGAGCGATCCGGGGAGACACCGAGAGGAGACCCCATGGAACGACCGTACCGTCACCTGCCGGAGTCCGCCCCCCTCACCCTCGCCCTGGCCCTGGCCCTGCTGTTCGCCCCGGTGGCTCCGGGCCGCGCCCTCGACGACCTCGAGGCCGCGGCGGAGGAGAGCCGTTCGCGGCTCGCCGAAACGGAGGCGCCCGCCAACCCCGGCACCTATCCGGTCCCGTTCGGCTCGACCCTCACCCATCCGCTCTTCATCGGCGTCGACGACGCCACGATCCCCGCCGAGCTGGTCGACCCGACCGGCACCCTCGCCAACGTCCAGGTGCCGCTCGGCGTCCAGTACTGGGGCGCCGCCTACGACGTGACGACCGACATCGTCTACCTGTCCAGCGGCTCGACCTTCCACCACTGGCCGGTCGGCGCTCCTTCGGTCACCACGATCGGCAACTTCACCAGCTCGGTCGACGGGGCCACGCTCTCCATGGTGACCCTCGGCATGCACCAGGGGATGCTCGTCGCCGGCCGCAACATCAGCTCGACCAACAACCCCGAAGGCCTCTACGAAATCGACCCGGTGACCGGCGTGGCGACCCTGCTCGAGGCCTACGCCGACGCGGCCGGCACCGACATCGGCGGGCTCGACTCCGATCCCGTGACCGGCCTGCTCTACGGCACCAACGACGCCTCGGCCAACCGCGGGCTGGTGCAGATCCCCCTCGACGGCAGCGGCACCTACACGATCGTCGCTCCCTACCCGGCGGGCGAAACGGACATCGACGGCCTCGCCGTCGGCACCGACGGCCGCGCCTACATGATCGAGGACGACTCCGTGGGGGCCGCCGGCTCCATCCACGTCTTCGACCTCGACTCCACCACCTACCTGACGCCGATTCCGACGCCGTGGGCCACCAGCGAGACCTTCGCGGCCGGCGCCTGGATCTACGAGCTGCCGCCCGGTTGCAGCGTCCCGGCGCTGGCGATCCCCGACAACCTGCCCGCCGGCGCCGACGACTCGGTCGTCCTGCCGCCGGGACCGGAGTTCCTCACCGACCTCGACGTCCTGGTCGACGCCACCCACACCTGGGTCGGCGACCTGATCTTCACCCTCACGCATGTCGAAAGCGGCACGTCCGTCACCTTCTACGACCGCCCCGGGGTTCCGACCTCCACTTTCGGCTGCAGCGGCGACAACCTGCCCGGCGTCCACGCCGACGACGAAGGTGCCGACGGGAGCTTCGAGGATGCGTGCCTGAGCGCCACACCCGCGTTCACGCCCGACGGCCACTACACGCCGAACAACCCTCTCTCGGTCTTCGACGGCGAGTCGCTGGAGGGCACCTGGACCCTGAACGTCTCCGACAACGCCGGTGGCGACACCGGGACGCTGAACCAGTGGTGCCTCGTGCCGGCCGTCGACACGATGCCCTTCCTCGACGGCTTCGAAACCGGCGACACCAGCCGCTGGTCGGCGACGCAGAACTGACCCGGGCCGCGGCGGGGGACGCGCCCAGCGCCCCCGCCGCGCGCCTCACCGCGCGGCGAGCCAGCCGCGGAAGCGTTCTTCGATCTCCTCCCAACCGGGGCCGCCCGGGGGCGGAAACGCCGGGGCGGCGGCGCCGCGCCGGGCGCGACGGCCGAGCCAGCGGCGAAAGTCCGGCGCCAGCTCCGGGTCGAGCAACAGGAAGCGGACGACGAGCGCCGCCTGCTCGTAGTCGTAGGACACCGCGCCGCGGTCGAAGCGATCGCGGCCGAGGGTGACCAGTCGCGCCAGGGTTCCGGCGTTGCCGCTCGCGTACCCGCCGAGCAGCCGATCGCGCAGCCCCTCGACGCCGACAATGCCGGCCAGCGGGGCGAAACCCCGCAGCGATGCGGACTCGCCCACCGCGTCGGCCAGCCCCTCCGAAAGCCAGGGCTCGAGATCGACGCCAAAGGTGCGCCGATGGGCCAGATGCGCCAGTTCGTGCGCCAGCGTGCGGGCGACTTCGTCGGGCGGCAGATCCCCCGCCGGCAGGACGACCAGCCCCTTGGGCGCCAGCGAGAACGCCGCGTAGCCCTGCGGCAGGTCGACGTGCGCCGCGACGTAGGCACGGAATCTTCGCCGTTCGGCGAACACCACCAGCGTGCCGCGCGGCGGATGCGCCGGCCGGACGCCGAGGCGCGCCGCGTACTCCTCCTCGAAGCGGGCGACCGGTCCGGCGCAGATCGCCCGCAGCGTCGCGAGCAACGAGTCACCGGCGTCGGTCACCAGGCGGTAGGGCCCGCACCCCTCGGCGATTGCCGGTGCGGCGAGGAACGCGCCGGCCGCCGCCACTGCCGCGGAGTCGCCTTCCGGCACGCCGCGCCCCGCCGGCCGTGGCGCCGGAGGCACCGGCCGGACGGGGGCGGGCCGGACCCCCGGCACCGGCGCGGCGGGCCGGCGCTCTTCGCTGCAGGCCGCGGCGAAGGCGCCGAGCAGCAGGGCACCGCAGGTGGCGCGCAGGCGCGACGCCGGAAGCGCGGGCCGGGCTCTCATCGCGGGGCTCCCCGCGTCCGCCGCATGCGCCGCTCGCCGCTCAGCGGCCGGACCGGCGGGCGCTGCGCCCCTTCGGCGGCGGCCCCGGCGCCGCCGAGTTGGCCTCCAGCGCACCTTCGGCGAGGCGGCGCACGGCGTCGCGCAGGGCCTCCGGCGCGAGTACCGTCGCCTCACTGCCGAAGCCGACGATCCAGCGCGCGATCTCCTCCAGCTGGCCGACCCGCACCCGGTAGCGGCAGGTGCCGTCCGGCGCGAACTCCTTCTGCTCGGTCTCGTGGTGGCGCGAGTGCTCGAACAGCGGGCGCAGCGCGGCGGCGAAGCGCAGCTCGACGTCGAAGCGGCCGCCCCCCTTCGAGATCGACCAGGTGTCGGCGAGGAAGGCGGCGAGGTCGAACTTCTCCGGCGGCACGAAGCGGCCGCCGGTCGGCTCGACGGCGGTGATGCGGTCGAGCCGGAAGATGCGCACCTCTTCGTTCTCGTGGCAGTGCGCCGCCAGGTACCAGGCCTCGGCGCGCTGGAAGAGGCGCAGCGGATCGAAGCGCCGTCGCCGCGGCCGCGCCTCGGCGAGCGTCTGGTACTCGACGTCGCAGACCAGCCGCTCGCCGATCGCCCGCTCGAGCGCCTCGAAGACCGCCTCGGGCACCTCGCCGCTGCGATCGACCGTCGCCAGCTCGAGCGCCGCGCCGGCGCCGGCGGCGCTCACCCGCGGCGGGGCGAGCTTGGCGTCGAGCGCTTCGAGCGGGCGGCGCAGCCGCCGCAGGCGCCGCAGCGCCGGATTGCCGAGCGCCACCCGCACCAGCGCCCGCTCGGCCGCGTCGAGGTCGACGGGAATGGATCGCCCGGCGCCCTTGAGCCGCCAGCCCTGATCGGTCTGCTCGATCGAATCGTTGATCCGCTGCAGATCCGCGAGATCCCGATAGACCGTACGCACCGACACGCCGAGGCGGCGCGCCAGATCCGCCTCCTTGAAACCCCGCGTCCCCGCCAGCAGCGCGAGCAGCTCGAAGATCCGATCCGTCTTGGCCATCTCCCCCCGAATCTAGCCGACCGCGCCGCTCCCGCGAAGTGCCCGGCGCCGCCGCCCCGCTGCGCTAGAGTCCGGGCGTGCGGTGTCCCTTCTGCGGCAGGTTCGAGGACCGGGTGGTCGATTCGCGCGAGAGTCGCGATTCGTCGACCATCCGGCGGCGGCGCGAGTGCCTCGCCTGCAACCGCCGCTACACGACCTACGAGAAGGTCGAGGACGTCCACTTCAAGGTGGTCAAGAGCGACGGCACGCGGCAGGACTTCGACCGCGCCAAGCTGCTCAAGGGGCTCGAGAAGGCCTGCGAGAAGCGGCCGGTTTCGGTGCTCCAGCTCGAGGAGATCGCCGACGCGGCGGAGAACCTGCTCGCCGACCGCGAGGACCGCGAGATCTCCACCCGCGAGCTGGGCGCCTTCCTGATGGAGCGCCTGCGCGTCATCGACCAGGTCGCCTACGTCCGCTTCGCCTCGGTCTACCGCCGCTTCGAGGACGTCGAGGAGTTCATGGCCGAGCTCAAGGGGCTGCTCGACAAGGATCGCGACCGCAACGGCAAGAAGAAGAAAAAGAAGAGCTGACGTGAAGGAACCGATGAACGACGAAGCGCCCCGCCTGCCCGATCTGCTCCCCGTCCTGCCGCTCAAGGACGCGGTTCTCTACCCCTACATCATCGTGCCGCTGTCGATCGGACGCGAGTCCTCGATCCTGGCGGTGGACGCGGCGCTCTCCGAGCACCGCCTGCTCGCCCTGGTGGCGCAGAAGGACCCGGAGGCCGAGGAGGTCGGCCCCGGCGACCTGCACGAGTACGGCACCGCGGCGGCGATCATGCGGATGCTCAAGCTGCCCGACGGACGCATCCGCATCCTCGCCCAGGGGATCGCCCGCATCCGCGTCGAGCACATCGCCGAGGGGGAGCCCTTCCTGCAGGCGCAGGTGGACGCGATCGTCGAGGAGGCCGCGCCCGAAGCGAGCCTCGAGGTACAGGCGCTGGTGCGCTCGGCCAAGGAGGCGATGGACCGCATCCTCTCGCTCGGCCGCCAGGTCTCGCCCGAGGTGCTGCTGCTGGTCGCCAACCTCGAGGATCCCGGCCGGCTGGCCGACCTGATCGCCTCGAACCTCGAGCTGACGATCACCGACGCGCAGGCGATCCTCGAGATCCTCGACCCGGTGGCGCGGCTGCGGCGCGTCGCCGAGCACATGCACCGCGAGATCCAGCTGCTCACCATGCAGCAGGAGATCTCCTCGCAGGCGCGCGGCGAGATCGACCGCAGCCAGCGCGAGTACTTCCTGCGCCAGCAGCTGCGCGCCATCCAGGCCGAGCTGGGCGAGGCCGACGACCTCGCCGAGGAGATCGCCCGCTATCGCCAGCTCGCCGTCGAACGCGGTCTCTCCGACGAAGCCCGCGAGGAGATGGAGCGGCAGATCCAGCGCCTCGAGCGCAGTCACCCGGATTCGGCCGAGAGCTCGGTGCAGCGCACCTTCCTCGAGTGGCTCACCGGCCTGCCGTGGAACCAGGTCACCGACGACCACCTCGACCTCGTCGACGCGCGGCGCGTTCTCGACGAGGACCACTACAACCTCGAGAAGGTCAAGGAGCGCATCCTCGAATTCCTCGCCGTGCGCAAGCTCAAGCCCGATTCGCGCAGCCCGATCCTCTGCTTCGTCGGGCCGCCCGGCGTCGGCAAGACCTCGCTCGGGCGCTCGATCGCCCGCGCCCTGGGGCGCAAGTTCGTCCGCCTGTCGCTCGGCGGCGTGCGCGACGAGGCGGAGATCCGCGGCCACCGGCGCACCTATGTCGGCGCGCTGCCCGGCCGCATTCTCCAGGGATTGCAGCAGGCCGGCACCTCCAACCCGGTCTTCATGCTCGACGAGATCGACAAGATCGGCGCCGACTTCCGCGGCGACCCCTCCTCGGCGCTGCTCGAGGTGCTCGACCCGGAACAGAATTCGACCTTCCGCGACCACTACCTCGGCGTCGCCTACGACCTGTCGCGGGTCCTCTGGGTGACCACGGCCAACCTGCTCGATCCGATCCAGGCCGCCTTCCTCGACCGCATGGAGGTCATCCGCCTCTCCGGCTACTCGCTCGAGGAGAAGCTCGCCATCGCGCGCCGCCACCTGATCCCCAAACAGCTGGCCGAGCACGGCCTGACGGACAGGCAGCTGACCTTCGCCGACGGGGCGCTGCGCCGCATGGTCGACGAGTGGACACGCGAGTCGGGGCTGCGCGGCTTCGAGCGCGAGATCGCGGCCGCCTGCCGCAAGGTCGCCGTGCAGGTGGCCAGCGGCCGCAAGGCCCGCGTGGCGCTGGGGCCGAAGAAGCTCGAGGCCTTCCTCGGCCAGCCGCGCCATCTCGCCGAGGACCTGCTCGAGCGCGATCGCGTCGGCGTGGTGGCCGGCCTCGCCTGGACGGCGACCGGCGGCGAGCTGATGTTCGTCGAGGCGCTGGCGACGCCCGGCAAGGGGCGCCTGGCGCTCACCGGCCAGCTCGGCGAGGTGATGAAGGAGTCGGCGCAGGCGGCGCTGACCTACTGCCGCGCCTGGGCGGCGCGTCACGACCTGCCCGCCGACTTCTTCGCCACGCACGACTTCCACGTCCACCTGCCGGCCGGGGCGATCCCCAAGGACGGCCCGTCGGCCGGCATCACGGTCGCGGTGGCGCTGCTCTCGGTGGCCGCCGGCCGGACGGTCGATCGCCGTCTGGCGATGACCGGCGAGATCACCCTGCGCGGCGACGTGCTGCCGATCGGCGGCCTGAAGGAGAAGCTGCTCGCCGCGCGCGCCGCCGGTATCCGCACGGTGCTGCTGCCGCGCGAGAACCGGCGCGACCTCGCCGAGCTGCCGGCCGAGGCGCGGCGCGATCTCGAGCTGGTCTTCGTCGAGACGATGGACCAGGTGCTGGCGCGGGCGCTGGCGCCGGTGGCGAAGAGTCGCGCGAAGCGGGCGCCGGCGCGGCGCCCGGCGCAGCGCCCGCCGGCCGGGAAGCGCCGGTGAGCGGCGAAGAGGCCTTCGTCGCCTGGCTCGAACGCCGGCTCCCCCGCGCCTCGAGCAGTTCGCCGATCGGCGACGACACGGCCGAACTGGCGGCGCGCGGCCGCCTGGTGGTGACGGTCGACAAGCAGATCGAGGGGACCCACTTCGCCTCCGGGCTCGACCTGGCGACGCTCGGCCGGCGGCTGCTGGCGGTCAATCTCTCCGACCTCGCCGCCTCGGGCGCCCGGCCGCGCTGGGCGCTGCTCGCCCTCGGCCTGCCCCCCGAGACCGACCCGCGGCCGCTGATCGACGGCCTGCTCGCCGAGGCGAAGCGCCACAGCGTCGCACTGGTCGGCGGCGACGTCGCCCATTCGCCCATCCTCTCGGCTTCGCTCACCCTGCTCGGCGACAAGCCGCGCGGCGCCGCCTCGCTCGGCCGCGACCGCGCCCGCCCGGGACACGCCCTCTGGCTCGGCGGCCCGGTCGGCGAGTCGGCGCTCGGCTGCGAGCTGGTGCTGCGCGGCGCCGAGCTGCGCGGCAAGCGGGTGGTGCTGCCGGAGGCCGAAGACGAAGACTTTCTGTTGAAAGGAAAGACGGCCGCCGCCGGGCGGCGGGCGGTAGCGCGGCATCTGGTGCCGCTGCCGCAGCTCGAACTGGGGGCGTGGCTGGCGGGACTGGGGCGGCGGGCCGGGGCGGCGATCGACGTCTCCGACGGCTTGGCCAAGGACCTGCGCCGCCTCTGCACCGCGAGCCAGGTCGGCGCCGAGCTCGACCTGCGCCTGCTGCGCCGCGCCGTCGCGGCGCAGCACGAGGCGCTCGCCGCGGCGCTCGGCCTCGACCCGATCGCCGTCGCCCTGGCCGGCGGCGAGGACTACGTCCTCCTGTTCACCCTGCCCGAAACGGTTACCCCGCCCCCCCGCTTCGCCTGCCACCGCATCGGCACGATCACCCGCGAGCGCGCCGTCCGGTTCCTCGACGCCGCCGGCGAAGCCCACCCCCTCCCCGCCCTCGGCTGGGACCACCTCGACTGACCCGCCGCGGCGAGCCGCAGAAGAGCGAAGAAGCCACAGAAAGCCCTCCGCCGGTCCGAGTCGGTCCGAGGGGTGACGAAGCAACGAGAAAAGCTCCCGGAGAAGAGATCAGCGGCAGCGGCCGGTGGCGCCGGAGCAGGCCGGCGGGTCCGGCTCGCCGGTCGTTCCCATCCGGGCCGTCGGAAGCAGGAAGGCTCCGGCGGCCTCCGCTGGCGGCTTCTCCCTTCTCTGGAAGCTCTTGCCCTTGCCTTTCCCTGGCATCTCAACTCGCGCGGCGCCAGCTCGGGCGGGATTCTTCCCTTTGAAAGCCTCGCGGCCTCCCCTATGATGCGCGCCGACCCGGAAGGATGGGCGTTCACTGCGCACTCCTGACAGGAGGAACTGCTTGCGCCGTCTCCGCTGGTTGGATCGCGCCATCACCTGGCTGCCGCTGCTGCTGATCGCGGTGCCGTTTCTCGTCCGGCCCGAGTTGATCGGAGGGGACGAGCCCCACTATGCGACGGTCGCGGTGTCGATCGCCACGGACCTCGACTTCGATCCGACGAATCAGTACGCGGAGTCGCGCGAAGGACGGCGCCCCTCGGCGGGGCGGCGGGCACTGGGCAAGCCGCTCGACGAGCACCTGGTGGACAAGCCGGCCGGGCGGGTCTCCAGTCACCCGATCGGAATGCCCCTCTTCGCGGCGCCGTTTCTCGCCATCGCTCTGCGCGCCGGTCTGCCCGGGACGCCCGATCTGGTCCTCGGGCTGCTCACCATCCTGATCAGCTTCCTCGGCTACAAGGCGCTCGCCGGCCTGGCGGGCGAGGAACTCGGCGATCCGCGCGGCGGGCGGGTGGTCGCGGCGATCACCTGGTTCTCCACCCCACTCTGGTTCTACGGCCGAACGTTCTTCACCGAGCCCTGGCTCGCCGGGGCGCTCATCGGCGCGGTCTGGGCAATTCAGCGAAGGCGAATGGTCGTCGCCGGCCTGCTGCTTGGCGCCGCCCTGGTCATCAAGGAGCAGGCGCTGCTGCCGGCGCTGTTCATCTGGGGGTTCGCCGCCTGGCGCTGTGGCTGGCGGCACTCGGTGGGTCTGCTCCCAGGTTTCGTGCTCGCGGGAGCGCTCTTCGTCGCCCGCAACCTGCTCCTCTACGGGTCCTCGTGGATCGATTTCCCCCAGCGCTTCCAGAGGGGTGAGGTCGTGGAGGGGATCCTCGGGCTGGCGATCGACCCGGCGCGCGGACTGCTCTGGTTCGCGCCGGTGGTCGTCCTCGGGGTCTTGCTGCTCCCCGGTTCGCGCAGGCCGCCGGGCGCGCTCCTCGCCGCGGCCTGCTTCACGGCGTTCTACCTGCTGAACGCCTCCTGGATCGACTGGCGCGGCGGCTCCGGGTTCGGGCCGCGGCTGCTGGTGCCGGTGCTGCCGCTGCTGGCGCTGCCGGTGGCGTTCGCCTGGCGGGAGCGTTCGCGCTCGCCCTGGCTGCGCCTGGCGCTCTGCCTGCTCGCCGCCGCAGGGATCGCCGTCGAGGTCGTGGCGATCTCGAGCCCGTTCAAAGCATTCTGGTCGCCATCGCTCGGCGATCTGCTCTTCTCGAGTACTTCGCGCGTCGTCACCACGGTCGCCGCCGCCGCGATCGCGTTCGGCCTCTGCTGGCGAGCGACTCGTGCGATCGGCGACTACGGGCCCTCGATCTTGTAGCTCCCCGGTTCGGCGTCGTCAGGGCGGCGCGACGAGAACGCTTGCGACCTCCCTATTCGGCTTCGACCAGTTCGCACCAGGTCTGCGGTACGGAGCGCCAGGTGCGAGCCCCCGGACAGAGTCCTTCATGGAGAGAAAATGCCCGCCTCCGGTGGCTACCCGGGTGCGGGTGCCTGCGAGCCGAAACCGGCAGGCGGTTCCTGCGATCGACCCACAGGTTCCGGCCGCCAGGGTCCTGGCTTTCCCTCTTTGGAAGCTGTTGTCCGAGGGCTCGCACCGGACGCTGCGACGAATCCGTCGTCCATCGCGCCGGCGGACGCAAACGGGTTCGAATCATCCTTGCACTCCTGGAGTTGAGTTCCAGAACTGCAGGGTTTGCGACGCGATTCTCTCGTCCCGAGGCCCTCCGGCTCGTCGGTCAGAAGTTCTTCTTCGCGATCCGCTCGTGCAGGTCGTTGATTTCCATCAGGGCGGCCGAGCCGTAGAAGGCGTGGTACTCGGCGACCATCTCGCCCTGCTGGATCACCGGGTCGGTGGCGACGAGCTTTTCGGCTGCCGCGATCTCTTCGACGGCGAAGACGAAGAGGCCGCGCCAGCCGTCGACGCCGTCGAGCGGGCCGGCCAGGACGAGCTGGCCCGCCTCCGCGAGGCGGGTCATGTTGGCGAAGTGGCCGCGGAACATGGCGTCCCGTTCGGGACCGTCGGGAACCCGCGTCGGGCCGGTCTTGAGAATCACCAGCACGAACTTGCGCATGCCGCGCTCGTCGGCGCCGACTTTCTGCGCCAGCGCCGCATCGTAGAGCGGCGAGGCCGGCTGGGCATCCTCCTGCGCCATCGCGGCCGGCCGGGCGTCATCCTGCGCCATCGCGGTGGTGGCCGTGAGCGCCATCAGGCCACAGACAACCAACAGGGCGGGTCTCGTCATGGGCTCTCCTCGCGCTTCGGGGGTCGATGTGCGGAGGCGATCTTCTCACTCCTCGCGTGCCCCGGGGCGAGGATCCGGCCGCTCCCTCGGCGAGGCGCAGGGAAGGCTCCCGACGAGCGTCGAGCCGAAGTCCGCGCCCCCGAGGAAGCCGCCAGGCGACGTCTCGCACCGACCCACCCCCAGACCCCGACTCCGCGACCCGCCAAGTCCAGATGCCTATCCAGCCGAAGGAGGAGTCCATCTCGTCGCTCCAGCGGCCGCGTTCAGCGGCCGCGCGCCGCTTGGATCAGATCCATCAAGCGACACGATAGGAATTGCCGAATGAGGAAAGGGAGGAAGCGTGAGCGCAACAACGTATAGCCGAATCGCGGGAACCATCTTCGCGTTAGCTGCTCTGGTTCATCTCTACCGTTTGATCTTGCCCTTTCCCATTCAGATTGGTTCGCAATCGATTCCCAACTCTGCTTCCTGGGCCTTTGTCATCATCGCGGGCGTACTTGGCTTCCTGGGCTTTCGTGCACGAGCGTAGCCTGCGAACCCGAATTGCCAGCAATTGTGCCGTGCCGCCTGATCCTTCGTATCCCGACTCCTCCCGCAAGTAGCTCGCCGCGCCGTTTCTGACGAAGAGCAGGACTGCAGTCGTATCTACGGCCTCTCGTTGGAGCCCCACGGGCTCCGGGCCAGGATGAAGTCCGTACGCGGGGAGCCAGTCGATCAGACCGGTTCCGAGGACCAGAATGGTTTTCGGCTCGAGCCCCCGCGTCGGTCTCTGCCGAATCGTCGTCTCGGCGTCGTGGTAGCTGGCGGTGGGCGACCGTCTCCTCTCGGGCGGCCTCGTGCCGGGTTTCGAAGATTCGCTCCTGCGTCGCCGTTGCCCGGGCGAATCGGGCGAGCATGTTGGCGAGCGCGACAGTGGCCTCGTCGTGGCCAATGCGATGCGAGGCTGCGAGCGGGACAGTGGCCGGGTATCGTCGGGCGAAGCACGGCAGGAGGGCCGGTCCATTCGATCGCTACCGCTCGCCGACACACCCCGGGCGCGCCGGCAAGCCCGGGATTCGTCAGACGGCGGTAGAATCGGCTTCGCTGATTGGAGAGCGCCCATGGAACTGAACCTTGAATGCGAGCGAGAAGAAGATGGCCGGTGGCTCGCGGAGGTTCCGCAGCTTCCTGGTGTTCTTGTCTATGGCTCCTCCGCGAACGAGGCCATGGCCAAGGCGGAAGTACTAGCCCTTCGGGTTCTTGCCGAGCAGATCGAGCAGGGTGAGGCTCGTCCCCAGCCCATCCGCTTCGTCGTTCCGGCCGCGTGAGCCGTTGGCCAGCCGCCCGGGCGAACCGCGTTCTGGCAGCTCTCTACCGAATCGGGTGGCAGCTCCGACGGCAGTCCGGCTCTCACCGCACCCTCTGGCGCGAGGGCTGGCCAGATGTGGTCTTCGCGTTTCACGAGGGCGAAGAGATCGGGCCGAGGATGCTGGCTCGAATCTCGAAACACACCGGTCTTCGGCCCGAAGACCTGTAAACGTACTCGCCCCGCCCCCTGACGACTCGCATCCGGACTCCTCCCGCAAGTCGCTCGACGCGCAGCTTCTGACGAAGAGCAGGACTGCAATCGAATCTGCGGCCTCTCGTTGGAGCCCCGCGGGCTCCGGGCCAGGATGCAATCCGCGCGCGGGAAGCCAGTCGCTCGCACCGGCCCCGAAGGCCGGAATCGTTGTCGGCTCTTTCCCCGCGTCGGTCTCTGCCGAAACGTCATCTCCGTTCGGGCGACGCAGTCGGCGGTGGATCGTCCCCTCCTCCCTGGCGGCCTGGACTCTCGCTTCGAAGTCGCGCTTCTGCGTGCCGGAGGTCCGGCGAATCGGGCGCACAGGCTTGCCCGGAAGGCGGGGGCATCAAAGTGAGACCTTCGATCACGAACTCGAAGGGGCTCATCACCGGTTCGTGTGGGTGGAGCCGCGTCGAGTGCGTCGCTGCCGGCGCAAGGCGCGCGCCCGGAGATCCAAGCCTCCATGGAAGTGAAAAACGGGGTGGGAGTCGGCGAGCGGCCGGTGGGGCCAGGCGGCTTTGGTGGACTCCGGGCGCTGCAAGCCCGGCACGCCCGATCCGGACTCCATCGGGAGCCGTCTTACCCCTCCATGGAAGCTTGTGTCCGCACGTTCGCACCGGACGCACGGTCCCGCCCAGCCGTCCCGCCCCGCCGAGGGATCACCCACTCGCGGCGGTGAAGACCCCTCGAAGGATTCCGATGAGGAAGGCGCGTCGGCTGGACCGCGCTCCAAAGACCGCTGCATCGCGGCGGATTTCGGCGAGTCGCCGGGCGGACGGGGTCGTGGCCGCCAGCTCCTGCCGGCGGGACCGCCACTCCGCTCAGCGCCGCAGAGTGCCCCGCTGGCGCGGGTCGAGCAGGTCGACCAGGGCGTCGCCGAGGAAGTTGAGAGACATGACGGCGCCGAGGATGGCGAGGCCGGGGACGACGGCGACGTGGGGGGCGTCGAGCAGGTGGCCGCGGCCGGCGTTGATCATGGCGCCCCAGGAGGGGGTCGGCGGCTGGATGCCGAGGCCGAGGAAGGAGAGGCTGGCTTCGGCGAGGATGGCGCCGGCCAGGCCGAGACTCGCCTGCACGATCACCAGCGGCAGCACGTTGGGCAGCAGGTGGCGCAGCACCAGGCGCGCCGTCGACAGGCCGGTGGTGCGCGCCGCGAGGACGAACTCCTGCTCGCGCAGCTGCAGCACCTGGCCGCGCGCCAGGCGGGCGTAGCCGACCCAGCCGATGGCCACCAGCGCCAGCACGACGTGCGACAGCGCCGGGCCGAGCACGGCCACCAGCGCGATGGCGAGCAGAATGCCCGGGAAGGCGAGGAAGACGTCGATCAGGCGCATCAGCGCGCCGTCCCAGCGGCCGCCCAGCGTGCCCGCCAGGGCGCCGAGCAGCGTGCCGAACGTCCCCGCCAGGCCGACCACCGCGAGGCCCACAATCATCGACACGCGCGCCCCGGTGAGCAGGCGCGACAGCACGTCGCGCCCGAGCTCGTCGAGGCCGAGCGGGTGGGCGGGCGACGGCCCCTCGAGCCGCCGCTCGAGCTCCATCGCCTCGGGCGGGTACGGCGCCAGCAGCGGACCGAACAGGCCGGCGACGACGAGCAGCCCCACGGCGAGGAGCGCCCGGCGGGCGCGCACGGCGGCCGAGGCGGGAGGCGCGGCGGCGCTCATCGGACGCGGATGCGCGGATCGATCCGCGCATAGACGAGGTCGGTGACGAGGTTGACCAGCACGTACGTCACCGCGATCAGCAGCACGGCCCCCTGCACCAGCGGATAGTCGCGCAGGCGGATCGCCTGGATGAGCAGCCGGCCGATGCCCGGCCAGCCGAAGATCGTCTCGGTGAGGATGGCGCCGGTCAGCAGCGAGCCGAACTGCAGGCCGACCACCGTGACCACCGGCACCAGCGCGTTGCGCAGCGCGTGGGCGAACGCGACGCGCGCCGGCGAGAGCCCCTTGGCGCGCGCGGTGACCAGGTAGGGTTTGCCGAGCTCCTCGCCGAGCGCCGAGCGGACCATGCGGGTGAGCAGCCCGGCGAGCGCCAGGCCGAGCGTCGCCGCCGGCAGGACGAGATGCGCCAGCGTGCCGCGCCCCGAAACCGGCAGCCAGCCGAGCTGGATCGAGAAGAGCAGGATCGCCACCGGCCCGAGCCAGAAGTTGGGCAGCGAGACGCCGGCGAGGGCGAAGAAGCGGGCGCCGCGATCGATCCAGCCGCCGCGGCGGAAAGCCGCCAGCATGCCGAGCGGCAGCGCCACGACGAGCGCCACGAGCATGGCGGCGAGCGCCAGCTCGACGGTCGCCGGATAGTGGCGCGCGATCAGCCGGCCGACCGGCTCGCCGAAGTGCAGCGACTCACCGAGATCGCCGCGCGCCAGGCCGCCGACGAAGCGCAGGTACTGCTCGACGAGAGGCCGGTCGAGCCCGAGCCGGGAGCGCAGCTGCTCGACGTCGGTCGGCTGCGCCCCCTCGCCGAGCATGATCAGCACCGGGTCGCCCGGAATCAGGTGGATCAGCGAGAAGACCAGCGTCGCCACCGCCAGGGTGGTCGGCACGGCGAGCAGCAGGCGACGCAGGACGAGCCGGATCACGGGAGCGGGAGCGCGCGACGGGCCCGGGCGCGGCCGATCCGCGCTCAGGTGACGTCGAGGCCGTACTTTTTCACGAACTGCGAGAGGTACTGGCGCGACACTCCGAGCCGGCGCGCCGCGGCGGCGAGGTTGCCGCGGCTCTCGGCCAGCGCCTCCTCGAGCAGCTGGCGCCGGAACGCCTCGACTCGCGCGTGATAGCCGCCCTGGCAGTCGCCCTCCACCTCCGGCCGCGCCGCCGGCAGGTCGAAGTGCCGCGCCGCCAGCTGGCCGTCCTCGCAGAGCGCCACCGCCGCCGCCAGGGCGCCCCGCAGCTCGCGCACGTTGCCCGGCCAGAGGTGCGCCAGAAGCGCCGCGCGCGCCTCCGCGGTCAGCCGCAGGTCGGGGCGCCGGCGGCGCGCCTCGTCGAGGAAATGCTCGGCCAGCAGGAGCACGTCGCGGCCGCGCTCGCGCAGCGGCGGCAGCACGACGGTGGCGGCGCGCAGGCGGTAGAGCAGGTCGCGGCGGAATTTGCCCTCCTCCACCATTGCCTCGACGTCGCGGTTGGTGGCCGCCACGACCCGCACGTCGACCCGGCGCGGCAGCGTCTCGCCGAGACGGCAGATCTCCCCCTCCTGCAGGGCACGCAGCAGGCTCCCCTGCGCCGCCGGCGGAAAGTCGCCGATCTCGTCGAGGAAGAGGGTGCCGCCGCGCGCCGTCTCGAACACCCCGGCACGCTCGCGGTCGGCGCCGGTAAAGGCACCGCGCGCGTGGCCGAAGAGGTGGTCGAGCAGCAGCGTATCGGACAACCCCGCGCAGTTGACCGGCACCCAGGGGCCGCCCGCGCGCGGGCTGGCGTCGTGCAGCAGGCGCGCCGCCAGCTCCTTGCCGGTGCCGTTCTCGCCGAGCACGAGCACCGGCAGGTCGCCGGCGGCGAAGCGTCGGAGCCGGTCGACCGCGGCGGCGAGCACCGGACTGTCGCCGATCAGGCCGCCGACCGACTCCGCCGGCACGCCGCCGCGAGGGGGCTCGATCTCGCGCCGCAGCAGGGCGAAGAGCGCCCGCAGCGGCTCGTCGAACTCGGCGGCGCGCAGCACCAGCTCCCCCTCGCCGTGCACGACGCACCGCTCGGCGGCGAGGGGGCGCGCCCCCGGACCGGCGAGCAGCCGCTCGCCGCGCGCGTCGCGCAGGCGCAGCTCCGCTTCCGGATGGCCGACCGCGGCGAACAGCCGTTCGATCGCCTCGCGGTCGCCCGGCGGCTGCTCGAGGTATTCGCCGAGCGCCCGCCAGGCGACCGAGCGCGCCCGCTCGATCCGGTCGGCGGCGCGCGGCGCCCCGAGGCGTCGCAGCAGCGCCGCCGCTTCGGCGCGGCGAGCCTCGGGCGCCGCTCCCGGCGCGACCTGTTCGGCGTCGAGGACGAAGCGGGCCCGCCGGAACGGCTCGAGCGGATCGAGCAGCGCCCAGCGCTCGCCGGCCGGCAGCTCGCCCCGCACCAGCGGCGCGACGAGCGGCGCCAGCGCGCCATCCGTCGCGGCGAGAGCGCGCTCGGCGAGCCCCGCGAGGGCGAAGAGGAAAGGAACCTCCTCCGGTTCGAGTTCGCGCAGCGCCTCGTGCGGCACGCCCGCCAGGGCGGCCGCAGCCGCCGCGGGCCGCTCGAGCCAGCCGTGCGCGCGCGCCGTGAGCACCGCCAGGCGGCCCGCCTCCCGGTCGTCCTCCGGCTCGAGGCCGGCCGCGAGCGCCGCGCCGCGCGCCAGCGCCCCCTCGAGGTCGAAGCGCACGAGATCGTGCCGCAGGGCGATCAGCTCGTCCTCGATGCTCCCCCGCCGGTTGCCCGCGCGGCGGTTGGCCGCCGACGAGGCGGCGAGGATCGGCTCGACGCCGCTCGTGTTGCCGACGCGCAGGCGTGTCTCGGCCAGGTTGGTGCTGGCCAGGGTCACGGCCAGCGGCCCGTCGCAGCCGCGCAGCAGGCGGGCGGCGTGAGCGAAGGCGCGCTCGGCGGCGGCGAAGCGCCGCTCGACCAGGCGCCCGACGCCGAGGTTGTTCCACGTCCGCCCGGCCTCGATGCGGGTCATCGTGCGCCGCGCCAGACGCAGCCGTCGCCGCGCCTGCTCGATGACCGCGGCGCCGTCCTCGCGGGCGAGCGCCAGCTGCAGCGCCACTTCGCAGCGCAGCGCCTCGAGCTCGGGTTCGCCGCCCGCATCGCCGGCCGCGGCGAGGCCGTTCTCCATCGCGGCCAGGTCGCGCCGATCGCCGGCGGCGAGCGCCGCGTGAAGGCGCGCGGCCACCCGCGCGCGGCCACGCGATGCCGCGACGAGCGATGCGCACCAGTCGCGCCCGGCTTCGGCCTCGCCGGAGAGCGCGAGCACGCGCAGCATCGGGTCGGTCGCCGCCAGGCGCTCGGCCGGCGCCAGCGCCCGCGCCGCCAGCCGGCGCGCCGTTTCGCGCGCGGCGCCGAGCTCGTTGAGGTGGACCTGGCAGGTGAGGCGCAGCGTCTCGGCGGCGACGTCGGCGCGACCGCCGAGCAGGGCGAGCGCGGCGGTCAGCCGGCCGTCACCGGCGAAGGCGCGCGCCTGGGCGAAGCGGCCGTCGGCGTCGTCGGGGGGCGCCGCGAGGAACGCGCGCGCCGCCGCATGCCACCGCCGCGCCGCGAGCAGCGAGTGCGGGTCACCCGGCGCGCCGGCAGGGGCGGGCCGTCCGGCCCGCCAGGAGACCTCCTGTCCGTCGCGCAGCAGCGCGCCTTCGAGCCCCTGGCGCGCCGCGGTGAGCGACGGCCCGGCGAGGAAGGGTGCCGCCGCGACGAGCGCCGCGATCTCCGGGTCGATCGCGGCGCGATCGAGGGCACCGCTCCAGCGAGCCGCGACCTGGCGCGCCACCCGGCGCGCCTCGCCGCGCCCGGCGATCGTCGCGCCGCCGAAGAGCCGCCGCAGCAGGTCGAGCAGCAGAGCGAGCGGCGGCGTCGCGGCGCGTCCCGGCTCGACGGCCAGCCCGGTGAGCACCCCGGACCGATCGATCCGCGCCGCGCCCCAGTCGCCGGCGAGGCGCCATCCGGCGACTTCGCAGAGCGACAGCAGCCCGGCCGCCTGCAGCACGACCCCGAGCCGCGCCCGGTCGGACAGGTCGGCGCGCTCCGGCGGCTGGCCGGCGGCCGGCGCCAGGGCCGGGTGACGCAGCGCCGTCGCCGGCCGATTCAGCGCCCCTCCCTCCCGGCGCCGCTCCAGGCCGCGAAACCGTCCCAGAAGCCGGGCCACGACTTGCCGACGCAGCCCGGATCGGCGATCGCCAGGCCCGGACGGCGCAGACCGACGAGCGCCATGGCCATGGCGATCCGGTGATCGCCGTGCGGGTCGACGACCACCGGAGTCGCCGGCGGCGGCGCGTCGGCCCAACTGCCCGCGATCTCCAGGCCATCCGGGAGTTCGGTGACCAGGGCGCCGGCGCGCGTCAGCTCCGACGCCATCGCCGCCAGCCGGTCGCTCTCCTTGAGCCGCAGGTGGGCGACGTTCGAGATGCGGGTCGTGCCGCGCGCGAACGGCGCCAGCGCGGCGAGCGTCGGCACCTGGTCGGGAATGTCCGAGAGGTCCGCCGTGAGCGCGGCGAGCGCGCCCGAGCCGCGCACCCGGATGCCGCCGGCCTCCGGACGGACGTCGGCGCCCATCCGCGCCAGCAGGTCGAGCCACCGCCGGTCCCCCTGCAGCGACGCCGGCGAGAGCCGCGCGAGGAGGATGTCACCGCCCGTCAGCGCCGCCGCGGCGGCCGGGTACGCGGCGGCCGAGAAGTCCGGTTCGATGTCGATCGCACCGCCCGCGAGGTCGCCCGGGCGGCTGATCCAGAGGCCGGGCGCCGGGTGCTCGATCCGCCCCCCCTGCCGCCGGATCAGATCGACCGTCAGCTCGACGTACGGCGCCGAGACGAGGGCGGGAACCTCGATCTCGAGCGGCCCCGCCGCCGCCTGGCCGGCGAGCAGCAGCGCCGAGAGGTACTGGCTCGACTCGCCGGCGTCGAGCCGCACCCGGCCGCCCGGCAACCCGCCGCCGTGCACGACCAGCGGCACGCAGCCGGGCGCACCGTGGCAGTCGATCCGCACTCCGAGCGCGCGCAGCGCCTCGACCAGCGGCCCCACCGGCCGCTCGCGCAGGCGCGCCGTGCCATCGAGTTCCCAGGTCCCCGGCACCACGGCGGCGAGCGCGACGCAGAAGCGCAGCGGCGTCCCGGCGTTGCCGAAGTAGAGCCGGCCGTGGCCGGCGGTGGGGGACGGCGCGCGTTGGATCGTCACGGCGTCGCCGCGGCGTTCGATCGCGCAGCCGAGCGTCACCAGGGCGGCGAGGAACAGCCGCGTGTCCTCGGCCTCGAGCGGGTGCTCGATGCGCAGCGGCGTACGCGCCAGCAGCGCCAGGGCGAAGGCGCGGTGGGTCAGGCTCTTGGACGGCGGAATCCCGGCCCGGCCCGCGGCGACGCCGCCGGCGCGGATCCGCCGCGCTTCAGCCGAACTCGACGACGAGTCCGTCATGGCCGATCTCGACGCCCGGCGGCAGCGGGATGCGCACGTCCGCGTGGTCGATGTCGTGGGCGATGTGGGTGAGGATCGTCCGCCGCGCGCCGATGCGGCGCGCCGCGGCCAGCGACTCCTCGAGGCTCCAGTGGGTCGGATGCGGGCGGTAGCGCAGCGCCGAGAGGACCAGCACGTCGACTCCGGTGAGGGCGTCCCAGCTCGCCTCGGGAATGAAGTTGACGTCGGTGACCACGGCGAGGTCGCCGACGCGCCAGCCGTAGACTTCCATCTCCCCGTGCATCACCGGGATCGGGATCACCCGCTCGCCGAGCAGGTCGAACGGCCGCGTCACCGCCACCAGCTCGAGCTTCGGCTTGCCGCCCCCCTCCTGCCCCTCGTCGAAGACGTAGGCGAAGATCTGGCGCAGGCGGGCCATCGTCTCGGGCGGACCGTAGCAGGGGATCGGCGCGCGCTGGCGGAAGTTGTAGATCCGCAGGTCGTCGAGCCCGAAGACGTGGTCGGCGTGGGCGTGGGTGAAGAGCACCGCGTCGACCCGCTCGACGGCGAAGCGCAGCGCCTGCTCGCGGAAGTCCGGCGAGGTGTCGACGAGGATCGTGCCGCCCGACGTCTCGATCCGCAGACCGGGTCGCATCCGCCGATTGCGCGGATCGGAGCTGGTGCACACGGGGCAACCGCAGCCGATGACCGGCACCCCCGTCGAGGTGCCGCTGCCGAGCATCGTCATTCGCCGGAGCACGCGGCAGGGATCCTATCCGACCCACTCGACACGGCGGCTCGAGAACCAGGCCTCGAGCAACCGCACCTCGCCTCCCGGCAGGCTCCAGCTGCGCGCCTCGTGGAAGTGCCCGAGCAGGATCCGGTCGTGGCCCTCGGCCAGCCGGCGGGTCGCCCAGGCGCGGATCGCCTCTTCGGGGATTCGCATCTTGTGCTTGAAGTTGGTCCCGGACAGGCGACGCTCGGTGCGATGGATCCACGGCTCGACTGCGCGGCGCGGCAGGTGGCGAACGACACCGCGCACCGGCGGGCTCTTCGACAGCCAGCGCCAGGCGCGGTAGGCGTGGTCCCGGTCGTTGAGCCGGTCGCCGTGGACCACGAGGAAGCGCAGGCCGTTGGCGGTGAAGGCCACCTCGAGGCCGACCGAGTCGAAGCGCTCGCGCAGCGGTCCTTCAGCGAGGAAGAAGTCACGGTTGCCCTCGATGCAATCGACCCGCACCCCGCGCGCCCGTACGTCGTCCACCGCCGCGAGCAGCGCCCGCGACTCGTCGGTCTGATACTGCTCGAATCCGACCCAGACCTGGAAGATGTCGCCGAGCAGGATGAGCCGCTCGCAGCCGAGCGAGGGGAGCTCGCGAATCTGCTCGACCAGCGGCCCCGCCTCCCCGCCCGGCCCCCCCAGATGCGCGTCCGCGATCACCGCCACCGCCATCCCCGAACGATACCCTCCCCCGGAATAATTCAGTCAAAGGCAATTTCCGGAGACGGCATCCGAAGCTTCATTCAGCCCCCCGGAAATTGCCTTTGACTGAATTTTTCCGGAAATTGCCTTTGACTGAATTTTTCAGGGGAGGCGGCGGGCGGTGAGGATGGTGAGGGGCGGGTCGAGGCTCTGGCCGGTGGCCGGGGCGGCCTGGATGGCGCGCACGACCTCGAGCCCCCGCACGACGCGACCGAAGGCGGCGAAACCCTGCCCGTCGGGGTTGCGGGCCCCGCCGAAATCGAGCGACGGCTGAGCGCCGAGGCAGATGAAGAAGTCGGAGGTCGCCGTGTCGGGGCCGTCGCGGGCCATCGAGATCGCGCCATCGACGTGGAGCAGACCGGTCCGCGAGGTCGGCTCGAGGGGGATCGGCGCGAACCCTTCTCCCTCGCGCTCCGGAGCGATCCCGGCCTGCACGACCTCGATCGGCACGTCGCGGCGGGTCTCGGTGTCGGGCCGCACCGTCCGGTGGAAGCGGCCGCCGTCGTAGAGGCTCGCGTCGACGTAGCGCAGGAAGTTCGCCGCCGTGCGCGGTGCCCGGTCGACCTCGACCTCGACGTCGAACTCGCCGAGCGTCGTGACGAAGCGAACGACGAAGGTCGTCGGCTCCGGCAGCACGGCCGCCGACATCTTCCCGGTGGACGGTGCCTCTCCGGCGCACCCCGCGCCTGCGAGCAGGAGCCCCGCCAGCACCCTGAACGACCCGCACCGCGACACTCGCATGCCCGCCAGTGTAGCGGAGCCCCGGCAAGAGCGGCACTGCACGCCGGCGGTGTGCCGGATTCCGCCCTCTGCACCGGTCGGCGGAGGGAAAATCGGTCTCCTCATGCGTCCGCTCGCCTTCGTCCTCCTCGCGACCGTCCTCGCCGCCGCGGCGCCACTGGCGGCCCAGCCCCTCACGTTCCAGACGCTGGTTGTCGACGCCGGCGCCTCGGGAGACGACAAGGAGACCGCCGACATCGACGGCGACGGGGACGCGGACGGCATCCTCGGCGGATCGACGCTCGCCTGGTACCGCTCGAACGGCCCGGCGCGGACGTTCGGCGGCCCGTTCCTCATCCGCAACGCGGCGGTGGAGTTCACCACCGACATGGCGGTCGGCGACCTCGACGCGGACGGCGACCTCGACCTGGTGGTCGCCGACGGCAACGGCGCCGGCAACGTGCGTTGGTACGAGAATCCGCGCATCGGGCCGCCGCCGGGCGGCACCACGAATCCGACGGTCGGCACGAACTGGCTGGAGCAGATCATCGGCTCCCACGGCTCCTGGGCGCACGACATCGAGCTCGCGCCGCTCGACGGCAACACCTCGCTCGACGTCGTCACGCTGGGAAACGGCGCCTTCCGCATCCACTTCCAGGACACTCCGACCAGCTGGACGACGGTCGACTTCGTCCAGCATGCCAGCGACGGCAGCCCGGCGGCGGCCGACATCGACGGCGACGGGGACCGCGACCTCTTCGTCAAGGGAGGCTGGATCGAGAATCCACCGAGCGGCAAGCGGGTAGCGGGCAACTGGACCTTCCACCCGATCACCGGATCGGACTCCGGTGACGGCCCGGCGGCGGTCGCCTTCGACGTCGATCGGGACGGCAAGATCGATCTCGTGACCTGCCCGCAGCACGTCGAAGGCGCGCTCGCCTGGCTGCGCAACCCGACCGATCCCGAGTCGGCCGCCTGGCCGCGCACCGTGATCGACGCCAGCGCCGGAAGCCACCACCTCCGGGTCGCCGACTTCGACGGCGACGCGCGCCAGGACCTGCTCGCCGGGCTCGAACTGGCCGCCGGCTACGTGAAACTCTGGCGCATCACGGGGTCGCCTCCGGTATTCACCCCGGTACCCGTCGCCTCCGGCGGCGGTGGCCACAACGCGGCGGTCGGCGACCTCGACGGCAACGGCCTGGTGGACGTCTGGGCCGCCGACTGGATCGGCAACCCGCCCCTGCGGGCCTACTTCAACGGCCCCGACGTCCTCTTCCGCGACGGCTTCGAGACCGGCGACACCTCCCGCTGGCTCACCCCGTAAATTCAGTCAGAGGTAATTTCGACCCGGCGGAGCGAGCGCCGTGGCCCCCCTCCGATCGGGGGCCGAAATTACCTCTGACTGAATTTTCCGAGGCAGGTGGCGGTCGAAAT
>CAYYIK010000043.1:0-24951 GCA_964471955.1 uncultured Thermoanaerobaculia bacterium | reverse complement strand
GTGCCGGGCGCGAGCCGCGGCGGGTCCTCGACGCCGACCGCCGCGCTCGAGCGCGACCAGCCGCTCGACCGCCTCGCGCGGCGGATCGTCCGACGGCGGCGCGACGCCGACCAGCGCCGGCCGGGCGCGCGCCGGCTCGCCAGAGGCGGGGGCGCGGGCGATCAGCACGTGGCGCCCCGCCGCCAGCTCCCGCCAGTGGACGAGCGCGCGGCCGAACGAGCGGCCGTCCGGTCCGAACAGCTCGGACTCGATCGCGCCGTCGTCGGCGGCGACGCCGGCGCCGACCGGTCCCGGGCGCTCGACGGTAAACGCCCAGGCGCGCGCCTCCCCGGGGGCGAGCAGCGACTCGGCGCCCAGCCCCTCCCCGGCCGGTGCGATCGGCTCGAGCGCGACCTCGAGCCCGCCGCCGCGCGGCGCGCCGGGCAGGGCGCGCACGGCGATGCGGACCTCGCCGGCGGCGACCGGCCGCTCGAAGGCGACGCCGTCGACCAGCCGCGTCAGGTGCGAGGTGCCGCCCGAGGCGACCGCGACCTCGGCGCCGCCGCCGGCGCGCAGCACCAGCAGCGCCGGCTCGGCGACCTCGAGCCGGACCGCGGAGCGGCTGCCGTCGAGCGGCAGCGCGGCCGGCGCCGTGACCTCCTCCGCCGGTCCGGCGAGCAGAGCGGCGGCGGCCGCCTCGTCGGCCGCGGGCCAGACCGCGACCATGCCGGGCCCGTGCTCGACGCGCAACGTGCCGCCCGCCGCCGGCACCGCGAAGCGCTCGCCGCGCGCGACCGCGCCGTCCGCGCCGACGAGGGTCGCGGCGCGCGCGCCGCGCACCTCGATCGGGGCGGTGCCCGCCCGCAGCTCGATCCTGAACGCGCCGGCGCGGTCGAAGCGGCGCTCGAAGCTCGCCCCGGCGGCGAGCGCCGGCGGCGGATCCACCGCCGAGGCCGCGCGCGCGGCGACGCGGGCGCGCACCGGGCGCGGCGAAGGGTTGGTGACGAGGAGGCGCCCCTCGGCGGTGACGCTCTCGGTGCGGTCCGCTTCGGCGGCCCAGACGGTCGCCGCGGTGCCGCCGCCGGCGACCGCCGCGGCGGCGCCGCGCTCGAGCGCGAGCTCGAGGCGCTGCGCGCCGCGCGGCAGCTCGATCGCGACCGCCGAGCGAGGTGCCAACTCGAGCTCGCGCGCGGCACCGCCGAGCTCGACCGGCGCGCTTTCGGCCAGCGGCCGCGCGGTCAGGCGGACCTCGAGCGGCGTGGCCGAGGCGTTCCTCACTTCAGCGCCGTCGGGATCGACCGCGAGCGCCAGCGCCCGGCGGGGCGCCGAGGCGCCGGCGCGGTCGAAGCGCTCGACCTCGCCGCGCCGAACCGGCGCGATCACGAGCTCGCCGACCAGCGCCTCGGCCGCCAGCGCCACCGGACCGGAGGCGGCGGCGACGCCGCAGCGCGCGCGCTCGCCCGGCGCCAGGGTGACGACCAGCGGCTCGGCGTCGAGCGCGGCGCGGCGGGCGGCGACCCGGCGCGCTCCGGAATCGGTGCCGCCGCTCGCCAGCCAGAGCTCGCCCGCCTCGGCGATCCAGGCGCCCGGGCGGCCGGCGAACGGCACGCCGGCGCGGCGCGCGGTCGCGATCGACGCGGGGTCGGCCGGCGCGGTCGCCCGGAAGCAGCCGGGCGCGCCGACCTCGACCGCCGCCGCTGAGAACGGCGGCTCGAGCCCGGGCAGGCGCGGCAGCTCGACGCCGGCGAGCAGCTTCGCGCCGGCGATCCGCGGCGCGGGGCCGGCGAAGAGGGTCAGCGCCGCCTCGGTCGGGCGGCGGTCGAGCGAGCGCACGACCACGCTCCAGCGCGCGGCGCGCGCGGCGGCGTCGAGCGGCACCGCGACCGCGGCGCGGGCCCCCTCGGCGGTCGCGACCTCGACGCGCCCACCCGCCTCCTCGCGCGCGAGCGCGAGATCGAGCGCGCCGCCGCCGGCGGCCGCGAGCGCGAGCAGGTCGGCGTCGGCGGGGAGCGCGAGCGGCAGCCGCGCGCGCTCGGCGACGACCGCGACGCGGCGCGCGCCGTCGCCCGCGCTCCAGACCGGCTCGTCGCGGGTCTCGAGCGTGCGCATGGTGAGCTCGGTCGCTCCCGCGGCGACGCCGACCGGCAGGATCTCGAGCCGGTAGCGGCCGGGGGCGAGGCGGCCGGCAAGGAGGAAGTTCCAGTCGCCGGGGCGGTCGTCGGCGGTGGCGACGAGCGTGCCGTCGGCGTCGTGGAGGCGGGCGCGGACGTCGTCGGTGCCGAACGACTCGATCTCGACGTCACCGTTCGATCCGACCGCAACCGGCAGCCAGACCGGCAGCCGGGTCGCGCGGGTGACGCCCGGCACCAGCTCGGCCGAGAAGACCCGGACCGTGTACGGCAGCAGGTGGTTGCGCCGCGAACAGGCGACCGCGAGCTCGTAGCGGCCCTCCGGCAGATCGACGACCGCGTCGCGTCCCGGCGCGACGCGCGCGGCGTCGGCGGCGGGCGAGGCGGTGCCGTCGACGCCGGCGATCTCCGCCTCCATCTCCTCGGAGAGCTCGATCGTCAACCGCGCCGCGGCGGGGAGCGCGAAGCGCCAGCGGTCGGGCGCGCGCTCGCCCCCCTCCTCGGGCTCGGTCCAGACGTGCTCGCGCCGGACACCGAGCGGCAGCTCGAACGGGCCGTGCCCGGCGAGCGCCGGCGGCTCGACGATGCGGTCGACCCGGGTCACCGCGCGCGTCCCCTCGCGCCGGCCGGCGGTCGGCAGAACGATGGCGCGGTACGCACCCGGCTCGAGCTCGAGCGTCGAGTCGCCGACGACGACGGCGGCGCCGACCGGCCAGCCGTCGAGGTCCTCGACGCGCAATGCGTGGGTGCCCCCCGGGGCGAGCGAGCGCAGCCGCCAGCGCCCGCGCTCGGCGACGTCGAAGCGGTAGGCGACGGCTTCGCCCGGCGCCAGCCGCGCGCGCGCCGCGATGCCGTCGGCCAGGGTGCCGCCGTCGGCGACCGGCGTGCGCACCAGCCGGCCGCCGGCGCGACCCGCGGACTTCCCGCGCGCGCGCACGGTCCACTGGAACTCGCCGGCGGGCAGGTAGGTGGCGATCGCGGCGTTGCGCCCGGAGCCGTTCCCGGCGGCCCGCTCGAGCCGCGGCTGGACGCGGGTGCGGACGACGCCCTCGGTGGCGAGCAGGCCGGTGGTCTCCAGCCGGTAGAGCGCGGGCTCCGGCGCCTCGACCAGGAAGGTCGCGCTGCCCTCCTTCGCCAGATCGAAGGCGGCCGGCGCGCGGTCGTCGAGGCGCGGGAAGGCCGGCAGCGCGGCGAGCGCGGCATCGGGCAGCGGCGGCAGCTCGCGCGCGCCGCCGCGCTCGACCGGAAGGAGCTCGACGGTGGCCGCGACCGTGGTCGCCTCGTTCGAGCGCACGCGCAGGCGGTGCTCGCCCGCCGGCACCGTCGCCTCGCGGGTCCACTCGCCGCCATCGACCGACAGTTCCAGGGCGGTGCCGTCCTCGGTCGTGGCGACCGCGGTCGACTCGAGCCGGTTGCGCCCCGGGATCTCGACTTCGGCGCCGGGGGCGAGCGCCACCGGCAGGCCGGCGTCGAGGTCGAGCGGCAGCTTGCGCACGACGGCGCCGGTGGTAACCCCGGGCTGGTCGTTGATCCAGAGCACGTAGTCGGTGCTCGCCTGGAGCTCGACGACGCCGAGCCGCACCGCGCCGCGCAGCGGCGAGTCCGCGGTCGGCCCGGCACCGTCGCGGTGGGCGAACGAGACCTCGGCGACGCCGGGCTCGGCCGGCACCAGGGTCAGCACGTGGTAGCCCGGGTCGAGCTCGACGTCGAGCGGCGACGGCGCCAGGCGCGGCTGCCGGTAGTTCGGCGGCGGCGAGATCAGCAGCGGCTCGACCCGCATCTCGGCGGCGGCGCCGGACGAGCGCACGCGATAGGTCCCGGCCTCCTCGATGCGGAGGAAGAGGGTCGCGGTCTCGAGCAGGTTGAAGCGGCGGCGCCAGGCGAGCGTGCGCGAGACCGGCACGACGTCGCCGGCGGCGACGCGCACCTTGTCCGAGTGCCCGCGCGGCCAGGCGAACAGGACGCCGGTCGGGTCGATGGCGTCGGCCGCGGCGCCGGAGTGGACGGAGCCGATCCAGTAGTCGCCCTTGCCGGAGAGCGTGGTGCGCTTGGCGACCTGGAAGTGCTGGAGCAGGTAGCGCTGCCCGGCGGCGCCGGAGACGGTGACGCGCACCCATTCGTTGGCGTTGCGGCGCCCGCTGTAGGGGGTCTCGGCGACCGGCGGCACGCTCTCCCTGGTGATCGACCAGACGCCACCCTGCTTCCAGGGGTCGCTTTCGTCCCAGGGCGCGAGCTGGAGCAGCGCGTCGGTCGCTTCGGGGAGCTCGAGCCGGTAAAAGTCGGCCGCCGCGGGGACCAGGAAGTGGTCCGAGCCGAACGGCGAGACCGCGGCGCCGGTGCGTGCCGCGAGCGGCCGCTTCGGGAGCCCCCAGCGCAGGTGGAACGGGCGCGCGCGGTCGGCGACGGTCCATCCGGTTTCGACGCCGCCATAAGCCGTCAGTCGGTAGAGCCCGGGCTCGAGCTGGGTCGCGAGCCGCGCGCGGGCGAGCGGCTTGCCGGGCTCGGGGGTGACCTGGTCGAGCTCGGGCTCCACGTCGACCAGCCAGCTGCCGTTCTGCCAGAGCCGCAGGTCCGCGAGGTGCCTTCCGACCGCCTCGAACGCCACCCGCCGCCGCTCCGGAATCTCGAGCCACCACGACCGCTGCTCGAGATCGCCGAGCTCGCCCGAGACGGTGCGCAGCTCGACCAGCTTCTCGGGCAGCGAAGCGAGCTCCCGGAACGGCGTCGCCGAGAGCTTCGCCTCGCCCCGCCCGAGCGACGGCCCGTGGACGACGACCCGGATCTCGCCGCGATCGAAGAACCGATCGACCCGCCCGTCCTTCGCGCCCGTCTCGCCGACGACCTCCCCCGCCCCGGCCCGCCGGTCGACGAGCTGGATCGCCACCCCGACCGAGCTCTCCGCCCGGATCGCCCACCGCCCCGCCTCGGGAATCGTGACGTGCGCCACCTGCCGACCTTCGGCAGGAACCACGGCACGATCGAAGGTCGCGGTCGGTTCGCTCGCGGCCAGAGAGGCCGGGGCTTGCGCCGTAGCGACGGCGGCGAGCGCCAGGGGGGCCACGAACGCCAGGGTCGCGAGCGGCCCGATCCTCCCGTGCTGCTTCGCTCTTGCGCGCGCCGCTCGGCTCATCGTCCCCCCCTCGCGCGCGCAGGTGGAAGGTCGCGCGGGCGGGAGGATTCTAGCGACTCGGATCGGCCCGAGCGCCCCGGCTCAGGCGGCCGGAGGCTCGGGGGGGTCGAGGGCGACGATCATGGCGCGGGCTTCGGCGCGCAGGCGGGGGATGCGGGAGGCGAAGGCGAGGCCGCCGGCGAGGGCGGCGGCGCCGCCGGCGGCGAGGGTGGCGGGCGCTCCCCAGCGCTCGGCGGCGGCGCCGGCGAGCAGCGCGCCGAAGGGCGCCATGCCCATGAACATCATCGTGTAGAGCGCCATCACGCGGCCGCGGACGCGGTCCGGCACGAGGCTCTGGATGAGGGTGTTCGACGAGGCCATCTGACTGATCATGAAGAAGCCGACCGGCACCTGCAGCGCCACCGAGAGCCAGAGCCGGCGCGACAGCGCGAAGAGCACCAGGCAGACGCCGAAGCCGGCCGCCGACAGGGCGACGAAGCGGCCGAGGCCGGCGATGCCGCGCCGCGAGGCGAGCACCAGGGCGCCGGCGAGAGCGCCGACCCCCGAGGCCCCCATCAGCAGCCCGAGCGACGCCGCACCGCCGCCGAGAATCCGGTCGGCGAAGATCGGCATCAGCACCGAGAACGGCATCGCCGTCAGGCTGACGACGCCGAGCAGCAGGAGCAGCTCGCGGACCGGCCGCGCCGCGGCGGCGTAGCGGAACCCTTCGACGATGCGCGCCAGGGTCGATCCTGCGGGCCGCGGTCCCGCCGCCGCCGGCACGTCGATGGCGAGCAGACCGGCGAGCACCGCCAGGTAGCTCGTCGCGTTGAGCAGGAAGCACCACCCTTCGCCCAGACGCGCCACCAGCACGCCGGCGAGCGCCGGTCCCACCACGCGGGCACCGTTGAAGATCGACGAGTTGAGCGCGATGGCGTTGATCAGGTCCTCGCGCCCCACCATCTCGACCACGAACGCCTGGCGGGCGGGGATGTCGAAGGCGTTGACGACCCCGAGCAGCGCCGCGATGACGAGCAGGTGCGGCACCTCGACGCGGTTCGCCAGCGTCAGCCCCGCCAGGGTACCGGCGAGCAGCATCGAGGCGACCTGGGTGGCGAGCAGGATCCGCCGGCGCGGCCAGCGATCGGCCACCACGCCCCCCCACGAGGCGAACAGGAAGGCCGGGATCTGGCCGCTGAAGGCGACCACGCCGAGCAGCGCCGCCGAGCCGGTCAGGCGGTAGGCGAGCCAGGCCTGCGCCACCGACTGCATCCAGGTGCCGACCAGCGACACCAGCTGGCCGAAGAAGAAGAGCCGGTAGTTGCGGTGCCGCAGGGCGCGGAACGTGCCGCCGGCGGGGTTCACGTGGCGCGGGCGCGCCCGCCGGCCGGCGGATCGGAGTGCGGTCCGCTCCGGGTAGAGATCGCCATCGCCCGCGAAGCCTACGGCAATCGGCCGCGCCGCCGATCCGCGCCGACCTTCGCTGCCCCGGCCCGGCCGGCCGCCCTCCGCGCCGCCGGGGGACGCCGATCGGTGACGTAGAGTGAGACTCTCTGCCACCCGGGATCGCGGGCCCCTGCGGTCGCGATCCGGCGCACCGATCCGAGGAGGACGCCTTGATCGAGACTCGCCACTTCGCCCGCGCACGGCGGAGCCCGACGCCGCGGGACGCCGCGTCGAAACTCCGGGCCCCCTTGTGCGCCGCCGGCAAACTCGCGGCGCTGGCGCTCGCCCTCGGCGGCTGCGCCACCTCCGGCACGACGCCGGGCACCGCAGCCGATGTGCCCGCAGCGGCGGGCGCGGCCCGGATTCCGCCGCCCTTCGCCTCCACCTACCACCCGCTCCCGTCGCAACCGACGTTGATCCGCAACGCGACGATCCTCACCGCCGCCGGGCCGCGGCTCGAGGGGGCGTCGATCCTGATGAGCGAGGGCAAGGTCGTCGCCGTCGGTGCCGAGGTCGACGCGCCCGCCGACGCGGTGGTCGTCGACGGCACCGGCAAGTGGGTGACGCCGGGGTTGATCGACAGCCACTCGCACCTCGGCGTCTACCCGGCTCCCGGTGGCCGGGCGCTGTCGGACGGCAACGAGGCGACCGCCCCGAACACCGCCGAGGTCTGGGCCGAGCACTCGGTCTGGCCGCAGGACCCGCAGTTCCCGCTGGCGCTCGCCGGCGGCGTCACCACGCTGCAGATCCTGCCCGGCTCGGCGAACCTGTTCGGCGGGCGTTCGGTGACGCTCAGGAACGTGCCGTCGGTCTCGGTGCAGGGGATGAAGTTCCCGGGCGCGCCGTACGGCCTGAAGATGGCGTGCGGCGAGAACCCGAAGCGGGTCTACGGCGACAAGGGGCGGCTGCCGTCGACGCGGATGGGCAACATGGCCGGCTACCGCGCCGCCTGGATCCGCGCGCACGCCTACGCCGACCAGTGGGCGAAGTGGGAGAAGGACGGCGCCGACCCCGAGAAGCGCCCCGAGCGCGACCTCCAGCTCGAGACCCTCGCCGGTGTACTGGCGGGTGAGATCCTGGTCCACAACCACTGCTACCGCGCCGACGAGATGCTGCAGATGATCGATCTCGCCAAGGAGTTCGGCTACGGGATCGCCTCCTTCCACCACGGCGTCGAGGCCTACAAGATCCGCGACGTGCTGGCGCGCGAGGGGATCTGCGGCAGCCTCTGGTCGAACTGGTGGGGCTTCAAGATCGAGGCCTGGGACGGCATCCCGCAGAACCTCGCGCTGATGGACGAGGCCGGTGCCTGCGCCGTCCTCCACTCCGATTCCGCCCAGGGGATCCAACGGCTGAACCAGGACGCCGCCAAGGCGATGCGCGCCGGGCGCGAGGCGGGGATCGAAGTGACTTACGAGGAGGCGGTGCGCTGGATCACCCTGAATCCCGCGAAGGCGATCGGCGTCGACCGCTGGACCGGCTCGCTCGAGCCCGGGAAGATGGCCGACGTCGTGGTCTGGTCGGGCGATCCGTTCAGCATCTACAGCAAGCCGGAGAAGGTCTTCGTCGACGGCGCGCTGCTGTTCGACCGCGGCGACGCGAGCCGGCAACCCGCGACCGACTTCGAGCTCGGTCTGCCGGCGAAGGAGGTGGCGTGGTGAGCGCTTTCCCTGGGCAGGTACGCAAGACCTTCGGCCTCGCCGGCTTCGCCTCCTCCTTCGCCACCGCGCTCTTCCTGGCGGGCGGCGTCGCCGCCGGCGCCGAGACGATCGCCATCACCGGAGCCCGGGTCCACCCGGTCTCCTCCCCGCCGATCGAGAGCGCCACCGTGGTGATCGAAGACGGTCGCATCGCCGCCGTCGGCACCGACGTCGCGATCCCCGCCGGCGCGCGCCTCGTCGACGGCCGCGGCAAGGTGGTGACGCCGGGCCTGCTCGACTCCTCGAGCGGCATCGCGGCGGTCGAGATCGGCGCCTACGACGACACCACCGAGTCACGGGTCGAGGACGACCGTGTCACCGCCGCTTTCGACGTCGTCGACGGCCTCAACCCGTGGGCCGCCAACGTCGCGGTGACGCGGATCGACGGCATCACCCGGGCGGTGGTGATGCCGGCGCCGGGCGAGTCGCTGCTCGCCGGGCAGGCGGCCCTCGTCTCGCTGCGGCCGCTCGCCGTGCCCGACCCGCGCGCCATGGTCGAGCGCGCCCCGGTGGCGATGGTGGCGGCGCTCGGCAGTCGCGGCGCCCGACTCGCCGGCGGCGCCCGCGCCGCGGCGCTGCTCGCCCTGCGCGAAGCGCTCGAGGATGCCAGGGACTTCGCCGCGAACCGCGGGGCTTTCAACGGCGCCGCGCGCCGCGACTACGCCCTGTCGCGGCTCGACCTCGAGGCGCTGGCGCCGGTCGTCCGCGGCGAGCTGCCGCTCGCCGTCACCGTCGACCGCGCGAGCGACATTCTGGCCGCCCTGCGCTTCGCCGACGAGCAGCGCCTGAAGCTGGTCCTGGTGGGCGGCGCCGAGGCCTGGATGGTGGCGCGGGAGCTCGCCGGAGCGAAGGTCCCGGTGATCCTCAACCCGATGAGCAACCTGCCCGACTTCGAAAGCCTCGGCACAACGCTCGAGAACGCCGCACGGCTCGCGAAGGCGGGCGCCACGGTCGCCTTCGCCTCCTTCGACGCCCACAACGCGCGCGACCTGCGCCACGCCGCCGGCTCGGCGGTTGCCTACGGCATGGCCTGGGACGCCGCCCTCGCCGCGGTCACCGCCGTGCCGGCGCGAATCTGGGGGATCGAAGATCGCTACGGCACGCTCGAGCCCGGCAAAGTGGCGGACCTGGTGATCTGGAGCGGCGACCCGTTCGAGCTGCTGACCAGCGCCGAGCACGTCTTCATCGACGGCCGCGAAGTGCCCGCCGACACCCGGCAGCGCGAGCTGCTCGAACGCTACCGGCGCCTCGACCAGGAGTTGCCCCCGGCCTACCGGCCGTAGCGCCCCACCTCAGCCGCGCTCGACGGTGATCTTGGCGGCGGCGCGCAGGCCGAGCGCGACCCGCTGGCCGCGGCCGAGGTCGAGGTCGAGGGTGTCGGCGTCGGCGTCGCGCTCGACGACCTTGAGGCGCGCGCCGGGGGAGAGGCCGAGCCGGTCGACGCGGCGCAGGAACCCCGCGTCCTGGTCGCCGACGCGGGTGACGCGGGCACGCACGCCGGCCGGCAGCTCCGAGAGGGGCTCGCCGGCGCCGGCGGCGACCTCGAGCGCGGCGGTCGGGATCGGGTCGCCGTGCGGGTCGACCGCCGGGCGGCCGAGCATCTCGTCGATGCGGTCGATCAGGCGGTCCGAGACCGCGTGCTCGAGCCGCTCGGCCTCGTCGTGCACCTCGCTCCAGTCGAATCCGAGCACCTCGACCAGGAAGAGCTCGACCAGCCGGTGCCGGCGCAGCACGTGGAGCGCGAGCTTTCTGCCGGACTCCGTCAGCCTGACGCCGGCATAGCGCTCGTGCTCGACCAGGCCGCCGTCGGCGAGCGCCTTCATCATCGCGGTCACCGTGCTCGGCTGGAGCGCCAGCGCCTGCGCGACCCTGCCGGTGGGCACCCGGTCGATGCCGCTCGCCTGCTCCTCGAGCAGGATCGCCTTGAGGTAGTCCTCGACGGTCGAGGTCGCCATCGTCGTCGAAGGCTATGCGGGGAGCGCGGTCATCCCGCCACCAGCCGCCAGGTCTGGGCGACGAAGAAACAGAGGACGAAGCCCATCACCAGCGGCATCAGCGCCGCGATCGCCGTCCACTTCGCGCTCCGGGTCTCCTTCCAGATCGTGTAGATCGTCGTCGAGCACGGGTTGTGGACGAGGCTGAACAGCATCAGGCAGACGCCGGTCAGCAGCGTCCAGCCGCCGGCCGCGAGCACCGCGGCGGTGTCGCCGGTCGAATCGAGCTCGAACATCACGCCGGCTCCCTGGCCGACGCCGGTCGAGCCGGTGACGAGCACGGTCAGCATCAGGATGGTCGGCACGACGATCTCGTTGGCCGGGATCGCCACCACGTAGGCGAGCAGGATGACGCCGGAGAGCCCGAGCAGCAGGCCGAACGGCTGGAGCCAGGCGACCAGCTGGTGGGCGAGGCTGGCGTCGCCCCACGGGATGTTCGAGATCAGCCAGATGGCGGCGCCCGCCGGCAGCGCGAAGACGACCGCGCGCCAGAGCACGTAGAGCGTGCGGTCGAGCAGCGAGGTGTAGAGCGTGCGCAGCACCCGCGGCGGCCGGTAGGGCGGCAGCTCCAGGCTGAAAGTCGAGACCTCGCCGCGCAGCACGGTGCGCGACAGCAGCCACGAGGTCGCGAAGGTCAGCAGCACGCCGAGCACGGCCACCGAGACCACCGCCAGCGCCGAGACGAAGCCGGCCAGGTGCGCCGGCGCCAGCCCGCCCAGGAAGATGGTGGCGACCAGGATCTGGGTCGGCCAGCGCCCGTTGCAGAGCGCGAAGTTGTTGGTGAGGATCGCGATCAGCCGCTCGCGCGGGCTCTCGATGATGCGCGCCGCGACCACGCCGGCGGCGTTGCACCCCCACCCCATCGCCATGGTCAGCGCCTGCTTGCCGTGGGCGCCGGCGCGGCGGAAGGCCGAGTCGAGGTTGAAGGCGACCCGCGGCAGGTAGCCGAAGTCCTCGAGCAGGGTGAACAGCGGGAAGAAGATCGCCATCGGCGGCAGCATCACCGAGACCACCCAGGCGGTCGCGAGGTACATGCCGTCGATCAGGAGCCCGTCGAGCCACCACGGCATGCCGATCGCCGCGGCGCCGCTCTTCAGGATCGGATGGAACGTGTCGACCAGCAGCTGGGCGAGCAGGCCGGAGGGGACGTTGGACCCGGCGATCGTCATCCAGAAGACCCCGGTCAGCAGCGCCAGCATGAGCGGGATCCCCCAGCGCCGGCTGGTGACCAGCCGGTCGAGGGTGCGGTCGAAATCGAAGCGGCGCTTCTCGCCCGAACGGGTCACCGCGCGGTCGGCGAGGCGGGCCGCTTCGGTGTAGATCGACTCCATCAGCGCCTGGTGGAATTCGGGGCCGACCTGCCAGCGCAGCGTCGAGGCGAGGCGCAGCACCGCCTCGGCCTCGGGCGCGACGGGGCCCTCGCCGGCCGGCGCTTCGCCGCCGTCGAGGGCGCCGATCTCGCCCGCCGCGAAGGCCCGGGCCAGCTTCTCGTCGCCGTCGAGCAGGCGCAGCGCCACCCACTGCGCGTTGGGCAGGTTCGGGTGGAGCCGGCGCACCGCTTCGGTGAGCCGCGCGACCGCGCGCTCGAGCAGCGGCGAACGGCCGCCGATCCGGTGCGGCTTCGCTGCGACCTCGCCGGCAGCGACTTCGGCGATCGCCTGCATCAGCTCGGGCAGCCCCTCGCTGTAGCGCGCCGCGGTCGCCACCACCGGCACACCCAGGTCGCGCGCGAGCCGGCGCGCGTCGACGTCGAGCCCGCGGCGGCGCGCCTCGTCCATCAGATTGAGACAGACCACGGCGCGGTCGGTGATCTCGAGCACCTGGAGCACCAGATTCAGGTTGCGCTCGAGGCAGGTGGCGTCGACCACCACCACGGTGACGTCGGGGCGGCCGAACAGGATGAAGTCGCGCGCCGCCTCCTCGTCCGGGCTCGCCGACAGCAGCGAGTAGGTGCCGGGCAGGTCGACCAGCTTGAACTTCTTCCCGCCGGTCGAGAACGCCCCCTCGGCGCGGGTGACGGTCTTGCCCGGCCAGTTGCCGGTGTGCTGGCGCAGCCCGGTGAGCGCGTTGAAGACCGTGCTCTTGCCGGTGTTCGGATTGCCGGCGAGCGCGACGACGAAGTCGTGGCCGGCCATGTCGATGCCGAGCTTCGCCAGGTTGGGGAGGTGGTGCGCCGGACAGGTCGCGCACGCCTCGGGGCCGGGGTGGCTCACGACGCCTTCCTTTCGGCACCCCGGGCTTCGCCGCGGTGGACGTGGATCGCGTCCGCCTGCTCGCGGCGCAGCGCGATCAGGGCGCCGCGGATCCGGTAGGCGGTCGGGTCGCCGCCGGGCGCCGAGAGCTCGTGCGTGACGAGGGTGCCCGGCACGACGCCGAGATCGAACAGCCGGCGGCGCTGGGCGCCACGGCAGGCCGGCGCGATGCCGACCACCTCGGCGCTCTCGCCGGGCGCGAGCGCGGAGAGCGGCACCGCCGGCCGGCGATCGGCCTCCGCTTCGAGCCGCAGCACGGTCAGGTTGGCGGCGACCACCGGCGCCAGCACGACCTCTTCGACGTCGGCGGCGACGCGCAGCCGCCCGGGCGAGCTCTCGAGCAGCCGCACGCGGGTGCCGGGGGCGAGCCCGGCCGCGGCGATCTGGGCGAAGACCGCCTCGGGCTCGTCCTCGACGTGGACGATCTCGGCGACCTCGCCCGGGGTGAGCGCGGTGAGTGGCACGCCGTGCGCCGGCGGAAGCTCACCGTCGGTCATCGGGATCGGGTCGCCGTGCGGGTCGAAGCGCGGGAAGCCGAGGGCGGCCTCGAGCCGGTCGGCCTGCTCGGCGCTGGTCCGGTGCTCGAGCCGCTCGGCCTCGGCATGCCACTTCGCGGCATCGAGCCCGGTCTCGTCGGCGAGGTAGCGCTCCCAGAGCCGGTGGATGCGCACCACGCGCAGCGCCTCGCGGCGGCCGGCGTCGGTCAGGCGCAGCCCCTCGGCGTCGAGGGCGACCAGCTCGAGCCGCTCGAGCCGCTCGACCAGCTCGGCGGCGGCGCGACCCGAAAGGCCGAGCGTGCCGGCGAGGCTCGGGAGCGTCGACGGCTGCCGGCGGTACTCGCCGTCCCACAGATGCTTCAATGCGTCCTCGACGCGCACACGGTCGGCCGCCTGGCGGCCGCGCGCCCAGCGCCAGGCGAGCCCGCGCACCGGCCAGAACAGGACGATCGCCGCCGCCAGCACGAGGGCGCCGAGCAGGAGGGAGAGGAGGGGGTCGGTCATGGTCACCCGCGACTTTCGCCGGCCCGCCGGTCGGATGCGGGTTGGCGGGCTATCGAATTCGAAATTTAGAGTACTCGAAAACTCGAAAATCGTCAAGCCGCCGGCGACTCTGCTGAAGCCACGCTGTCAGGAGGGGGGCGCCAGGCTCCCGATCGACGCGGCGCTGCTGCCGCCGATGACCGGAGGAGAGAGTCCATGTCCGCAACCACCGCCGCCCCGACCCTCGACTGGCGCGCCGAAGCGCTCGGCGAGATCGCCGCCACCCGCCGCTTCTTCGACCGCACCACGAGCGTTTTCGAGGAGGCCGATTCGGGCTTTCGCGCCACCCCCGAGACGATGACCGTCGCCAGCCAGGTCGCCCACGCCGCGCAGGTGATCGACTGGTTCCGCGAGGGGTCGCTGCACGACCGCTGGGACCTCGACTTCGAGAAGCAGGCGGCGGCCACCGACGCGGTGACTTCGCTGACCGAGGCCCGCCGCTGGCTCGGCGAAGCCTGGGAGCGGCTGCGCGCCGAGATCGCCGCGATGCCCGAAGCGAAGCTCTGCGAGACGATCGCCGACAACCCGATCGTGCCGGGACGCCCCCGCCTCTACGCGGTCCGGGCGGTGGTCGACCACTGCGGCCACCACCGCGGCGCGCTGGCGGTCTATGCGCGCCTCGCCGGCAAGGTGCCGCCGATGCCCTACGGCGAGGACTGAGGAACGCCGCCGCCGGCCTGGCGCTCGCGCGCCCGCCAGGCGGCGATCTCCGCTGCGACCTGCTGCAGGTAGTCGGCGAGCGTGCGGCCGGGCTCGTCGACGAACGCCTCGTCGCCGATCCGGGCCGCGACCATCCGGTCGAGGCGGAAGTTGCGGAAGGCGGTGCGCAGTTCGCACCAGCCGACCAGCAGCCAGACCGGCGGATGGAAGGCGAGGGCGAGCGGGCGCACCGTGCGCTCGCTCGCCGTGCCGGTTTCGTCGCGATAGTCGAGCCGCACCTTGCGCCGCTCGCGGATGGCGCGGCGCAGATCGCCGAGGGGCAGCCGCTCGCCGCGCGGCTCGTCGCGCGCCGGCACGTAGAGGCGGGTCTCCTCGACCAGCCGCTCGCGGCCGCGCGGCAGGACCGCCTCGATCTTGGCGAGTGCCGAGCGCGCCGCGCCGGCGAGCACGGAGTCCCCCCACGCTTCGGCGGTGCGCGCGCCGAGCACCAGCGCCTCGACCTCCTCGCGGTCGAACATCAGCGGCGGCAGCTCGAAGCCGGTCAGCCGGTAGCCGACCCCGGCCTCCCCCGCGATCGGCACCCCGGACGCCGACAGATCCGCGACGTCGCGATAGACCGTCCGCTCCGAAACCTCGAGCCGCCGCGCCAGTTCGCGCGCCGTCACCACCCTCCCCCGCCGCAGCTCGAGCAGCAGCTTGAACAGTCGATCGGCACGCCGCACGCCCGCGAGGTTAGCGCACGGAACCGCCGGCCCGCGTCGGTCTCAGGTGCGCAGGCGCACCCCCAGGACGAAGCCGCGCCCCGGCTCGGCCACCGGGGAGCCGGCGCGGAACGGGTCGCGCTGGTAGGAGAGGTGCTCCCGGTAGGCGCGATCGAAGAGGTTGGTCACCCCGGCGGTCAGCGCGAGACGGCCGCGCTGCCAGCCGGCGCGCAGGTCGGTGATCGACCAGCCGGGGGTGGGGGTCTCGCCCAGCCCGGTGTCGACCTGGTCCTGGCGCGCCGCCGCCGACTGCTCGACCTCGACGAACCAGGGGCCCGGGTCGTAGCGCAGCGCCAGCCGGCCCGAGAGCGGCGGCAACTCGGCCGGGTCGCGGTCGACGATGCCGCGCGCCGGATCGAGGTCGCGCTCGCCGTCGACCCAGGCGGCCGAGGCGACCAGAGTCGTCCGCCGCCCGAGGATCCAGCGCGCCGTCCCCTCGGCGCCCCAGAGGCGCGTGTCGTGATTGACCCAGGAGCGGGCGCGGCTGTTCATCACGCCGGGCTGCATCGCGGCGCGCGCCGTCTCGACCACCGTGATCGCGTCGCCGAGGCGCGAGGCGAAGGCGTCGACGTCGAGCGAGACGCGCTCGCCGCTCCAGCGCAGGCCGAGGTCGAGCTGGTCGTTGATCGCCGGGTCGAGAGCGGGGTTGCCGACCCAGTCGGCGTCGGCGCGGCGCAGCGCCGTGTAGCGCTCCTGCGGGTCGGGGGAGCGCACGCCGCGCGCCAGGCCGGCGGTCAGCTCCCAGGCCGCGGTCGGCTGCCAGGAGAGTCCCAGCTGGCCGCTCCCCTCGTCGTCGCGGCGGGTGACCGCGCCGTCGCCGACGCTGCCCGGGTGGTAGGCCGCCCAGAGCGCCCGCTCGGCCGCCCCGGCGCGGGCTCCCGTTTCGACGCGCTCGAAGCGCGCCGCGCCGCGCAGGGTCACCCGGTCGGCGAGCGGCCGCGCCAGGCGGACCCAGGCCGCCGTGCCGTCGAGCTCGGTATCGGGCAGCGTCGGCTGCACCCGCAGCTGCCCCATCATCGCCATCGCCGTGTCCACCGACCAGTCACGCTGCCAGCCTTCGACACCCGCCGACCAGCCGCCGGCCAGCTCGACCACCAGCCGCTCGTCGATCGTCTCCGACTCGGCCTCGCTGCGCATCGACCAGCCGAACGGCGACATGCCGGAGGAGAGGCGCAGGCGATCGTCCATGTCGTGGCGCACCGCGGTGCGCGAGACGGCGGCCTCGACGCGGCGCAGCCGCCCGGCGGCCCGCTCGAGGCTCCAGCCGAGGCGGGCCCGGTCGGCGTCGTCGCGGCTGGCGTCCATCCGCAGGTAGGGGTAGAGCTGCGCCTCGGAGCGTTGGCGCGTGGCGTCGAGCTCGAAGCGCTGGCCGGCGGTCGGCGTCAGCGCCAGGCCGATCCACGAGGTGCCGATGTCGAACGCCCTCTCCGAGTGGGCCGCGTCGCGGTAGGCCGCCGGCGAACCGGCCGGCAGGGCGGCGGTGAAGAGCTGGCCGTCGCCGTCCTCGTAGATGTCGCCGCGCCGCATCGCCCAGCCGGCGCGGGCGCTCCAGTTCGCGTCGGCCCAGCTGACGCCGGCCGAGGGCGCCAGGTAGCCGAAGGCCCCCGCGGTCGCCTGGGCGTCGACGTGCAGCCCCGGCTCGGGGCGTCGGGTGACGATGTGCACCGTCGAGGCGAGGGCGCCGCCGCCGGGCGAATCGGCCGGGCTCTTGGCGACGTCGATGCGCTCGATCTCGGCGAAGTCGACGTGGAAGGCCGGCGGATCCATGCGATTCGGGCAGGCACCGTGGAGGCGGTGACCGTCGACCAGGACCGTCACGTCGTTGCCGTGCAGGCCGCGCACGACCAGGTCGGCGGCGATCCCCCCCTTGCGCAGGCGGCTGACCCCCGGCACCCGGGCGGCCGCCTCGCCGGCGTCGAGGGCGAAGCTTTCGCGCACCTCGCGCGAGCCGACGCTGTCGCTCACCGCGGTCGCCTGCACTTCGATGCGGTCGCGGAACAGGTCGACGTCGAGCGTGAGCTCGAGATCGCGCGCCGGGTCGACGGCGACGAACGGGGCATCCCCCCGCTCTCCGGCGAGCCTCGCCGCCAGTTCGGGGGCGCAGCCGGCGGGCAGTTCGGTGCGGAAGCGGCCGAGCCGGTCGGCGACCAGCTCGGTCGCGGTGGCTTCCCCGGCGCAGCGCAGCTGCACGACGGCGGCGGGCACCGGATCGCCGCCGCGGTCGACGACCCGCCCGGCAAGCGACGGGGCGGACTCGCCGGCGAGGGCGCCTGCGGCCAGGGCGAGGCCGAGGGTCAGGGTGAGGGTGCAACGGCGGAGGACGGACTTCGGGTGCAGGAACGGCATGGGAACCTCTCTCGATCCGGAAAACGGCATTCGGTCGTCCGGTCGCCGGCGCCCGTGAAGGAGGCGTGGCGGCGGAACGCGGCTCGATGTCGCGCGGGGACGCGCGCCCGCCGGAGCGGCAGCGCGTCGGGGCGGCAGATCAGGCGACGAGAGGTTGCGGGCGCGGCGGTGGCAGGTCGGGCGGCGCGCGGCGCCCGCTCGGGTGTTCCGCCAGCCGGCCGGCGGCGAGCTCGCCCGCGGCCGGCCGGTCGAGGGCGCACCCCCGGCCGGGCAGCGCCGGCATCTCGGAGCCGGCGACCGCGCCGAGCGGCGCCGGGTGGCGGCAGCCGCAGTCGGCGTTGAGACCGTCGGGGCGACCGGCGCCGTGCCGGCAGCCCGCCGTGCAGCCGCCGCCGGCGGCGGCCATCGGACAGGCGGCGGCCGCGGCGCAGCCGCACCCGCCGGACGGCCCGAGCGCGGCGACGACCTCGCCCGCGGTCGGCACGAAGCCGCCGAAGGCCAGGGCGATCACGAGGCAGCGCGGCAGCCAGCCGGTCCGTCCGAACATGCCGCGCCAGCCTACTCCTCGGCCGCCCCGGAAGCTTGCGCCGCGGCAAGCAGCCGCCGCGCCGCGCCGCTTAAGGAAGTCTCAGCATCCGCGGAAGATCCTTTTCACCCCGCGCCGCGAATCCCCGGCCCGCCGGGAGCGTAGATCGTCACGGCAGCCCGAAGAGAACCTCTCCGACGGCCGACCCGCAGCCATGTACCGGACCCTTCTCGCCCTCGTCCTGCTCGTCGCGCCCGGCGCCGTCGCCGCCCGGGCGGCCGGAGCCCCGTCGACGCTGGCGGCGACCGGCCTCTACGCCGACTTCGCCACCCGCACCCTCGACCCCTCCGTGCTCGCCTTCGCGCCGCAGTACCCCCTGTGGACCGACGGCGCCGCCAAGCGGCGCTGGATCCGGCTCCCCCCCGGCGCGGCCATCGACGCCGCCGACCCCGACGTCTGGGACTTTCCCGTCGGCACCCGGCTGTGGAAGGAGTTCTCCTTCGGCCGACCGGTCGAAACCCGCTACATGGAGCGGCTCGCCGACGGCAGCTGGCTCTATGCGACCTATCTCTGGAGCGCCGACGGTTCGACGGCGCCCCTCGCCCCGCCGCGCGGTGCGCGGGGCGTGGTCGAGAGCGCGGCGGGCGTGGCCTACGACGTGCCGGGGACCGCGGACTGCCGCGCCTGCCACGGCGGGCATCCGGCCACGGTACTCGGCTTCTCGGCACTGCAACTGTCGGCCGATCGGGACCCCGGCGCGCCGCACGCGGCCGTGCCGCCGCCCGGGGCCGTCGATCTCGACCAGCTGGTGGCGCGCGGCCTCGTCGTCGGCCTGCCCGCGCCGATCGCCGCCCACCCGCCGCGGGTGCGCGCCGCCTCGCCTCTCGAGCGCGCCGCCCTCGGCTACCTGCACGGCAACTGCTCCTCCTGTCACAACGCGCGCGGGCCGCTGGCGCAGCTCGGCCTCTCCTTCGCGGTACGGGCCGACGGCACCCCCGAGGCCCTGGAGACGGCCGTCGGCCGCGCGGCGCACTTTCGCCCGGCCGGATCGCCCCCGGCGACGGTCGCCGCGGCGGGCGACCCGGCCGGAAGCCTGCTGCTGCGGCGCGTCGGATCGCGCGACCCGCTGCTTCAGATGCCGCCGTTCGGAACGCGCCGGATCGACGACGCGGCGGCGGCGCTCCTCACTCAGTGGATCCTCGCCGGCCCGGGCAGGGCCCGGCCGGCACCTGCGCAGTCCGAACTCGTCGCGGTCGCCGCGACCTATCCGAAGGAGAGTCACCCATGAGACTCCGCTCCCTCGCCGCCCTGACCCTGGGGCTGGCCCTTGCTTCGCAGTCCTCCCCCGCCGCCGAGCCCGCTCCCGACGCCCCCACCGGGGCGGCGAAGGCTGCTCCGGCGGCCGCCGCCGACCCGCGGGTCGAGCGCGGCGCCTACCTGGTCACCGTGGGCGGCTGCAACGACTGCCATACTCCGCTCAAACTCGGCCCGAACGGCCCCGAGCCCGACCGCAGCCGGCTCCTCTCGGGGCACCCGCAGCAGCTGGTGATGCCGCCGTCCCCGGCGCTTCCCGAAGGGCCCTGGGGGGTCACCGTCGCGGTGACCAACACCGCCTGGGCCGGCCCCTGGGGGGTGAGCTTCACCGCCAACCTGACGCCGGACGCCGAGACCGGTACCGGCACCTGGAGCGAGCAGGACTTCATCGACACGCTGCGCTCCGGCCGCCACCTCGGACGCGGCCGGCAGATCCTGCCGCCGATGCCCTGGTTCAACTACGCCGAGATGACCGACGAGGACCTCGGCGCGATCTTCGCCTACCTGCGCAGCGTGCCGCCGGTCTCCAACCGGGTACCGGATCCGGTCCCCCCCATGCCGGCCCACTGAGGCGCGGCCCCGCCGCGCTCCGCAGCGGGGCCGCCACGGCGGACCCCCGCGGAGCGCGGCGATAGAATCCCGGCGGGAATCCACCGGGATGATCGAGCAGGAGCTTCAGGAGTTTCTCGAATCAGGTGTCTCCGTGCTCGTCGGTACGCGCGACCGCCGGCTGCTGCCCGAAGGGGCGCGCGGCTTCGGGCTGCGCGTCGAGGCCGGGGGGCGGGAGCTGGCGCTCTTCCTCCCCCGCGCCTGGAGCGAGCGCACGCTCGCCAATCTGCGCGACAACGGGCGCATCGCCGTGGTGGCGGCGCGCCCCGCCGACCACCGGTCGGTGCAGATCAAGGGGCAGGTGCTCGAGGTCCGGGAGGCCGGCGCGGCCGACCGGGAGGCGATGGGACGCTACCGGGAGGAGCTGGTACGCGACTTCGGCGCCATCGGCTACCCGCCGCGGGTGCTCCACCGGCTCGCCATCTGGCCCGCCGACGTGGTCCGGCTGCGCGTCGAGTCGCTGTTCGAACAGACTCCCGGGCCGCGCGCCGGCGAGCCGCTCGCCGGCTCCGGGGCGACCGCATGAGCGTTCGCCTCGAGGAGCTCGTCGCCTGCTTCCAGGGCATCACGCCCGCCTTCGTCGCCACCTGCGGCCGCGACGGCGAACCCAACGTCACCTACGTCTCGCAGGTCTTCCACGTCGACCCCCGCCACGTGGCGCTCTCCTGCCAGTTCTTCAACAAGACGCGCCGCAACATCGGGGAGAACCCGCACGTGGTCGCGGTCGTGCAGGATCCGCGCGACTTCGAGCACTGGCGGCTCGAGCTGCGCTACCTTCGTTCGGAGACCACGGGAACGCTGTTCGACGGCATGGCGGCGCGCATCCAGGTGATCGCCAGCCACACCGGCATGGCGGGGATCTTCCGCCTGCTCTCGGCGGACGTCTGCGAAGTGATCGGCATCGAGCGGCTCGACGGGATGCTGCTGCCCGAGGCGGCAGGCGCGGCCGCCGGCGTCCCGGAGAAGCTGCCCGATGGGCCGCTCACCGAGCTGCGCGGCCTGCAGTGCGTCTCGGAGCGCATCGCCCGCGCGCCCGACCTGGCGCGGCTCACCGACGAGACGCTCACGGCGCTCGAGGAAGTCTTCGGCTTCGCCCACTCGATGCTGTTCGTCCCGGACGGCGGCGACGGCCGGCTGGTGGCGCTCGGCACCCGGGGCTACGGCGACGCGCCGGGCGGCGGCGCCATTCCGTTCGGCGCGGGGCTGGTCGGCACGGTCGCCGAGCGGCGCCGCATGATGCGGGTCGCCGGCCTCGCCGACGACCTGCGCTACGGCCGCGCCATTCGCGGCCAGTTCGCGCGCGGCCTCGACGGCGAGCGACTCTGCCCGGAGATGCCGCTGCCCGGCCTCGCCGACGCCCAGGCGGCGCTCGCCCTGCCGCTGCTGGCCGGAGACGCGCTGGTCGGCGTGCTGGCCGTCGAGAGCCCGGACCCGCTCGCCTTCGACGAGTGGGACGAAGCCTTTCTGCAGATCGTCGGCAACCAGATCGCGCTGGCGATCGAGCGCATGCGGGGCGTCGAGGCGACTCCGGCCGCCGGCGCCGCGGCCGCCGCCGCGCCGGCACCCGCCCGCGGCCCGGCGCGGCGCAACTTCGTCTACTACCGCAACGGCGACTGCATCTTCCTCGACGGCGAGTACCTGATCCGCAACGTGCCGGCGCGGATCCTGCGCAAACTGCTGCTCCAGCACGCCGCCACGGGCCAGCGCGAGTTCAGCAACCGGGAGCTGCGCCTCGACCCGACCCTCGGCCTGCCGGGTTACCGGGACAATCTCGAGAGCCGCCTGACCCTGCTGCGCCGGCGGCTCGAGGAGCGCTGCCCGGAGGTGCGCCTGGTGCCGGTGCGCCGCGGCCGCTTCGCCCTCGAGCTCGCCGCCGAGGTGGCCTTCGAGGAGCGCGACTCCGCCTGAGCGCGCCGCCGGTCGCCGACAGCTTCGAGAGCGGTGACTTCGGCTACGGGTCGACCGCCGTGCCCTGAGCGGGACGGCCGCCCGCCCGCTCAGGGCACGAACCAGCGCGAGGTGTCGCCGGTCTGGAAGCCGTCGTAGAAGAGCTCGATCGGCACCGCCCAGAGCTCGCTGCCGGTGCCGTCGTCCGCGGCGAAGTAGACGTACGGATCCGAGCGCGTGAACGAGACCGGGTCGCTCGACGCCGGACCCGGCGCGATGTCGGCGAGCGGGTGTGTCCCCGCCGCGGTGAAGTCGCTGATCCAGGGCTCGCAGCCGGTCGCCTGGCGGCAGGCCGCGAAGTAGAGGCGATCGCCGACGACCGTGAGGCCGCGCGGAGCCGACGACGCCGGCCCCGGCTCGAGATCCGCAAGGAGCGCCGACCCGCCCGGCGTGCCGTCGGTCGACCAGAGCTCGCAGCCGGTCGCTGCGGCGCACGAGGTGAAGTAGACGACCGCTCCCGCCGAGACCACCTGCTCCCCGCAGAAGGCGACGGGATCTTCCGGATTGCCGGTCGGCGCGACGTCGGGGAGGATCTCGACGTCGTCCGGCGTGCCGTCGCTCGAGCGCAGGACGCACCCCTCCCCTTCCTCCCAGGCCCAGTAGAGCAGGCGGGTCGCGTCCCCCGTGCCGACGGTGGTGGCGTCGGAGACCCCGAGCTCGTCCTCGGGGGTGGGCCTCAGCAGCGTCCGCTCGTCCGCGGCGAGATCGACGACCCAGAATCCGGTGAGGTCCGACACCGCGACCCGGGCGAGCTCCGGCCGGAACGGCCGCGGCCACCAGAGGCCGTCCCAGGCCGACTCGGGACCGGGAGCGAGGTCATGGGCCACGGTGCCGCCGAAGGTGCCGTCGCTGGTCCAGAGCTCGGTGCCGAGCGCGGTGGTGGTCGCCGCGAAGACGAGGGTGCCGCCGACGTCGGTGAGCCACTCCGGGAAGCTCCCTTCGGCGCCCGGCTCGGCATCGCGCACGAGGTCCGTCCCGAGCGCGGTGCCGTCGCTCGCCCAGAGCTCCAGACCCGCGCTCGGCTCCCAGGTCGAGAAGTAGGCGAGAGCGCCGGAGGCCCGCAGCCAGCCGACCGACTCCTGCTCCCAACTGGCGAGCGGCACGATCTCGGAACCGTCGACGCGCGACAGGCGTCCGAAGGTGCCGTCGAAATCGCTCAGGAGAATGGAACCGTCCGGCAGCGCCTCGATCGCGCCGCTGATGTCGACCGGCACTCCGCCCGCGAGCGTCAGCTCGACCGTCCCCGCGGCGCTGCCGTCCGAGGCGAATCCGTAGAGCCCGTCCCAGGGCGGGCCGGCGACGTCCCTCCTCGCCGCGAAGACCAGTCCGCCCGCGCGTGCGGTCAGGCTTTGCGGCAGCGACGCGGATCGCTCGACCGGAGCCAGCAGCCGGTACGTCCCGGCCGCGGCGCCGTTCGTCCGGTACGTCTCGCAGCGCTCCTCCTCGTCGTGCGGCGGCACGTAGTACCAGCGGCAGATATCGAGCACCGTGACGCCCGCGAGCGCGGAGCTGCCCTGCAGGTACTCGCAGCCGGCGGCGGGGTTCGCCACCAGCGCGGTCCCCGCGGGAGTGCCGTCCGTCTTCCAGAGCGCCTGCTCCGCCTCGGCGCAGAAGTAGGTGCCGTCGTGACCGGCGACCCCTCGCGAGGGCCAGGAGCTCTCGCTTCCGGCGACGACATCGCGCAGCATCACGGTGCCGGCCGGAGTCCCGTCGGTGACCCACGGCTCCGTGCCCGTCGCGGCGGTCGCCTCGGGGAAGAGCACGCGACTTCCGACCTGAACGAAGTGGATCAGATCGAGCCCGGAGTCGACGACATCCCGCAGTTCGACGGCGCCGTCCGGCGATCCGTCGCTGAACCAGAGCCGGACGTCGGTCGCCCCGGTGCGCGACAGGACGATCAGTCCGCCGGGGACGTGCCCCGCCACGTAGGAGTTCTGAACCGGGACCGGCAGTTGGATCCGTCGCGGCTGGGGCGAGGATCCGTCGAGGATCCAGGCGGCGCTATCCCAACTCGGGGCGCCGAGGTTGGCGGTGAAGCCGATGCGCTCGCCATCGCCGACGAACCGGTTCGGCCACGAGCTTTCGGTCCCCGGGACGAGATCCGCGACCCGGTAGGTGCCGCCGTCGGTGCCGTCGCTCACCCAGAGCTCGAGGCCGGTGGCGGCGTCGCCGGCGGTGAAGTAGAGGCGGCCGTCGAGCTCGGCCGAATCCGGCGGCATGCCGATCGGCTCGAACATGCCGACCGGATTCTGGAGCTTGCGCACCAGCGTCGTGCCCTCCGGCGTGCCGTCGCTCCTCCAGATCTCGAGGCTGTCCGCCTGATGGACGACCGCCAGCAGCTGCTCGTCGCCGAGCGGTCCGAGGCGCCAGATCCGCGCGCCGTCGACGCCGGGAACGATCTCGTGGAGCAACTCGGTGCCGGCGGTCGTGCCGTCGGTCACCCAGAGTTCGTTGCCGGCTTCGATGCTCGACGCGGCGAACAGCGAGCGGCCGCCGGCGACCTCGCCGAGCAGGCGCGGCGCCGCGTCGTCCGAGCCGGGCGCGATGTTGCGCAGCAGGCGGGTGCCGGAGACCGTGCCGTTCGACACCCAGGGCTCGCTGCCGAATCCGGGCAGGTCGAAGCCGAGCAGCGCCTTGCCCCCCGCCCGGCCGAACCCGGTGGACGTGACGTACCAGGTGCCATTCGGCTGGGTGCGCAGATCGGCCACGCGATGGGCCACCCCGGAGGCCGAGGCGGCAGCGGGAGCGAGGGCGAGCAGCACCGCAAGACGGAAGATCGGGCGATTCATGGCCGCATCCTTTCGGTCGGGCGGATCGACGTCGAAGGAACAGCGAAGATCAGCAGGAGCAGCGCGCGGGTACGGAACCGAGCCGTCATGGGGCGCACCTCGTCCGGCGGAAGGCGGGGCCGGCGAACTGCCGACTCCGGACACCCCCGATGGTAGCACTTCGGGGGGAGGCGGGAAGTGCCGTGCTCCGCTGGTGTCGACATCGGACGTCCGGTCGATGAAGTCTCGTCGAATCCACGAGTTGGCGCAGGCTTCGAGCGGCGCGCCGGCGCGCGACCGCGGCTCAGCGCCGGTGGCGCTCGAGGACCGCGGCGAGGCGGGGGAGCAGCGGCAGGTCGGCGGCGGGCCAG
>CAYYIK010000042.1:0-25913 GCA_964471955.1 uncultured Thermoanaerobaculia bacterium | reverse complement strand
TCAGGGTTCGACGAGCGACCAGGCGGCGGTGGTGCCGAGCTCGAAGCCGGAGCGGAAGATCTCGTTGGCCTGCCACCAGGTGAGCAGGGCGCGCAACGCCTCGGGCTGGTTCTGCGGCTCGGGGGCCCCCGTCTGGTCGGCCGAGTTGAGCCCGTGGCAGGAGGCGCAGACGCGCACCTCGCCGGCCCGGAAGGTCAGCCAGTAGCGCTCGCGCACCACCGGGGTTCCGTCGCCGTCGGTGAGCTGCCAGGTCATCGCCCGGTGAGCCGGCACGAAGGCGGCGACCGAGCCGTCGCTGGCGATCTCCGCGCTGCCCGGAGGGTCCTGTGGATCGAGCGGCGGGTTGACCACCGCCGGATCGTGCATCACCCGTGCGAGGACCCGCCTGCCCGGCCGCGGCTCGGCCGTGCCGCCGGTGCCGCGCAGCAGGTCCCCCTGGAAGAACTGCTGGTACTCGATGTCGTAGACCGTTCCCGCCTCCGGGACTGTGGCGACGCCGCCGGGAACCGAGAGATTGAACGGCTGCTGGCGATCGGCGGCGTCGCGGGTCGTGACGTCGCGGCTGACCACCAGGGCGCGGCCGGTATCGGCCAGCCGCTGGCGGAAGGCGCCGACGTCGACCCCCCGTTCGGCGAAGACCGCCGCTTCGGGAGCCGGCAGCGGATCGGCCCCGGCCGGCGGTACCGGCCGGGAGCGCACCTCGACCGCGTCGAGCTCCCACATCTCGACGCTCACGTAGTCGACGCGCACGTCCGGGTCCCAGAACCAGAGCGTCTTGGTGATCGGCGCGCCGGTGATCGCGGCGCCGTACCTCCGGTAGCCGCTGCACGGACTTCCCGCGGCCACCAGCTCGCGCAGGCGAAACCGGTAGCGCGCCACCGGCGCGGCGCGCGTGCCGTCGTTGGCCGCCTGGCGGGTCTCCGGCACCCCGGCCGAGCGCTCGCCGGCGTGCGCGGCGATCCAGGCGCCGTCCGACAGCAGGAGCGGCCCCCGGTAGAAGCCGGAGTGGCAGGCGCCGGGCGTGTCGTCCGGGCTGCCGGTCAGCGGATGCGTGACCTGGGTGACGACCATCGCATCCGCGGCGAGCGACGGCGGCGCGTCGAGGCGCAGCACCTGGCCGGCGGCGTGGGTGTAGAACTCCGGCGCGTCGACGCCGAGGTAGCGCCCGGCGGTGAGCGGGCTCTCCCGGATCTGCAGGAAGTTGAACAGATCCACGGGGTTCGTCCGCCCGCAGGAGTTGTCGCCGCAGATGAACTCCTCGAGGTTCGGGTCGTTGTTGAAGGCGCGGTCGAAGTAGGTGTGCAGTTCGTGCCGGCCCACGTGATTGAGCGTCTCGAGGCCGCTGCCGTCCTGACGCATCATCCAGGGGAAGAAGTGGTTGAAGGTGTGCCCCTGCTCGTGCGGCAGCAGGATGTCGGTGCGCGACGGACGCGGCTCGGGGAAGACCTCGACCCGGGTCGCGAGCGGCACGGAATTCGCCCGCTCACTCGACCAGTCGAACGTGCCGTAGGTCGGCGGGTCGCCGTTCTGTTCGTCCTCGTGGTCGGCGTCCGCCTGCTGGTCGCGCTGCAGATGGTCCCAGCGGGTGAAAACGACGCGGCCGAACGAGTCGAGAATCGGCTTGAAATCCCCCGAGGGAGCGTGGTCGAGCAGCTCCAGGCGGCCGCTCGCCGGCTCGAGCGCCCAGAGCCCCGAAACCGTCGGCGCCTCCTCGTACTCGTCGAGCTGGGGATAGAGGTGGGCGGCGCCTCCGCGCGGCCGGTCCGACGAGAAGAGAATCCGGCCATCCGACAGGTAGATCGGACTGACATTGTTCGCGCCGGCCGGCTGGTTGGCGACCGGCGTGATCACCGCCGTCTCGCCGACCCCGAGGCCGGTGACCTCGTAGAGCTGCCAGAACCAGGTCCCCCACTGGTAGCGCTCGGTGGGCGAGCCGATCACCATCGAGAAGACCGCCTTGTCTCCCGAAAAGTGCACCGACGGTTCGCGCACCGCGATCGACGTCGCCCCCTGGAAGCCCGTCGCCACGCCGAACCCGGCCTCGGCGGTGAGGTTGCGGCGGCTGCCGTCCGGGTAGAGGATCCACAGGTCGCCGCCGCGAGGGGCGCTCTGGATCGACCCCGAGTGATTGCCGAAGACCGAGGCGATGGTGGTGAAGTCCGACGGCATCGGCGTCTGGGTGACGAAGAGGATCGGATGCGGACGCTGAGCTCCCGCCACGGCGGCGCAGAGAAACGCCAGGACGGCGGCGCAAACGGGCCTGCGGACGATCGCCATGCGAGAACTCCTCCTGGTTCGGGAAACGGAGCCGACGATAGCTTCCTGACAGGCCGGGCGGTATGGCTCCTCTCACACCCATCGGGTAGATTCCTCCGGTGATCGATCCCCTGGCGCTCGACCTCTACTCGCGGCTGGTGGCGCTCGACACCACCAGCTCGGCGAGCAACCTGCCGGCGATCGAGCGGCTCGCCGGCGTGCTCGACCGGCGGGGAGTCGACCTGCGAATCCTCCGCTCGCCCGACGGCCGCAAGGCGAACCTGTGGGCCCGCCTCGGTCCGCCGGTCGATCCGGCCGACCGCCGCGGGCTGGTCCTGTGCGGACACACCGATTGCGTTCCGGCGCTCGAGAGCGACTGGTCGAGCGACCCCTTCCGACTGACCGACCGCGGCGACCGCTGGGTCGGCCGCGGGACCGCCGACATGAAGGGCTTCGTCGCCCTCGCCGCGGCGCTGGCCGTACGCCTCGACCCGGCGACCCTCACCCATCCGCTCGGCCTGCTGTTCACCTTCGACGAGGAGGTCGGCATGCTGGGGGCGCGCGAGTTCGTCCGTACCTGGCCGGCGGACGAGCCGCTGCCTCGCGCCTGGGTGATCGGCGAGCCGACCTCGCTCGCCGTGGTGCGCATGCACAAGGGGCACCTCAAGCTGCGCGTCGCCCTCGCCGGACGGCCGGCGCACAGCGGCACGCCCCAGCTGGGCGTCAACGCGATCGAGAAGGCGGGGCCGGTCGTCACGGCCCTGGCGGCGCTGCGCCGGGAGCTCGAGGCCGAGCGCCCGGAGCTCGGCGAGTTCTTCCCCGAAGCGCCGTTCGTGCCGCTCAACCTCGCCCGCATCGACGGCGGCGTGGCGCTCAACGTCGTGCCGGACCGCTGCACGATCGAGCTCGGCACGCGACCGCTCCCCGCCTCGGACGTCGCGGCGCTGCGGACGCGGATCCAGGCCGCCGTGCGCGGCGCCGCTCCGGACGCCACGGTCGAGGCGCTCGGCTGGAGCGAGCCGCTGCTCACCGCCGAGGCGAGTCCGCTCCACCGCGAGCTGCTGGCCCTCACCGGTCAGCGCGAGAGCCGCGGGGCCCCCTTCGCCACCGACGGCGGTCCGCTGTCGGCTCTCGGCGTCGACGCCGTCGTCTGGGGTCCCGGCGACATCGGGGTCGCCCACCGCGCCGACGAATGGATGCCGAAGGCCGACATGGAGCGCGCCGGTCGCCTGCTGGCGCAGCTGGTGGCCCGCTTCTGCGGCGGTCCGGGCGCGTGAGCGTGCGCCATCTCTCGGCCGATCTCGTGTGGGACGGTGCCGCCTTCGTGGCCGGGCTCGCCGTCGCCGTCGACGCAGCCGGCCGAATCGAGTCGGTCGGCCCTCCGCCACCGGGAGCGCGGGTCGAGCACCGGCGCGGCCAGGCGCTGCTCCCCGGCTTCGTCGACGTCCATTCGCACGCCTTCCAGATCGGCCTGCGCGGCCGGGGCGAGACCTTTCCGCGCGAGCACGGCAGCTTCTGGACCTGGCGCGAAGCGATGTACGAGCTGGTCGGCGGCCTGACGCCCGAGTCGCTCGCAAGGCTGTCGCTGCGCACGTTTCGCGAGATGCGTCGCGCCGGCATCACCACCGTCGGCGAGTTCCACTACGTGCACCACGCCGACGCCGACGCCGCCGACTTCGCCCTCGACGCGGCGGTGATCGACGCGGCGCGACAGGCGGGCATCCGCCTCGTCCTGCTCGAGTGCTACTACCGCAACGGCGGCCCCGGCCGACCGCTCGCCGGAGGCCAGCGGCGTTTCGACGGCGTCTCCGTCGAGTGCTTCCTCGCGCACTGCGATCGGGTGGCGGCGGGGCTCGATCCGGCGCGCGAGTCGATCGGGCTCGCCCCCCACAGCCTTCGCGCGGTCGCTCCCGGCGAGCTCGTCGAGCTCGCGCGGGTGGCGCTGCAGAGAGGGTGGCCGCTCCACATCCACCTCGAGGAGCAGCGCCGCGAGATCGAGGAGGTGGTCGCCGCCTGGGGCCGGACGCCGGTCGAGCTCGCCCTCGAGACGCTCGCCGGCCTCTCCGGGCTCAACGCCACCGGCATCCATCTGACCCACACCGACCCGGACCGTCTCTTCGACCTCTTCGCCCGCGGCTGGACGGCCGGCCTCTGTCCGCTCACCGAGGGGAACCTCGGCGACGGCATTCCGGCGCTCGCCGAGGTTCCCGGCCGGCGCCGCCTGGCGCTCGGCAGCGACTCGAACCTGCGCATCTCGATGCTCGAGAACCTGCGCGGCCTCGAATACGGCCAACGCCTGCGCAGCGAACGCCGCGGTCTGCTCGGCGAGCGGCCGGCGCTCACCCTGCTCGAAGCCGCCACCGCGGGGGGTGCGGCCTCGCTCGGACTCGCCGGCGGCCGCCTGGTCCCCGGCGCTCCGGCCGACCTCGTCGCCCTCGACCTCGGACACCCCGCCCTGCGGGAGATTCCGGCAGAGCAGTTGCCCGAGGCGCTGGTCTTCGGCGCGCCCGACGAGGTCATTCTCGCCACCGCGGTCGGCGGCCGCTTCTCGGAGCATCGCGCTCCGGCGACGGAGTGAGCGGGCGTGTGCGGGCGCTACACCCTGACCGTCCCCGGTGACCTCCTGGCCAGCTCCTTCGGCGTCGAGACCGCCGTGGCCGGTCCGGTCGCCGCTCTGCCGGCGCGCTACAACGTGGCGCCGGGACAGGAGGTGCCGATCGTCCGCCGAGGCGAGAACGGGGAGCGCGAGCTCGCGCTGGCGCGCTGGGGGCTGGTCCCCCACTGGGCGAAGGAGAGTGCCATCGGCAACCGGATGATCAATGCGCGCGGCGAGTCGGTGGCCGAGAAGCCGAGCTTTCGCGCCGCGTTCCGGCGCCACCGCTGCCTCGTCCCCGCCGACGGCTTCTACGAGTGGCAGGCCACGCCCGGAGGCAAGCAGCCCTGGCTGCTGCGGCTGCGGGGCGGCGAACTGTTCGCCTTCGCCGGCCTCGAGTCGCGGTGGATCGACCCGGCCACTCGCGAGCCGCTCGACACCTGCGCCATCGTGACGACGGCCCCCAACGAACTGGCGGCGACCGTGCACGACCGCATGCCGGTGATTCTCGCCCCGGCCGACTACGCGCTCTGGCTCGGCGAGCCCTCCGACGAGCGCGATCCCGCCGCGCTGCTGGCGCCCTTCCCGACGGAGCGGATGGAGGCCTGGCCGGTCTCGCGACGGGTCAACCGGCCGTCGGTCGAAGACCCGTCACTCCTCCTGCCGGCCGCCGGCTGACGCAGCGCCCCGCCACCGGGAGGCAGCGGGGCGCCGGAACTCACCAGACGGTGCAGGTCGGTGCCGCTACCATGCGGTCCCCCGCCTTGCAGGAGAAGGCCTCCCGGAAGGCCGGCAGGTTCATCGCCGCGCCGACGGCGCGGAACATCCCCGGCGAGTGCGAATCGGTGACCACCTGGCGGCGCAGGAACTCCGGGCTCGCCTCGGTGCACCAGACCTGCGCGAAGCTGACGAACAGCAGCTGATCGTGGGTCAACCCTTCGGCGAACGGCGGCGGCGCGCCGTGGCGCGCCTTCCAGGCCTGGTAGGCGTCGTGGGCCTGCTTGAGCCCGCCGAGGTCGGCGATGTTCTCGCCCAGCGTCAGCTTGCCGTCGACCTTCACCCCCGGCTCGACTTCGAAGGAGGAGAACTGGCGCTCGACGCAGGCCGCCGCCGCTTCGAATCTGGACGCCACCTCGGGCTCCCACCATTCGCGCAACACGCCGTCGCCGTCGCTCTTGCGCCCCTGGTCGTCGAATCCATGGGTCAGCTCGTGCCCCATCACCGCCCCGATGGCGCCGTAGTTCATCGCCGCCGGATGGTCGCGATGGAAGAACGGCGGCTGCAGGATTCCGGCCGGGAAGGCGATCTCGTTGGCGGTCGACATGTAGTAGGCGTTGACCGTGTGCGGCGTCATCAGCCATTCGTTGCGATCGACCGGCCGGCCGATCTGCGCCAGCTGCCGGTCGGCCTCGAAGCGTTCCGCCGCGACGACGTTGGCGAAGAAGTCGCCGCGCGAGACGGCGAGCGCCGAGTAGTCCCGCCAGACGTCCGGGTAGCCGATCTTGTTGGTGACCTTGCGCGCCTTCTCCACCGCGCGCGCCCGCGTCGCGTCGTCCATCCAGGCGAGATTGGGCAGATTGGCCTCGAAAGCCTTCTCGATGTCCTCGATCATCTCGACGGCCACCTGCTTGCTGTTGCCGGCGAACTCGCGCTCGACCCAGAGCTTGCCCACCGCCTCGCCGAGCGCCCGTCCGGTCTGGTCGACGCAGCGCTTCCAGCGCGGCTGAATCTCGGCCTGGCCGGAGAGCGCGCGGCCGTAGAAGGCGAAGTCGGCGTCGACGAAGGCAGCCGGCAGCAGCTCGGCGCGCTCGCGCACCACGTGCCAGCGCAGGTAGGCGCGCAGCGTCTCGATCGGTGTCGCCGCCACCAGCTGCTCGAGCCCGGTGAAGAACTCCGGCACCGCCACGTTGATCGACACGATCTCCGGGTGTCCGGCTCCTTCGAAGAACGCCGCCCAGGGGAGGCCCGGCGTCAGCTTCACGAGACCGTCCCGGTCGAGCTTGTTGTAGAGGCGGTCGCGGTCGCGCATCTCGGCGCGCGGCCGCGACGCCTTCGCCAGGCCGGTCTCGAAGGCGACGATCGCCTCCGCCTCGGCCGCCGCGGCCGGCGAGCCGGCCAGGGCGAGCATGCTCGCGACGTGCTCGCGATACCGGCCGAGCAGCTCCCGCTTGCGGGGCTCCTCCGACAGGTAGTAGTCGCGATCGGGCAGGCCGAGACCGCCCTGGCTCAGGTAGAAGAGGTAAAAGCCCGGATTCTTGAAATCCGGCACGCGGCCGGCGCCGAGCAGCGCGTTGACGCCATCGCGCCCGAGGGCTCCGGCGACGCTCATCAGGCCGCGAGCGTCGGTGATCGAGGCGATGCGCTCGAAGGGGGCCGCCAGGGGCGCCGTCCCGGCCCTCTCGACCGCCGCTTCGTCCATGCAGGCGGCGAAGAAGTCCCCGATCTGCTGTCGCTCGGTGCCCGCCGGGCCGGGTTCGGCCGCGGCGCCCTCGAGCAGCTCGCGCACCAGCTCGCGGTTGCGCTCCGCGATGGTCGAGAAGCTGCGCGTCCAGCGCGCCTGATCGGCCGGCAGTTCGGTGGCGTCGAGCCAGCCGCCGCAGGCGTAACGGTAGAAGTCGTTGCAGGGGTCGGCGGTGCGGTCCATCGACGAGAGCACCGCCTCGCGGATCGCCTCGGGAGGCGCCGGAGCGGCGGCGGAGTCGGCGGCGACCGGAGCGGCGACGGCCAGCAGCAGCAGCAGGGCGGCGAGGGGCTTCGGATACGGCATCGGAAAACCTCCGTGACAGCGGGCGCGCCGGCCGGCGCGCGCGAATGAACGACGGCCCGCGGGCGCGAGGCGCTCGCGGCAGGTCAACTGCGGATGCGGACGGTCGCGGTGCTGCCGAGGGTGCGGGCGATCTCGAGCAACTCGGCGAGGTTGTCGACGGTGATCACCCCTTCGAGCCCCGCGTCTCCCACCACCAGTACCGGCTGCATCGGCCGCGCCTGCAGCTGGCGCAGCACCCGCTCGAGCGGCTGGTCGGGCGGCACGATCGCCGGCTCGCGGTCCATCACCTCGAGCACGGCGGACTCCTTGCCGTCGGCCGCCAGCGCCGCCAGCAAGGCCGAGCGATGCAGCACGCCGACCACCCTCCCCCAGGAGTCGACCACCGGGAAGTCCTGCTGGTGCGAGGCGAGCAGGTGCTCGACGGCGCGCGAGAGCGGATCCTGCGGCGCCAGAGTCTCGAACCGCGTGATCATGGCGTCGCGCGCCGTGAGCCCCCGCACCGCCGAGCGGCTGCGCTGGAACGCGGCTTCCTGTCCGGCGCCGACGAAGACGAAGAAGGCGATGAGCAGCAGAATCGGCTTGATCGGCGGCGGCAGGAAGGCGAGTACCGCGAAGGCCAGAGCGATCGCCTGTCCGACGCCGGCGGCGATGTTGGTCGCCCGCGTCTCGCCGAGGAAGATCGACAGGGCGGCGCGCAGGACCCGGCCGCCGTCCATCGGAAAGGCCGGGATCAGGTTGAATGCGAAGAGGGTGAGATTGGCCCACAGCAGCTGCCAGACGATCGGCGCGCCGCCGATGATCTCCTGCGCGCTCTCGGGCGCCTGGCTGCGCCAGAGCACGATGACGGTGGTGAGCAGGCCGGCGAGGACGAGGTTGACCGCCGGGCCGGCGAGCGCGATGACCAGCTCCGCCCGGCCCGACGGCATGCGGTCGATGCGCGCCACGCCGCCGAACGGATAGAGCACGATCTCGTGCGTCGCCACGCCCCAGCGGCGTGCCGCCAGGGCGTGTCCGAGCTCGTGCAGGACGACGCAGCCGAACAGCAGCAGCATGAACAGCACGCCGCCGAGAAACCCCTGCCCCTGGTCGCGCGAGACGTTGCCGAACCAGAGCAGCAGCAGGAAGAAGGTCAGATGGATGCGGATCGGGATGCCGGCCAGCGCGCCGACGCGAACCGACCACGGGCTCCCGCCCGCCGCCGGGCCGCGCATGCGGGACTGGGTCGAGTCGCCGTCCATCCCGGTCCGTTCTCCTTCCGACCCGCTTCAGTTCCAGCCGCAGGTGCGGCCGCGGTTCTGCTCGTCGAGCCACTCCTGCAGCGGCGCGAAGTAGTCGAGCACCGCGGCGGCGTCCATCTCGCGGCTGCCGGTCAGCGCCTCGAGCGCCTCCGGCCACGGCCGCGAGGCACCCATCAGCATCATCTTCTCGAGCTTCTCGCCGGCCGCCTTCGAGCCGAAGATCGAGCGGCGGTGCAGCGGACCGGTCTCTCCCGCCACCTCGGTGAGGGCGCGGTGGAACTGGAACTGCTGGATGTGGGCGAGGAAATAGCGCATGTACGGCGTGTTGCCGGGCACGTGGTACTTGGCTCCGGCGTCGAACCACTCCTCGCCGCGCGCTGACGGCGCCGCGACCCCCTGGTACTGGCGCTTGAGCGCCCACCAGGCCTCGTTGTACTTCTCCGGCGGCACGGCACCGGAGAAGACCTGCCAGCGCCACTTGTCGATCACCAGCCCGAAGGGGAGGAAGGCGACCTTGTCGAGCGCCTGGCGCAGCAGCAGGGCGATGTCCGCCTCGGCCGGCGGCTCGGCGTCGATCAGGCCGATCGTCCGCAGGTACTTGGGCGTCACCGACAGGGCGATGGTGTCGCCGAGCGCCTCGTGGAAGCCGTCGTTGGCGCCGTCGCGGAAGAGCACGTCGCGCGTGTTGTGGGCGCGCTGGTAGAAGTTGTGCCCGAGCTCGTGGTGGATGGTGTTGAAATCCTCCTCGTTGATCTGGATGCACATCTTGATGCGCAGGTCGTTCTCCTGGTCGACCGACCAGGCCGAGGCGTGGCAGACCACGTCACGGTCGCGCGGCTTGACGAACTGCGAGCGCTCCCAGAAGGTCGGCGGCAGGGGCTCGAGCCCGAGCGAGGTGAAGAAGGCCTCGCCGGTGCGCACCATCCGCTGCGGATCGTAGCCCGCGGCGACCAGCCGCTCGGTCAGGTCGAAGCCCGGGTCGACCACCTGCTCCGGCCTGACCAGGTCGTAGATGTTGCCCCACTGCTGCGCCCAGAGGTTGCCCAGCAGGTGGGTCGGAATGGCGCCGCCCTCCGGCACCAGATCCTCGCCGTACTTCTCGGCGAGACGGGCGCGGACGTAGCAGTGCAGCGATTCGTAGAGCGGCCGCACCTGCTGCCAGAGTCGCTCGAGCTCCGCCTCGAAGGCTTCCGGCTCCATGTCGTACTTGGCCCGCCAGAGGGCACCGAGGTCGGCGAAGCCGAGTTCGCGCGCGCCGGCGTTGCCGAGCTCGACGAAGCGCCGATAGTCGTCGCGCATGCCCTGCGCGGAGATGGCGTGCCAGCCCTCCCAGGCGGCGCGCAGCTCCGCCTCGTCGCGGCTGGCGGCGAGGATGTTCGAGATGGCGCCGATGTCGAGACACTCCTTGCCCTCTTCCGGGCACCACTGACCGCGCCCGTAGGTCCCTTCCATTCCGGCGGCGATGCGGGTCAGCTCGGCGCGCAGGGCCGGATCGGACGGGGCGGGCAGGACGAGCGCCATCTTGAGCAGCTTCATCTTGCGCGCTTCGGCCTCCGGCAGGGCGAGCCCGTCGAATCGCGTCGCCTGCTGCGCCAGCTGCATCGTCGCCGCGATCGTCTCCTCGTTGGCCCGCGCCGCCAGCAGCTCGGTGTCGTAGGTGATGTAGGTCGACTGGACCCAGCCGGCGCGCTCGCGGCCGATCCAGAGGTCGAGCAGCTTCGCCTCGGCCCCGGCGAGGAAGCGGGTCGCCTCCTCGACGGTGGGCGCGGCGGCCGGCGTCTCGGCGACTGCCGCCGGAGACCCGGCGGCGAGCAGGCCGAGCGCGAGGAGCGAGGCGTGGCGGAATCCCGCCCGGGAACCAGAGTGCGACATGGATCGATCTCCCTTCGGGTGGTGGAAGCCGGCGCCGCGGCGGCAGCGTGCCGCGAGCGGCAGCGCCGCCCAGTCTATCGGACGCGGGCGGGGTCCGTCTCCGCCGCCGCGCCGGCTCAGCGGCGGGCGAGGAATCGCGCCAGTCGGTCGAGGCCGGAGTCGAGCGCCTGGCGCGAGCAGGCGAAGGAGATGCGCACGTGGCGGTCGCTGCCGAAGGCCTCGCCGGCGACCAGGGCGACCGCCTCCTCCTCGAGCAGCCGCTCGGCGAAGTCGAGCGAGCCGCCGATCTCCCCCCCGAAGGTCCCCGAGACATCCGGGAAGGCGTAAAAGGCGCCCGCCGGAGGGGCACAGCGGACACCCGGCAGGGCGTTGAGGCGCGGCACCAGCAGGTCCCGGCGAACCCGGTACTCGGCGATCATCGCCCGCACTTCCGGCTCGGCCTGCTCGAGCGCCGCCAGAGCTCCGACCATGGCGAACGAGGTCGGGTTGGAGGTCGCGTGCCCCTGGATGCAGGCCACCGCGTCGACCAGCGGCTGCGGACCGGCGAGGTAGCCGAGCCGCCAGCCGGTCATCGCGTAGGTCTTGGAGAAAGAGCCGATCAGCACCACCGTGTCGGGAAACTGCGCGGCGAGCGACGCGAGCGAGAACGGCGTGCCTTCGTAGACGAAACGTTCGTAGGTCTCGTCCGATATCACCAGCACCCCGCGTCGCGCGCACTCGGCGACCAGCCGCTCGGCCTCCTCCGGCGCCATCACGCCGCCGGTCGGATTGCAGGGCGAATTGAGCAGCACGGCCCGGGTGCGCGGAGTCAGCGCGGCGAGCAGCGGCTCGGCCCGGATGGCGAAGCCGTCGGAGCCGTCGGTCGCCACCTCGACGACCGACGCGCCGGCGAAGCGGATCTGCTCGGCGAAGCTCACCCAGGCCGGGGTGTGGAGGACCACTTCGGTGCCCTCTTCGAGCAGCGCCAGCGCCGTCTCGAACAGCGCCCCCTTGCCGCCGACGGCGATCAACGTCTGGGCGGCCGTCCAGGGGGCCGCGAAGTCGCGCTGGTAGCGCTCGGCGACCGCGCGACGAAGCGCCGGGATGCCGGCGTTGGGGGTGTACTTGGTGAAGCCATCGGCCAGCGCCCGTCGGGCCGCCTCGACCGCCACGGCCGGCGAGGCGAAGTCGGGCTCTCCGGCGCCGAAATCGATGACGTCGACCCCCTGGGCGCGCAGCTCCGCCGCTCGGCGCGAGACGCGCAGAGTGGCCGATTCGCGGATCCGTCCGACCCGGGCCGCCAGTCGCATGGTGGCGCATGGTATCATCGCCGGACCTCGCGGCGGCCCCGTTCCGGAGTGCGCAAACCCATGCGAAATCAGCCTCTTGCAGCCGTATTCACGATCGCGACAGCGCTCCTGGCCGGAGCCGCTGCGGGCGCCGAAACAGCGCCCTGGCAGCGCGACGTCGACGCCGCCTTCGCTGCCGCCCGGTCGGACGGCAAGCTGCTTCTCGTCGATGCGTACGCCGACTGGTGCGGCTGGTGCAAGACGCTCGAGAGAGAGGTCTTCCCGCGGCCGGAGTTCGCGCTCGCCGCGCGCGATTTCGTCCTGCTGCGCATCGACGTCGAGGACGGAGGCCGGGGGACCGAGCTGGCGGACCGCTACCAGGCCTGGTCGCTGCCGACGCTGCTGATCCTCGAGCCGAGCGGCGCCCTGGCCGGGACGGTCGAGGGGTACGCGCCCCTGCCCGAGTACCTGGCGCGCCTGCGCGCCGAGCTGGCGACCCGCGAGCGCCTCCTCGAGACCTGGAGGACGACGCTCGCCGGCGGCGACACGGCGGCGCTGCGGCGCCTGGCCGTGACCTTCTACGAGCGGCACGACGGCGAACGCGCCGCGACGCTGCTCGAGCGGCTGCTGGCCATCGCCTCGCTCGAGCCGCGCGAGCACGCCTGGACGCGCTACTTCCTCGCCGACGCCTGGCGCATGGCGGGCGATCTGCCGCGGGCCCGTGCGGCGGCGGCCGAGGCCGAGCGCGCCGCCGCGGCGGCGCACGGGTCGGCCGAGCCGGAGCTCGGCGAACGGCTCGATCTGCTCGCCTTCTGGATCGCCGAAACCGCCGGCGAGTGCGCCGGCGCCGCCGGGGCGCTCGCCAGCTTCGAGCAGCGCCATCCGGGCAGCCCCCTGCTCGCCGAGGCGCGCCGCGCCATGACCCGGCTGCGCGCCGAAGCGGGGCCGCGCTGCTCGTGACCCCCGCCAACCGCCGCGCCAGCCCCGCCCGCCGTCCGCTCGCCGCCGCCCTGTTCGCGGGGCTGGCCCTGGCCACGGCGGCCGCGGCGCAGATGCCCCGCGTCCAGCGGGCCGAGCTGCGCCTCGCCGCCGCAGCGACGGCCTTCGCTCCCGGGACCACCGCCCGGCTGGTGGCGATCGCCGACGTCGAACCGGGCTGGCACCTGCAGGCGCACGTTCCGACGTTCGACTACCTGATCCCGACCGTCCTGACGATCGAGGCGCCACCGGGTTGGCCGGGGGCGACGGTGGCGTACCCGCAGCCCGAGATGTACCGCTTCGGCTTCGCCGAAGAGGAGCTGGCCGTCTACCAGGGGCGCGTCCGCTTCTTCGTCGACCAGCCGGTGCCCGCCGACGCCGCGGGCGAAGTGACGCTGCGGGCCACGCTGCGCTACCAGGCGTGCGACGACCGGCAGTGCCTGCCGCCGGTCGAGCGCACGGCGGAGGTGAGCGTGGCGATCGGCTCCGGAGGCGTCGCGATCGATCCCGAACTCCTCGCCGCCGACCTCGCCGCCCCGCCCGGCGTCGAGGCGGCCGCGCCGGGCGCGACGACCGGTGAACCGGTCGCGCCGGCGCCGCCGGCCGCGGCTCCCGGCCTGCTCGGCATGCTGCTGCTCGGCGTCCTCGGCGGGCTGATCCTCAACGCCATGCCGTGCGTCCTGCCGATCCTCTCGCTCAAGGTCTTCGGCCTCGTCCGCTCGGCCGGCCAGGGGCAGCGCCACGTGCGCGGCGGCGCCCTGGCCACCGCTGCCGGGATCCTCGTCTCCTTCTGGGCGCTCGCCGGAGCCGCCATCGCCGCCAAGGCGGCCGGGTCGGCCGTCGGCTGGGGGGTGCAGTTCCAGCGCCCCGGCTTCGTCGCCTTCCTCGCCGTCGTCGTCCTGCTCTTCACCCTCAATCTCTGGGGGCTGTTCGAGATCCAGCTGCCCGGCCGGCTGGTCGCCGCCGCCGGCGAAGGGAGCAGCCGCGAGGGGCTGGCCGGCCACTTCGCCTCCGGCCTCTTCGCCACGCTGATGGCCACGCCCTGCTCGGCCCCCTTCCTCGGCACCGCGATCGGCTTCGCCCTGGCGCAGCAGGCGATGCAGGTACTGGCCATCTTCACCGCGATCGCGGTCGGCATGGCGCTCCCCTACCTGCTGCTCGCCGTCGCTCCGGCCCTGGCCCGTCACTTCCCGCGTCCCGGCGTCTGGATGGAGACGCTCAAGGGGGTCATGGGCTTCCTTCTGGCGGGCGCCCTGGTCTGGCTGCTCTACGTGCTCTCGAACCAGCTCGCCCCGGAGGAGCTGGCGCTCGTCGAGGGGGCGCTGCTGACGGTCGCCCTGCTCGTCTGGCTGGCCTCGCGCGCCGCGACCGGTTCGCCCCGCCGGCGAATCGGATTCGCCATCGCCCTGGTCGCCGCCGCGGGGACGATTCTGCTCGCCGGCCGCAGCGCCGCGACCGCAGGCCGGCGTTCGAGCGTCGCCGGCGACCCGGGCGGCATCGCCTGGCGCCCCTGGGACGCCGCCGAGGCGGAGCGGCTCTCGGCGGCCGGGACGCCGGTCTTTCTCGACATCACCGCCGACTGGTGCGTCACCTGCAAGGTCAACGAGCGGCTGATCCTCGAAACGCCCGAGGTGCGCGGGGCGCTGGCCGAACGCGGCGTGGTGGCGATGAAGGCCGACTGGACGAACCGCGACGACCGGATCGCCGACTTCCTCGCCGGGCACGGCCGCTACGGGATCCCCTTCTACATGCTCTACCGTCCCGGGCGGGAGCCGCACATCTACCCCGAGCTGCTGACCCGGGAGATCGTGCTGCGCGAGCTCGAGGCGCTGCCTCCCGCCCGCTGAACGCGTCGGCGGTCAGCCCGCCGCCAGCCAGTGCAGAAAGCGCCGCCGCAGAGGGATGCGCCGCCGCTGCTGGAGCCAGTCGCCGCGTTCGGTCTTGACCCACTCGACGTCGGAGCCCTGCACGCGGATCTTCGTCCCCTCGCCGTGGTCGACGAAGTCGAGCAGCTCCGGCGCGAACCAGAGCGCCTCCTTGAGCTCGTCGAAATAGACCCCGAGCGCGACGTCGTGGCTCGAGCTGCCGATCACCTCGACCCCCGACTCGGAGGGCATGGTGAAGCCGTGAATCTCGCCGATCCGGCCGACGAGACGGCGCGACTCGGTCTCCGGTCTCGGCCGGATTCGCACCCGGTCCGCGAACGACAGTCCCTGCTTGCGTTCCATCCCCATCCCCCTCGGACGCCGCTGGCGCGCCGGCGGCGCGGCGACCGGCGGCCGGCCCGAATCGCCGCGCTCCCTGCCGCGGCCCTGCCTGCGGAATCTGCTCCCCGGAGTCTCCCGGTTTTCACCCCGGGATTCAAGCCGGGGCGTCAGTCGCGGCGCCGACGCGCCGCCGCCCGGCGCTCGGCGAAAGCGGCGAGGCGCTCGCTGAGGCGCGCCTCGAAACCGGCGCTTCCGGGCTGCCAGAACGAGGTCCCCGCGAGCGCTTCGGGAAGGCATTCGAGGCCGGCGACCCCCCCTTCCACGTCGGGCGCGTACTCGTAACCGGCGCCGTAGCCGGTCTCCTTCATCAGCCGGGTCGGCGCGTTGCGGATCACCCGGGGTACCGGGTCGGCGGGGCGCCGGGCGATCGTCTCGCGCACCTTCCCCCACGCCCGGTAGACCGAGACGCTCTTGGGCGCCATCGCCAGATAGAGGGCCACCTGGGCCAGGGCGAGGTCCCCCTCGGGACTGCCCAGCCGCTCGTATGCCTGCCAGCCGGCCAGCGCCTGCTCGACCGCCCGCGGGTCGGCGAGTCCGACGTCCTCGACCGCGAATCGGACGAGCCGGCGCGCCACGTAGTTGCCGTCCTCCCCCGCCTCGAGCATGCGCGCGAGCCAGTAGAGGCCGGCGTCCGGATCGCTCTCGCGCAGCGACTTGTGGAGCGCCGAGATGAGATTGAAGTGCTCCTCGCCCGCCTTGTCGTAGACCAGGATCTTGCGCTGCGCCACCCGCTCGAGGTCGGCGGCGCCGACCGTCTCCCGCCCCGCCGAGCGAGCGTCGTCCATCGCGGCTTCGAGCAGGGTGAGCGCCCGCCGCGCGTCACCGGAGGCGAGCTGGACCAGCGAGGCGAGCGCCTCCGCTTCGAGCGACTCGCGCGGCCGGCCGAGCCCCCGCTCGCCGTCCTCGAGCGCCCGCAGCACGAGAGCCTCGAGGTCGAGCGGGCGGAGCGGCTCGAGCACCACGACGCGGCAGCGCGAGAGCAGCGCGGCGTTGAGCTCGAAGGAGGGGTTCTCCGTGGTGGCGCCGACCAGGACGATGTCACCGCGTTCGACCCACGGCAGGAAGGCGTCCTGCTGGGCCCGGTTGAAGCGGTGGATCTCGTCGACGAAGAGCAGCGTCCGGCGCCCGGTGGCGGCGCGCAGCCGCTCGGCGTCGGCCATCACCCGCTTGATCTCCTGGATTCCGGCGACGACCGCGGAAAAGGGGACGAAGCGCGCCCGGGTCGAGGCGGCGATGACCCGCGCCAGCGTCGTCTTGCCGGTGCCCGGCGGCCCCCAGAAGATCAGCGACGGGACCCGGTCGGCGGCGATGGCGCCGCGCAGAAACCCGTCCGGACCGACGACCGCCGGATGCCCCGCCACCTCGTCGAGCGTGCGCGGCCGCATCCGCTCGGCCAGCGGCGCCCCGGCGGCGGGCGCCGGCTCCTCGCGCACCGCTCCCGGCTCGTCGAACAGCGAGCCGTCCTCGCCGGACTCCCGTCGCGCCACGGTGGCCCCGCCCTCAGCCGAGCGCCCGCACCACCGCCTCGGTGAACTCGGTGGTCGACGCTTCGCCGCCGAGGTCCCGGGTGCGCAGGTGCGGTTCGGCGAGCACCGCGGCGAGGGCCGCGTCGATGCGATCCGCCGGTTCGTGCAGGTCGAGGTAGCGCAGCATCATGACGCCGGACTGCATGAGCGCCAGCGGGTTGGCGAGATTCTGACCGGCGATGTCCGGCGCGCTGCCGTGCACCGCTTCGAAGACGGCGCCGACCTCGCCGATGTTGGCGCCCGGAACCACCCCGAGACCGCCGACCAGCCCGGCGCACAGGTCCGAGACGATGTCGCCGTAGAGATTCTCGAGCAGCAGCATGTCGTAGGTCTCGGGCCGGATGACCAGCTGCATGCAGAGGTTGTCGATGATCCGGTCGTCGTGCGTGATCTCGGGAAAGTCGGCCGCCGTGCGCCGCGCACAGTCGAGAAAGAGGCCATCGCCCAGCTTGAGGATGTTGGCCTTGTGGACCGTGGTGACCCGCTTGCGGCCGTGCGACCGCGCGTAGTCGAAGGCGAACTGCGCCACACGCAGCGAGGCCTTCTCGGTGATCACCTTGAGACTCTCGATGACTCCCGGCACGACCTCGTGCTCGATGCCGCTGTAGAGCCCCTCGGTGTTCTCGCGCACGATCACGAGGTCGACCCCGGAGAAGCGGCTCGGCACCCCGGGCAGCGTCCTGGCCGGCCGCAGATTGGCGTACAGGTCGAGCGCCCGGCGCAGCCGCACGTTGACCGACTGGAACCCGCGGCCCACCGGGGTGGTGATCGGTCCCTTGAGCGCGACGCGATTGCGGACGATCGATTCCAGAACTTCTTCCGGCAGCGGATCGCCATGTCGGGAGAGCGCTTCGGCTCCCGCGGCGTGGTGCTCCCACTCGAACTTCGCCCCGGCCGCTTCGAGGACGCGGACGGTGGCCGCGGTGACCTCCGGTCCGATCCCGTCGCCGGGCAGCAGTGTGATGGTCGTCATGCTCTCTCCTGGAAATCTCTTCGGCGGCCCCCGCGCGCCGGTTCAGGGGGCGAGGCGCGCCAGATCGAGACGCAACGGTCCATCGCCCGCGAAGACGCCCGCGATGCGCGTCAGCCGCATTCCGCGATGGGGATCGAAGACGAGGTCGTCGCCGTCGAGCCGGCCGCCGCCGTCGGCGTCCCGCCAGAGGATCACCAGGCGCGCTCCCGCCCCCAGCAGGTCTCCGGCCACGGCCTCGCTGCCCCACCGCGGCCCCTGCGGGCCGAGCGTCACGGTCTCGAAGTCGAGCTCGTCGAAAGTGCGCCCCGCCGCCGTCAGGTGGGCGGCGAGGAGCCGCGCCGCGGTGAAGACGAACGGCGCGGCGGGACCGGTGGCGAGCGCGAGCGCCGCATCGGCCGGCGCCCCTTCCGCCGGCTCGATCTGTGTCGCTCCCACGCTGCGCGAGACCGGGCCGAGCGCCCCGTCGAGCAACGCGACCACCGTGGTGACGCTCGCCGGATCGGCCAGCGCCGCCGCCGCGCCGGGCGAGTTCCAGCGCGCGGCCGGAGCGAGCGCCTCGGCACTCTCGTAGAGTTCGAGCCGGACGGCGTAGCGCTGGGTACCGAAGGGGAGGGGGCGCAGGCCGAGACCCGGCTCGACCCGCACGAGGCGGGGATCGACGACTCCCGCGGCGCTCCACTCGCTGCCCCAGGCGGGCTGGTAGTTCTCCACCAGCCGGACCGGCGGATCCTGCGCCGCGGCTCCGACTTCGACGAATGCCGAGACACCTTCCACGGTCAGCCAGCGGGCGCGGGCACGTCGCCCCTCCGGCCAGGGGCGCAGCTGACCGGTGGGAATCTCCCGGCCGGCGAGCCGGAGCGCCGGCGCCTCCGTATACCAGACCGTGTCGCCGGTCAGCGTACGCGCCTCGAGCACCGCGTGGAGCCGGAAGGGCGTCCCGGCGGCGATCTCGTGCCACCCGTCGCTGGCGACCGGCTCGCCTTCGATCTGCACGGCCACGAAGGCGGCCTGCGGCGCCGGACCCAGTCGCTGCTGCCAGCGTGGCGCCAGGCTCCAGAGGATCAGCGCGCCGACCAGAAGGCCGGCGACGATCCACACCCGGCGCGAGCCGCGATCGGACACCTCGTCCATGGCCCGGCCCGCAGCTCCGGAACGCCCCCGCGCTCAGTGGCTGCCCAGCTCTTCGAGCCGGGCGACCACGTCGCGGTAGTTCGAGTTGATGCCGTAGATTTCGACGAACGTCTTGCGGGCCGACTCGGCGTTGCCCGTGACCATGTACAGGTTGCCGATGTCGTAGAGCAGCCCGAGAGTCGCCTCCTCCGGCAGATCGGGCACGTCCAGCCCTTTGCGGTACCACTTGATCGCCAGCTCGGGCAGCCCCTTTTCGAGGAAGCAGCCGCCGAGCAGCGAGCAGCAGTCGATGAGGTACTTCGGATCCTTGGCCGCGAGCTGGAACTCGCCGATCGCTTCGTCGAGCAGCCCCATCTCCCGGTAGGCGATGCCGAGGTTGAAGTGGGTGTCGTAGTCCTCCGAGGAGAGACTCTCGGCGACCCCCTTCTTGAACCCCTCGACGATCTCCTCGAGAGTCGGTTCGTCCCGACCGATCGGCCCCGACGCCGCCAGCAGCTCCTCCTTGGAGAGCTCCTCTTCGAGTTCGGCCGCGAGGTCGAAGAAGCCCTCCTCGTCTTCGAAGAGCTTCTCTTCGCGCAGCTCCGGCCGCGCCGCGGGCGGCGCGGGCGGAGCGGGCGGCGCAGGCGGCGCGGCGCTGGCGGGAGGTCGCGCGGAGACCGGCGGCGCCACCGGGGGCGGCGCGGCGGAGCGGGCCGGCGGCACTGCCGGCGGTGCCTCGTCGAGCCAGGAGAGGGCCTCGTCGGGCCTGGCCGGGGCGGCCGGCGGCGGAGTCGGTGCCGGCCGCGGCGGCGGCGCGGGGGCCGGGCGCGGCCGGCGCGGTTCGGCCGTCAGGCTCACGAGGTCCTCGAGGAGGGCCGAAACCGAGTCCTTCTTCGGCTTCTTCGTCACGGGCGTCGCCACCGGCATGCCGCCCTCGAAGCGGAACTTGGCCCGTTCGAGCTTCTGCTGCAGCGGCGTCCAGATCTCCTGCGCGACGTCGCTGCCCGGGGCCAGCTCGGCGAGCTGGCGGGCCCGCAGCAGAACCTTGTCGTTCTTCCCCTCTTCGAGGAACAGATGGACCGCCAGCGCAAGCGCCTCGAGGTGCCCGGGCTCGTGCTGGAGGATCTCGCGCACCCGGTCGTGAGCCTTCTCGCGCAGGCCGTACTTGCGGAAGACCTCCGCCTCGGCGAGCAGATCGCCCAGGCGGCGGGCGATCGGCACCGGCTCGGGGACGACCTCGTAGGAGGTCCGCTCGAGCTCCTCCAGGTCGAGGCCGAGCTCGAAGCTCTTCGCCCCTTCGGCGCCCGCCGGAGCCGGCGGTGCCGCGGGCGGCGGCTCGACGATCTCGGGGACCTCCAGCTCCGGCTCGACCGCGAACTCCCACTCGAACTGAGGCTCCGGCTCGGCCGGCGCCGGGGGGGCGGAGGTCTCCGGCCCGGCGGCCGGCGGCGCGGACTCGTCGAGCAGCTCGATTTCGAGCTCGAACTCCGGATCCGCCGCCAGACCGCCCTCGAACCAGGGGGAGTCCGGCGAGCGCCGCAGCATCTCCTCGGTCGGCCGAATCTCGGTCGGCGGGCCCTCCTCTTCCGGCAGCTCGACGACGAAATCCGGCTCCGGCTTCTTCTTCGGCCCCGGTGGCGGCGCGGGCTCGAGCTCGGCCGGAGGCGGCGCGATGTCGCGCACGCGCAGTCCGGTGGCCGTGGTGTCGCGCACGCTGCCGGCCGGAGCGGGTGCCGCGCCGCCCGGCGTCGGGCGCTCGCCGAGGCCGGCCAGCCGTGCGATCCGCTCGGCCTGGGGATTCTTCTCCACCGCGATCGCCAGCAGGCGCGCCGCGGCGGCGACCTGGCCGGCCTCCTTGAGCCCCAGCACCGCGTCCGTGACGAAGGCCAGGTCGTCCGGCGCCGCCGCCACGGCGCGGGCGTAGATCTGCCCGGCTTCGTCGTAGCGCTGGTGGCGCATCATCAGGTCGGCCAGCGCCCGCAGCTCGGTCAGCTCCCGCTCCCGGTCGCCGGCGGCGTGGAAGATCTCCGACAGCCGGACTCGCGGCGTCGGATCGTCCGGATCGAGCTCGGCCATCCGCTCGAGCACCTGCGTCGCGGCGCGGGTCTCGCCGTGCTTCTGGTGGTAGTCGACGAGCACCTGGTACTGCGCCCGCGCCTCGTTGACCAGCCCCTGCTTGTGGTAGAGGTCGGCCAGGCGCTCGAAGACGACCATGCGGGTCGGATCGAACTTCAGGATCTTCTTGTAGATCGCGATCGCCTTGACGAAGAAGCCGTCGTCGGCGTAGCCGTTGGCGAGCTGCAGGAAGAGCCGGACGGCGTCGTCGTTGCGGTTGATCCGCACGTACAGGTCGCCGACCTTGTTGAGCAGCGCGATGTCCTTCGGAGTCTCGGCGAGGACCTTGCGGTACTCCTGGATCGCCGCCTCGACCTTCCCCCGGGCGAGGAGCTTCTCCGCGCCGTCGAGAACCTTGTCCCGATTGATCGCCATCAGGCGACCCCCTGCCGGCGTGGCACCACCGGCGCGAAAGTCAGCCGGTGCGCCGGGCTGGGGCCGAAGCGCGCCAGGGCGGCGAGGTGCTCGGGAGCGCCGTACCCCTTGTGGCGGGCGAAGCCGTAGTGCGGCCAGGCGGCGTCGAGCTCGGCCGCGAGGCGATCCCGTTCGACCTTGGCGAGGATGGAGGCGCAGGCCACGGCGTAGCACCAGGCGTCCGCCTTGACGACCGGGAGACAGGGGACGGCGAGCCCGTCGAGCGCCAGGGCATCGGTGACCACGGCGTCGGGGGCGACGGTCAGTCCGCCGAGCGCCTGCCGGGCGGCGAGGCGAGTGGCGGCGAGGATGTCGGTGGCGTCGATGGTCCGCGCCGGGACGACGCCGACGGCCCAGGCGCGGGCGGTCTCCCGGATGCGCCGCGCCAGCTCCGCGCGGCGCGTCGGAGCCAGCCGCTTCGAGTCGTCGACGCCGGGAATCGGACGCCGCGAGTCGGGGATCACCGCGGCCGCGACGACCGGACCGGCGAGGCAACCACGCCCCGCCTCGTCGACGCCCGCGACGCTCGCAAAGCCGGCGTCGGCGAGCGCCTCTTCGAGGCCACGCATCCAGGCGAGTCGAAGCAGCTCGCCGCTGAGATCCCCGATGCTCGCCAACCCCCCTCCCCGACCGGCCCGCCGGCAGGGCCGGCGGTCAGCCCGCGTTCTGTCCGCCCGTGCGGTCGTCCCGCCGCTCCTCGATGCGCGCCGCCTTGCCCCGCAGACTGCGCAGATAGTAGAGCTTGGAGCGCCGCACGCGACCGCGCCGGACGACTTCGATCTTGTCGACCACCGGGGCGTGCAGCGGGAAGATCCGCTCGACGCCCACTCCCGCGGAGATCTTCCGCACGGTGAACATCTCGCGCGTGCCGCCCCCCTTGCGGGAGACCACCACGCCCTGGAACGCCTGCAGGCGCTCCTTGTCCCCTTCGACGACCTTGACCTGGACGCGGACGGTGTCCCCGGGCCGGAACTCGGGCACTCCGCTGCGCAGATAGACGCTTTCGATTTCCTGAAGCTGATTCATCACGGCACCTCTAGAAGAGACGGAATTCTCTCAATTCTCTCGACTTCCGGCAACCCCTCCGGGGGAGGCCTCGCGGCGCAGGCGTTCGAGCTCGGCGCGGACCGCGGGCGGCAGGTCGGCCCGCTCCAGCAGATCGGGGCGCTTCGCCAGGGTCGCCGCCAGGGCGGCGCGCAGGCGCCAGCGCTCGATCGCGGCGTGGTCCCCGGAGGTCAGGACCTCCGGCACCCGCAGCCCCTCCACCTCCGGCGGCCGCGTGTAGTGGGGGTAGTCGAGCAGGCCGGTCCGGAAGCTGTCCCGCTCGACCGATTCGCGCTGCTGCACCACCCCCGGGACCTCGCGCGAGAGCGCTTCGGTGAGCACCATCGCCGGGAGCTCGCCCCCCGACAGGACGTAGTCGCCGATCGAGATCTCTTCGTCGACCACCAGCTCGCGCACCCGTTCGTCGATCCCCTCGTAGCGCCCGCACAGCAGCAGCAGGTCGTCCCGCCGCGCCAGCTCGCGCACCGTGGCGTCGTCGAGGCGCCGGCCTTGCGGCGAAAGCAGAATCCGCCAGGGGCGCCCCTCGCGCGACAGCTCGCGGACGGCGCGCAGCCAGACCGGCGCCACCATGACCATCCCGCCGCCGCCACCGTAAGGCACGTCGTCGACGACCCGGTGCCGGTCGAGGGCGAAGTCGCGCAGATCGCGCACTTCGACCCGGAGTCTGCCGCTCGCCACCGCCCGGCCGACCAGCGAGGTCGCGAGGAACGGCTCGAACAGCTCGGGGAAGATCGTCAGGATGCGGATGCGCACGCTTCGATCAGCCCTTCCGGCAGGTCCCATTCGAGAACGCCCTCGCCCGCGTCGACGCGGGCGAGAAACCGCTCGACGTAGGGGATCGGCAGCCGGCCGCCGTCCGGCCGCTCGACGACGACCAGCCAGCCGCCGCCGTCCTCGATCAGATCGATGATCCGGCCGAGCTCCCCGACCCGCCGGTCCCGGCAGCGACAGCCGATCAGCTCGAACAGGTAGTGCTCGCCGGCGGGAGGAGGCGGCACCTGCGAGCGCTCCACCTCGAGCGTCGCCCCGCGCCACCCTTCGACTTCGTCGCGACGGGTCACTCCCTCGAAGGAGACCCGCAGCCCCCCCTTGAACGGGCTCGTCGACTCGACCCGCACCCGGCGCGATCCACGCCCGCCGGCGCCGACCAGCTCCAGTTCGGCGCCGGGGCGAAAGCGATCCGGGTTGTCCGTCCGCAGTTCGACCGCCACGGCGCCACGCACTCCGTGCGGCCGGCGCACGATGCCTACCAGGATCCGCTCGGACGCCGTCGCGGGCGGGTCAGTCTTCGTGGAGTTCGACTTCAAGGTCCCGCCCGTCCCGCTCGCCGCGCACGCGGGCCAGGGCGCGCAGGGCGTCGATGGTGCGCCCGCGCCGCCCGATCAGCTTGCCGCGATCCGCCGGGGCCAGGCGCACGCGCAGTTCGACGCCATCCTCGGCCGCGACCTCGTCGACGGCCACGTCGCGCGGTTCGTCGACCAGCAGGCGGACGACCGCGAGCAGGTCTTCCGCCGCGCCCACGGCGATCAACCCGCCGGGGTGGCGCGGCGCACGAGCTGGCGAACGGTGTCGGACAACTGGGCCCCTTTGCTCACCCAGTAGTCGACCCGCGCGCGGTCGACCTCGACCCGCGGGGGATTCTGCCGCGGATCGTAGTGGCCGATCTCCTCGATCGCCGAGGCGGTGGTCGCCTGGCGCGAGTCGGAGACGACGACGCGGTAGAACGGCCGGTTGGTGGACCCCATCCGGCGGAGACGGATCTTCAACATCGCTTGGCTTCCTTCCAGGTTCGTTGGCCGGGGCCGGCGCCGGTCCGCTGCGACCGCCGCCCCCCTCCTCAGCCTCTGTCGGTCGAGGACCCGCGGCGCACCTCTCCCTGCCACGGGCACAGGAGCCGGGAGCATAGCACAGCCGCCGCCGGGTCAGCGGCGGAAGGCCTTGCGCAGCCAGCCCCCCTTGAGCCCCTTCATCATCTTCTTCATCTGCAGGTACTGCTTGAGCAGCTGGTTGATCTCCGGCACCGTGGTGCCCGAGCCCCGGGCGATCCGCCGCTTGCGCCCGGCATTGAGCAGCGCCGGATTGCGCCGTTCGGCCGGGGTCATCGAGTCGATGATCGCCGCCGTGCGGACCAGCCGCTTCTCGTCCACCTCGCCGAGGTCCCCGAGCCCCTTGAGCGGCCCCACCCGGGGGAGCGACTCGAGCACCCCCTTGAGCGGCCCCATCCGGCGCATCGTCCGGAGCTGGTCGCGCAGATCCTCGAGCGAGAACTCGTTGCGGCTCAGCCGGTCGGCCAGGCGCTCGGCCTCCTTCGCGTCGACGGCCTGCTGCGCCTTCTCGATCAGGCCGAGGACGTCCCCCATGCCGAGAATGCGCGAGGCCATGCGGGCGGGCGAGAAGAGCTCGAGCTCCTCGGGCTTCTCGCCGACGCCGGCGTAGCGGATCGGCACGCGCGTGACCTCGCGCACCGACAGGGCGGCGCCGCCGCGCGTGTCGCCGTCGAGCTTGGTGAGCAGCACGCCGGTGAGCGGCAGCACGCGCGCGAACTCCTGGGCGCTGCGCACCGCGTCCTGACCGGTCATCGCGTCGGCGACGTAGAGGATCTCCTGCGGGGAGACGGCCTCGGCGACGGCGGCGATCTCGGCCATCAGCGCCTCGTCGACGTGCAGCCGGCCGGCGCTGTCGATGAGGACCACGTCCCGCCCGCTCTCGCGCGCCGCCCGCAGGCTGCGCCGCGCCACGTCGACGACCGCTTCGCCCGGCTGCGGCGTCAGCACCGGCACGTCGACCCGCCGGCCGACCTGCACCAGCTGCTCCACCGCGGCGGCGCGCTGCAGGTCGGCGGCGACCAGCAGCGGGTAGCGGCCGCGCGCCGCCAGCCGCTTCGCCAGCTTGCCCGTGGTCGTCGTCTTGCCGGAGCCCTGCAGGCCACAGAGCAGGATGACCGCCGGCGCCCCGTCGACCTTGAGCTCGGCAGCATCCTCACCGCCCAGCGTGGCGACCATCTCCTCGCGCACGATGGCGATCACCTGCTGCGCCGGATTGAGCCCCTCGAGCACCTTCTCGCCGAGGGCGCGCGCCTCCACCCGGGCGAGGAAGTCCTTGACGACGCGGAAATGGACGTCCCCCTCGAGCAGCGCCAGCCGGATCTGCTTGAGCGCCGCCGCGAGATCCTCGGCGGTGATCTTCCCCTCGCCGCGCAGGCGGCGGAAGACATCCTGGAACTTCTGCGAGAGCCCCTCGAACATGCGGCCGGCGAGTCTATCGCGCCACTGCCCCGGTGGCTCGCAGGCGGGCCGGGAAAGACAAGGCCTTTTTGTTAAAAGCAAAGGCAAAGGAAAAGACAGAGGCAAAGGCAGAAGCTCCATAGAAGGGAAAGACAGAGAAGAGACAGGATTCTGGGAGCAAGGTGAACCTGGTTGGCGAGCCCTCCCGACGGAGAGCCCCGAGGCGGGCCACCGTGAGGAGCCGGGG
>CAYYIK010000041.1:3446-26066 GCA_964471955.1 uncultured Thermoanaerobaculia bacterium | reverse complement strand
CCGCCGACTACGCCTTCCTCCTCACCACCCTCCCGTAATTCAGTCAAAGGTAATTACCCGCCCCCGAGCAGAAGGAAAATTCAGTCAGAGGTAATTTCCGCCCGCTACCCACCGTTCTTTCGAACTCGGAGTTCGGCGAGCCGGGCGGAAATTACCTCTGACTGAATTTTCCCGAAATGGGGAAAACTGCCTTTGACTGAATTTTCTACATGTGGCGGATGATGGCGTCGCCGAACTCGCTGCACTTGACTTCGGTGGCGTCCTGCATGAGGCGGGCGAAGTCGTAGGTGACGGTGCCGGCGTTGATGGCGCCGTCCATGCCGCGGATGATCGCGTCGGCCGCCTCGTTCCAGCCCAGGTGGCGCAGCATCATCTCGCCCGAGAGGATGACCGAACCCGGATTGACCTTGTCGAGATCGGCGTACTTGGGCGCCGTGCCGTGGGTGGCCTCGAAGATGGCGTGGCCGGTGACGTAGTTGATGTTGCCGCCCGGCGCGATGCCGATGCCGCCGACCTGGGCGGCGAGGGCGTCCGAGAGATAGTCACCGTTGAGGTTGAGCGTCGCGATGACGTCGAACTCGTCGGGCCGCGTGAGCACCTGCTGCAGCGTGATGTCGGCGATGGCGTCCTTGATGAGCAGCCGGCCGGCGGCGAGGGCGGCCTTCTGCTCGGCGTTGGCGGCCGCCTCGCCCTGTTCCGCCTTGATCCGCTCCCACTGCTCCCAGGTCCAGACCCGGTCGCCGAACTCGCGCTCGGCCAGCTCGTAGCCCCAGTTGCGGAACGCTCCCTCGGTGAACTTCATGATGTTGCCCTTGTGCACCAGCGTCACGCTGCGGCGGCCGGCGGTGAGGGCGTACTCGATCGCCGCCCGCACCAGACGCTCACTGCCCTCGCGCGAGACCGGCTTGAAGCCGACCGCGCTCGAGCCGGGGAAGCGGATCTTGCCGAAATGCTGCGGGAACTCCCGCTCGAGGAAGGCGAGGACCTTCGCGGCGTCCGCCGTTCCGGCCTCGAACTCGATTCCGGTGTAGATGTCCTCGGTGTTCTCGCGGAAGATCACCATGTCGACCTTCTCGGGCGTCTTGACCGGCGACGGGACGCCGCGGAACCAGCGCACCGGGCGCAGGCAGACGTAGAGATCGAGCAGCTGGCGCAGCGCCACGTTGAGCGACCGGATGCCGCCGCCGATCGGCGTGGTCAGCGGTCCCTTGATGCCGACGAGGTAGTCGCGGAACGCGTCGACCGTCGACTGCGGGAGCCAGTCGCCGAAGGCGTCGAACGCCTTCTGGCCGGCCCAGACCTCCATCCATTCGATCTTGCGACGGCCGCCGTAGGCCTTTTCGACGGCGGCGTCGAGCACCCGGACGCTGGAGCGCCAGATGTCGCGCCCGGTGCCGTCCCCCTCGATGAACGGCAGGATCGGCCGGTCGGGAACGTGCAGTTTGCCGCCGGCGAGGGTGATCTTCGCCCCGGAGGGCGGAACGACAGGCTGGGGACTGGTCATCGGGGGGAAACCTCCTCGAAAGAGCGTGCATTCTACGAGGCGCCCCCGGTGCCGCCCCCGCGCCGCCGGGCGGTGCCGGCGCGGGGCAGGTGCCGTCCGGGGCTCGACGCCGGCCGGCCGGCGAGGTAGAGTTATCGAGAATGGATTCTCGATTGAACCCGCCGCGCCGCCTCCTCGCCGCGCTCCTGCTGCTCGCGGTGATCCTGCCGGGTGTCGGCCTGCACGCCGAGACCCCCGGGCACCGGCACGGCAGCGCGGCCGGCCGCATCGTCGTCGAAGCCGCGGCGGTGCATGCGGCGGACGCCACGCACATCGAGGCTTCGGCGCCGCGCTGGCTCGATCCCTGCGGCTGGTGCGCGCGACTCGCTCCGTCGGCCGCCGGTCTCGCCACGCCGCCGGGCACCGTCGCGGCGGCGCCGCGGTGCGCGCCACCGATCCCCGCCGGCGCGAGCTTCACCCGGCAAAGGAGCGGCGCGCCGCCGCCCGGCCGCGCTCCGCCTCTCGGCTGACTCCTCCGGGAGCCCCCCGCACTCACGGGTGGCTCCCGCCCCGGACTGCCGGCGCGTGGCCGGCGGTCCGCCGTCGCCCCGCGGTCCGCCGCGCGACCCGAGGAGTCTCCAGCATGCGAGCCGTTCCGTCCCGGATCTTCGCCTTCCTGCTTCTCGTTCTCTCCAGCGCCGCCGCCGTCGCCAGCGAAGGCACGCTCGCCGGCCGCGTCCTCGATGCGGCCGGCGAACCCGCGGCCGGGGTTCACCTGCGCGTCGCCGGCACGCCGCGCGTGGCCACCAGCGACGCCGAGGGGCGCTTCGACTTCGGCGCCGTGCCGGCGGGCAGTTGGCTGATCGAGGCCGAGAGCGCCCGGCACGGGCGCGGTGTCGCCGCCGTCGCGGTACTCGCCGGCGAAGTGGCCGAGGTCGAGATCCGCCTCGCCCGGGAGGTGCACGGGGAGGAGGTGGTGGTCACCGCCTCGCCCGAGGCGGCGCGCGGCGAAGAGCTGGCGCGGCCGGTCTCGGTGCTCGGCGGCGACGAGCTGATGGCCGCGCAGCGCGCCACCCTCGGCGAGACGCTGGCGGGGGAGCCGGGGGTCCACTCCACCTGGTTCGGCCCCGGCGCCAGCCGGCCGGTCATCCGCGGCATGGGCGGCGACCGGATCCGCGTGCTCGAAGCGGGGCTCGGCGTCGGCGACGTGTCGACGACCAGCCCCGATCACGCCGTCGGGCTTGACACGATGACCGCCGACCGGATCGAGATCGTGCGCGGACCCGCGACCCTGCTTTACGGCGCCAGCGCGGTGGGCGGCGTGGTCAACGTGCTCGACGAGTCGATCCCCAGCTATCTGCCGGAGGCGCCGCTGTCGGGGGAGATCACCCTGCGCGGCGCGACCAACGGGGACGAGCGGGCCGGAGCGGCCGTGCTCACTGGCGCCCTCGGCCGCTTCGCCTGGCACCTCGACGCCTCGCGGCGCGACATCGACGACATCGAGATCCCCGGCCCGGCCGAACGAGAGGGCCTCCACGACGACGAGACGGAGCCGGAGGAGTCCGCCGACGGCGTCCTCCCCAACAGCGCCCTCGAGAGCGAGTCGCGGCGCGTCGGCTTGTCGTGGATCGGCCGCGACGGCTTCGTCGGTCTGTCGGTCGGCGGCTTCGACACCCTCTACGGCGTCCCGGGGCACGCCCACGCCGGGCACGAAGGGGAGGCCGGGGGCGAGGAGGAGGACGACGAGGCGGTACGCGTCGATCTGCGGCAACGCCGCGTCGATCTGCGCGCCGAACTGCGCCGCGACCTCGGGCCGATCGCCGGCTTCAAGGTCCGCCTCGGCACCTCGGACTACGAGCACCGAGAGCTCGAAGGGGAGGAGGTCGGCACGCGGTTCCTCTCCGACGGCTTCGAAGGGCGGGTCGAGGCGCGCCATCGCCCGCTCGGACGCCTCTCCGGAGCCTGGGGGGTCCAGGCCGGCCGGCGCGACTTCGAGGCGCTCGGCGAGGAGGCCTTCGTGCCGCCGTCGCGCGCCGACCAGCGCGCGGTCTTCATCTTCGAGGAGCTGCCGGCCGGCGACCTGACCTGGCAGTTCGGCCTGCGTCACGAATCGCACGACATCGAGGTGCGCGACGCCGCCCTCCCCGACCGCTCGTTCTCCGGCGTCTCGGGCTCGCTCGGCCTGCTGTGGAGCGCCGGCGGGGCGCTGTCGGCCAACGCCTCGCTGTCGCGCTCGGTGGGCGCCCCCAACCCGGAGGCGCTCTACGCCAACGGGCCGCACGCCGCGACGCGGACCTGGGAGATCGGCGACCCGGAGCTGGGGGAGGAGGTGAGCACGGGCTTCGACTTCGGCGCCCATCTCGACCTCGAGCGCGTCCACGTCGAGGCGTCGCTCTTCTACAACCGGATCGACGATTTCGTCCACGAGGCGCTGACCGGCGAACAGATCGACGGCCTGGCCGTCGTGACCTTCCGCCAGGCCGACGCGCGCACCTGGGGGGGAGAGCTGTCGACCCATTTCGAGCTGATCCACCGCGACGAGCGCCACCTCGACCTCGACCTTTCGGCCGACTGGGTGCGCGCCGAACTGGTCGACGGGGGCGACCTGCCCCGCATTCCGCCGCTGCGCTGGAGCGCGGCGCTCGTCTGGCACCAGGGCAGCTGGTCGGTGCGCGGCGCGCTGCGCCGCGTCGAGCGGCAGGAGCGGGTGGCCGCCTTCGAGAGCGAGACCGCCGGCTACTCGCTGATCGAGGCATCGGTCGGCCGGCGTCTCTTCCTCGGCCGCACCGTGCACGACCTGCAGCTGGTCGGCACCAACCTCGGTGACGAGGAGGGGAGGGTGCACGTCTCCTGGATCAAGGACCTGGCGCCGCTGCCCGGCCGCGACGTGCGGCTGACCTGGCGGGTCGCCTTCTGAACCGCGCGAACGCGGCGTATCCTCCGGGCGATCGATGCGCCTGTTCGTCGCACTCGAACTGCCCGCGGCCGCCACGCCCGCCCTCGCGCGCTGGCTCGAGCGCGCCCGGCGCGGCGCACCCGGGCAGGGGCTGCGCTGGGTCCGGCCGGACGCGGCGCACGTGACGCTGCGCTTTCTCGGCGAGACCGAGCCGGCGGCGGTGCCGGCGCTCGCCGCCGACCTCGCCGCCGTCGCGGCGCGTCACGCGGCGATCGCGGCCGCCGTCGGATCCGCTCCCGGCGCCTTCCCGGCGCGCGGCCCGGTGCGCGTGGTCTGGCTCGGCGTCGCCCCGGCGGAGCCGATCGCCGCCCTCGCCTCCGAGGTGGCGCGCGCCTGCGAGGCCCGCCTCGGTCTGGTGGCGGAGTCCCGGCCGTTCACCCCGCACCTCACGCTCGCCCGCGCCAGCCGCCCCTGGCGCCGCGCCGAATTCGAGGCCTGGCGCGCGCGGCTCGCGCCGCCGCGGCCGCCGATCGCGGTTCACTTCGATCGCCTGTCGCTGATCGAGAGTCGCCCGGGCCCGGGCGGCTCGCGCTACGTCGAGGTCGGCTCGGCCGCCCTCGCCACCAGCTCCCCGTGAGGGGTGCCGCGCGGGGAGCGGTCAGGCCAGCAGTTCGGCGAGCGACTCCGGGTGAAAGCCGACGAGCAGCGTGCGGCCGCGGCGCAGCATCGGAGCGCGGAAGTTCCCGGTCGGGCCCCGCAGGTCGTCGGGAGTGACTTCGGCGGCCGCCCGGCTCTCCGCCCGGCGGCCGCGGGCCAGGACGACCCGGTCGACTCCGGCGAGCAGCTGGCGCACCTCGACGTCGCTCAGCGGCTGCCGGGTCGAGCGCTCGGCCACGACGGAAACCTCGTTCTGCACGAGGACCTCCCGGGTCCTCTGGCAGCTGGTTCAGCCGGGGCGCTGGTAGAAGAGATCGACCGTCGGCACGGCGCGAGGTTAGCAGACGCGAGACGCGGGGGCCTCCGCGCGTCCTCCTCCGGTGATGGGAGAGGGTGCAGTCCGCTACGATGGCGCGGTGACCAGCGCCCCGCCGCTCCAGGAGGCCCGCCGCCTGCTGCGCGAGATCTTCGGTCACGCCGAGTTTCGCGGCCGGCAGGCGGAGATCGTCGGCCATCTGGCGGCCGGCGGCGACGCCCTGGTGCTGATGCCGACCGGCGGCGGCAAGTCGCTCTGCTACCAGCTGCCGGCGCTGCTGCGCGAAGGCACGGCGGTGGTCGTCTCGCCGCTGCTGGCGTTGATGAAGGACCAGGTCGACGCGCTGCGCCAGAACGGCGTCGCGGCGGCGCGGCTCGACTCGACCCTCGACGACGCCGAGGCGCGGCGGGTCGAGGCCGATCTCGCCGCCGGCCGGCTGAAGCTGCTCTACGTGGCCCCGGAGCGGCTGGTGACGCCGCGCTTCGGCGAGTTGCTCGAGCGCGCGACGCTCGGTCTGCTCGCCATCGACGAGGCGCACTGCGTCTCGCAGTGGGGGCACGACTTCCGCCCGGAGTATCTCGAGCTCGGGTCGCTGCGCGAGCGCTTTCCGCGGGTGCCGCGGGTGGCGCTCACCGCCACCGCCGACCCGGCCACCCGGCGCGAGATCGCCGACCGGCTGCTGCTGCCCGACGCGACGATCTTCGCCGCCAGCTTCGACCGGCCGAACCTGCGCTATCGCATCGTCGAGCGCGAGCGCGGCCGCGAGCCGCTGCTCGCCTTCCTCGCCAGCCAGCCGGCGGGGGCGAGCGGCATCGTCTATCGGCGCACCCGCGCCGGCGTCGAGACGACGGCCCGCCAGCTGGTGGCGCACGGCCACGACGCTCTGCCCTACCACGCCGGCCTCGACAAGGCGGTGCGCGAGCGGCACCAGGACCGCTTCCGGCGCGATGAGGGGGTGATCGTCGTCGCCACCGTGGCCTTCGGCATGGGGATCGACAAGCCGGACGTCCGCTTCGTCGCCCACCTCGACCTGCCCGACAGTCTCGAGGCGTTCTACCAGGAGTCGGGGCGCGCCGGCCGCGACGGGCTGCCGGCCGACTCCTGGCTCGCCTGGGGGCTGCGCGATCTCGTGCTCGCCCGCGCCCGCATCGAACGCTCGGAGGCCGACGAAGCGCGCAAACGGGTCGAACGGCGCAAACTCGAGGCGGTGGTGGCGCTCTGCGAAACCGTCGCCTGCCGGCGCCAGGTGCTGCTGCGCTGGTTCGGCGAGGAGCACCCGGGCGCTTGCGGCGCCTGCGACAACTGCCTCGAGCCGGTGGCGACCTGGGATGCCACCGAGCCGGTGCGCAAGGCGCTTTCGGCGGTCTACCGCACGGGGCAGCGCTTCGGGGCTCGCCACGTCGTCGACGTGCTGCGCGGCGAAGCGACCGAGCGCGCCGTCGAACGCGGCCACGACCGGCTGCCGGTCTTCGGCATCGGCGCCGACCTGCCGGCGGCGCAGTGGTCGGAGATCTTCCGCCAGCTGGTGGCGCGCGGCTACCTGGCCACCGACGGCGAGGGGTACGGCACCCTGGCGCTCGCCGCGGCGGCGCGTCCGGTGCTGCGCGGCGAGGAGCCGGTGCGCCTGCGGCAGCTGCGCGAGCCGGCCACCGGGCGCGGACGCCGGCGCGGCCGGCCGGAGTCCGCGGCGACTCCGGCGGCGCCCGACGAGCGGCTGTTCGAGCGCCTGCGCGCCCTGCGCCGCGGTCTCGCCGAAGAGCAGAAGGTGCCACCGTACGTCGTCTTCCACGACGCGACGCTGCGCGAGATGGCGGCGCGCCGGCCCGCTTCACTCGCCGAACTGGCGACGGTCGGCGGGGTGGGGGCGCGCAAGCTCGAACGCTACGGCGCCGCGTTTCTCGCTGCGATCGCCGCGCCGGAGCCGGGCTGACTCACTCGCCGTCGTCCGGCGGCGCCTCGAGCCAGGCTTCCATCTCGCGCCGCTCGCGTTTGGTCGGCCGGCCCGCGCCCTTCTCGCGCAGCACCGGCGGCCGGCGCAGGACGCGCGCCAGCGGGTCGGCGCCGGGGCGCGGCGGCGAGAGGTCCTCGAAGAGCCGCGGCACTTCGGTCTTGGGGAGCGTCTTCGTGGCCAGCTCGCGCACCACCAGCACGCGCGTCCAGTCGCGGGTCACCTCCGCCTCGATCCGGTCGCCGACCGCCAGCGCGCGGTGCGGCTTGACCGCCACGCCGTTGACCCGCACGCGCGAGTGCTGGCAGGCGTGGGTGGCGAGGTTGCGCGACTTGTAGACGCGCGCCACGTGCAGCCACTTGTCGAGCCGGACCTCCTCCACGCGCGGCATCCTACGCCGCGCCGGCACCCCGGTTGCCGGCGGCCCCCCTTCCGGCGCAGACTGCGCGGCATGAAGTCCGCCACGCCGCGTCGCCGCCGCTCCGGTCTTGCCCTGGCGCTCGCCGGCCTGCTCGCCGGTTGCTGGGACGCGCCGGTGCGCGAGTCGATCGAGCTCGACCTGGCCGCCGACGGTTCGGCGCGCGTCGCCTTCGTCGTCCGGCTCGACCCGACTTCGCGCTGGAGCACCGACGGGGAGGAGGCGGTGCGCCGGCGACTCGAGCGGGTGGCGCGCGCACTCGAGGCGGGCGACGACGCGCGCCTGGTCGCCTTCGAGCGCGCCGGCTGCCTGCGCCAGGGGGGCGCCTGGGAGCGCTTCGGGGAGGACCTGGTCGAGTTCCGCCGCTGGATGGAGTGCGAAGAGGCGGCGCGGGTCGGCGAGCTCTTCGTCGACAGCGGCGCGGCCTTCGATCTGGCGCGCTTCGACGACCGGATGGAGCTCGTCGTGACGCCGCTCGGCGGCGGCCCGGCGGCCCGCCGGGAGCGCGCGCGGACGGAGTCCGAGCTCGAACAGTGGGGGGCGGCGCTGGTCGACTACTACCGCGCCGTCCACCGCCTCGCCGGGCGCGCCCGGGCGCGCCCGGCGGTGGCGGCCGACCTCTGGCGAATCGCCCTCGACGGCGCCGCGGGCGAGCCGCTGCAGGAGGTGCGCGGCGGCGACGTCCTGGTCGCCGAACGGGTGGCGAAGGCGATCGATGCGGCAGCGGCGATCCTGCGGCCGGCCGCCGGCGAGGAGATGTCGCCCGACGAGCGGGCGCGGCAGGTTTTCGATCCGCTGCCGGCGCGCCTGTCGGTCGCCCTGCCGGGTCCGGCGGTCGAGGTGGCGGGGTTCCGTGCCGCCGACGGTCGCTGGGCCGCCCCCGAGGCGAGCCTCGTCGGCGCGCTGTTCGAGCTCGAGGGGCGCTGGCTGGCGCCCGAGCCGCTGCTCGAGGTGATCCGGCGCGGCCGCGCCGGCGGCGAGACGTGGGTCGACCTGGGGCCGCTGCTCGCCGATCCCCGCCGCAGCGAGGAGCCGCCGGAGACGGAGGCGATCGTCGAAGCGCTGCTCGAGGCGCTCGAGCGGCGCGACCCCCTGCGCCTGGTCTGGAACGCTCCGGCGGAGCCCGCCGTCGGCGGCGAGCCGGGAGCCGACCTCGCCGGGGAGGGGGGATGAGGGTCTCGCGCGAGGAGTTCGAGGCGCTGGTCGAGGAGGCGCTGGGGCAGCTGCCGGAGGAGTTCCGCGCCGCGCTCGACAACGTCGCGGTGATGGTGGAGGAGGAGCCGAGCGACGACGATCTCGAGGGGGTCGGCATCGATCCGCGCGACCCCGACCGCGACGAGCTCTTCGGGCTCTACCAGGGGATCCCGCTGATCGATCGCGACAGCTTCTACAGCGGCCTGCCCGATCGCGTGCTGATCTATCGCGGCCCGATCCTGCGCGCCTGCGACACCCGGCGCCAGGTCATCCGCGAGGTGCGCGAGACGGTGCAGCACGAGCTGGGCCACTACTTCGGCCTCGAAGAGCACGAGCTGCCCTTCTGACGCCGCGGCGGCGAGCCGGCGTTCCGGCCCGGTGCCTCAGGGGTGCCGGTAGAACGACTTGCCGACGATCTTCCAGCCGTCCGGGAAGCGGTAGAGCGCCAGGTAGTCGGTGAAGACGAGCTTGCCGTCGCGGCTCAGCTCGACCTTGCAGATCGCCGCCGTGCCGGTAATCTCGACCAGCGGAAAGGCGGCGGTCGTGGCGCGCGGCGAACCGGCCGCCGGCGGCGGCTCCTTGGCGTTGCGCGCTTCGATCGCGGCGATCCACTGCTCGAGCGGCAGCTTCTCGAGCTTTCCGTCGCGCAGCACCAACATTTCGAAGTCCGGATGGAAGCCGCCGCGGATCGCCGCCGGATCGCGGTAGTTGTGGATGCCGTCGACGTAGGCGTCGGAGACGACGCGAATTACCGCGTCGCGCTCGGCGTCCACGGCGTCGGCAACGGCGACGGTGGCCGGGACGGCGAGGGCGAGCAGCAGGGCGAGTGCGTGGCGGCGCATGGCGGATCTCCTCGGTCGGTGGGCTGAAGGGGGGGCGGCCTCAGATCTCACCGCGGCGCAGGCGGGCGATCTTCGCCTCGCCGTCGCGCTCGATCTGCTCGCGCTCGCGGCGGCGGAACTCCTCCTGCTCGGCCCGGGCGAGCGGATCGGCGAGGTGGGCCATCTTGTCGGCGTGCAGGATCTCGAGCTCGGCCAGGCGGGCCCCGGTCACCCGGCGCGCCTCGGCGATGGCCTCGCGGGTCGCCTCGGAGAGCGCTTCGGGGTCGGGGCGCTCGATCCCCTGCGCCTCCAGACGCTCGAGCGCCCGCTCATAGGCGGACTTCATCCCGGCGGCCTTGTCATCCGGACCCTTCACCCCCCGATCCTAGCCCCATCCGACCGGGGACACACAAAAGGGACACACAAAAGGGACACACAAGAGGGACACACAAACGGGACAAGAGTGACTTGGCGACGCGATCGTCCCGGTTTTGCCTGTCCCTTTTGTGTGTCCCTTTTGTGTGTCCCCGGGGGTTGTCGGTAGGATCGAGGGTCATGATCGAAGCGTTCGACCTGACCCGCCGGTTCGGGGAGTTCACGGCCGTCGACGGGGTTTCGTTCACCATTCCGGACGGCGAGATCGTCGGTCTGCTGGGGCCCAACGGCGCCGGCAAGACGACGATGATCCGCATGATCACCGGCTTTCTGCCGCCGACCTCGGGGCGGGTGACCCTGGGGGGGCGCGACCTGTTCGGCGAGGACGTCACGGTGCGCCGGCAGCTCGGCTACCTGCCCGAGAACGTCGCCCTCTATCCGGAGATGCGGGTCGAGGAGTACCTCGCCTGGCGCGGCCGGCTGGCGGGCATGGAGCGCGCCGCCATCCGCCGACGCCTGCCCGAGGTCCTCGCCGGCTGCCTGCTCGGCGACGTGCGGCGGCAGGTGATCGGCACGCTGTCGAAGGGCTATCGGCAGCGGGTCGGGCTCGCCGGCGCGATCCTCCACGAGCCGCGCGTCCTGGTGCTCGACGAGCCGACGGTCGGCCTCGATCCGCGTCAGATCGTCGCCATCCGCGAGCTGATCCGCGAGCTCGGCCGCGACCGCACGCTGCTGCTGTCGACCCACATCCTGCCCGAGGTCGACCTGCTCTGCCGGCGGGTGATGATCGTCGATCGCGGCCGCATCGTCGCCGAGGGGAGCCCGGCCGAGCTGCGCGAGCGCGGCCAGGGCTCGGTCGCCGTGCGGGTCGAGCTCGAGAGCGAAGCCGCCGGGGCGGCCGAGGCGCTCGCCCGCCTGCCCGGCGTCGAGCAGGTGCGCGCCGAGGCGGACGATCCGCGCCGCTTCGTCCTCGCCTGCGCCCGCGGCGCCGATCCGCGGGCCGAGGTCTTCCGGCTCGCCGCGGCCAGCGGCTGGACGCTGGTCGGCCTCGCCGCCAGCCGCGCCTCGCTCGAGGACGTCTTCGTCCGCCTGACCACGCGCGACGCCGAGGGCGGCGACCCGGCGGCCCGGGAGGTCGCATGAGCGGGGCACTCGCCGTGTTCGCCCGCGAACTGCGCGCCTATTTCTTCTCGCCGCTGGCGTGGGTGATCGCGACTTTCTTCCTGCTCGTTCAGGGCTACTACTTCGCCCTCATCGTCGCCTTCCTGGCCAACCCGATGATGCCGGCGGGCCAGCCGCTCGAGCTGTTCTTCGGCCAGACGATCTTCACCTGGCTGGTGCTGATCTTCGCCGGCACCTTCCTCACCATGCGGTTGATTTCGGAGGAGCTGCGCAGCGGGACGATCGAGACGCTGATGACCTCACCGGTGTCGGAGACGATGGTGGTGCTCGGCAAGTACGCCGCGGCGCTCGTTTTCTATCTCTTCCTCTGGGCGCCGACCCTGGTCTACGTCGCCATCCTGCGCGCCTTCATCCCGGTCGACCCGGGGCCGATCGCCGCCTCCTATCTCGGCATCGCCGGGATCGGCGCGCTCTTCCTGGCCGTCGGCACGTTCGCTTCGGCGACCTCGAAGAACCAGATCGTCGCCGCGGTGATCTCCTTCTTCCTGCTGCTGGTCTTCTTCTCGCTCGGTCTGGTCGGCAACCTGGCGCGCGGCGAGACGGCGCGCCGGATCTTCGATCACGTCGATCTGTGGGAGCACATGGACGGCTTCGCCCGCGGAATCGTCGACACCCGCCGACTCGTCTACTACGCGACGACCGTCGGCTTCTTCCTCTTCCTGGCGACGCGCGCCCTGCGGGCGCGCAAATGGCGGTGACCCGATGAGCGACGTCCGCGCCCCCGTCGCCGCCCCCGGCGCCGCCGCCCGCCGGGCGGTCGCCGGCTCGCTGTGGAGCCTCGGCGTCGTCCTGGTGGCCGCCCTCGTGCTGCTGCTCAACTACTTCGGCATGAAGTACTACCAGCGCTTCGACTGGACGGGGGAGAAGGTCTACTCGCTGTCGGACAAGAGTCGGGCGGTGGTCGACGGCCTCGACCGCGACGTCGAGGTGACCCTGATGCTGCGCCCCGACTCGCCGCTGGCCGAGACGGCCCGCGAGCTGCTCGAGCGCTACGCCGCGCGCTCGCCGCGCCTGACGCTGCGCCAGGTCGATCCGGAGCGCAACCTGATCGAGGCGGCGCGGCTGAAGGAGCGCTTCGCCCTGGCCGATCTCAACGTCGTGGTCTTCGAAGCGCAGGGGGAGCGGCGGATCGTCGACACCGCGGCGCTCGCGGAGTGGGACTACTCCGCTCTGCAGTACGGCGGGCAGCCGACGATGACCGGCTTCAAGGGGGAGGCGGCGTTCACCGGCGCCCTGCTCGAGCTCGTTTCGGGCGAGCGGCCGGTGGTGCGCTTCACCTCCGGCCACGGCGAGCGGGCGATCGACGACCCCGCGGTCGGCGGCCTCACCCAGCTGCGCGAGCTGCTCGCCGGCGAGAACGCCGAGCTCGAGAGCTGGCCGTCGCTCGGCGAGACCGCGGTCCCCGAGGGGACGGCGCTGCTGGTGATCGCCGGGCCGAAGGTCGCCTTCCTCCCCCCGGAGGTGGAGGTGCTCGGGCGCTACCTCGACGCCGGCGGCCGCCTGCTGGTGCTGCTCGATCCGGAGCTCGATCCGCGCGGCGGGCTCGTTCCGACCGGGCTCGAGGCGCTGCTCGCCGGGCGTGGCGTCGAAGTCGGCGACGACCTGGTGGTCGATCCGGCGGCGACCCTGCCGACCTACGGCGCCGAGACCATCCAGGTCCGGGCGGTGGGCGGCCATCCGATCGTCGACGACCTCGCCCAGGCGATGTTCCTCCCGGTCATCGTCAACCTCGCCCGCTCGGTCCGCCCGGGAGTGGCGCCCGAGGGGATGGAGGCGCGGCCGCTGCTCGAGACGACCTCCGAGGGCTGGGGGGAGACCGACCTCGCGGCGCTCACCGCCGTCGAGTACGGAGAGGGCGACCGCCCCGGACCGGTGGCGGTCGGCGTCGCGGTGGGTGCGGCGCCGCCGGCGCCGCCGGGCTTCGATGCCGAGGACCTCGATGCCGGGGACCTCGACGCCGGGGACCTCGAGACGGATGCGCCCGCGGCGAGTGAAACGCCGGCCTCGCCGGCGTGGCGTCTGGTCGTGCTCGGCGACTCGGACGTGGCGGCCAACGGGCAGGTGGCGCTGGTGGGAAATCCGACCCTGGTGGGCAACGCGTTCAACTGGCTGCTCGAGCGCGAGCAGCTGCTCGGTATCGCCGCCAAGCGTCCCGAGCAGGCGCGCCTGTCGCTGACGCGCGGCCAGCTGTCGGCGATCACCTGGGGGGTGCTCGCCGGGCTGCCCGGCCTGGCGCTCGCCGCCGGCGTCGCGGTCTGGGCGCGGCGCCGGAAGTAGCCGGCATGCGGCCGCGCACCGTCGTCCTGCTCGCTCTGGTGGTCGCCGCCCTCGCGGCGTACGCCCTGTTCGTCGACCGCGACCAGCCCTCGACCGACGAACGGCGCGAGCGCGCCGGCCGGCTGGTACCCCTCGCACCGGACGAGGTGACCCGGCTGGCGATCACCTGGCAGGGGGCTGAAGTCCGCCTCGAACGCGCCGACGCGGCGGGGGAGTGGCGGCTCCTCGCCCCGGTCGCCGGGCGCGCCGACCGGACCCGCATCGAGCGACTGCTGGCGAACCTCTCGGGGCTCACGGTCGAACGCTCGCTCGCCGGCGCGGTGCCGGCCGAAGTCGGCCTCGCGCCGCCGCGCGGCCGGGTCGAGTGGAGCGGCGGCGACGCCGACGGGTGGGTCGACGTCGGCGGGGCCGTGCCCGCCTCGTCGAACGTCGTCGTCGCGGCGGCCGGGAGGGAGGCGCCCGCCGTGGTCGCCGCCGGCTTCGTCGCCGACCTCGAGGTTCCCCCCGGCGAGTGGCGCAGCCGCGACGTGCTCGGGCTGACGCGCGACCGGATCGATCGCCTCCGCCTGCTGCCGCGCGGCGGCGAGGCGATCGAGCTCACCCGCCGCGGCGAAGGGTTCGTGGTGGCGGCTCCTTTCGCCGATACCGCCGACCGCGACCGCGTCGATCCGCTGCTCTCCGAGCTGACCGCTCTGCGCGCCGAGCGCTTCGTCGAGGCGCCGCTGCCGGACGAGGTCGCAGCCGCGCTGGCGGCCGGGCCGGGCAGCGTCGAGTTCGAGGCCGCGGGCGAGGCGGCGCCGCGGCGCCTCGAAGTCGGCGCCGAGGCGGGGGCGGGGGAGCGCTGGATGCGTCTCGACGGCAAGGTCTTCCTCGCCCGGTCGGCGCTCGCGACGTCGTTCGAAGGGGCCTCCGAGCAGTGGCGATCGCCGCGGTGGAGCGGCTTCGAGGCCTGGCAGGTGGAGCGGATACGCCTCACCGAGGCGGTCGGTGAGCTCACCCTGGTGCGCGAAGGGGGCGACTGGAAGAGCGCCGGGGAGGTGCTCTCCTACACCGACGTCGGCGACCTGCTCCACGAGCTGACGTCGCTGCGCGCCGTCCGCGTCCTGCCGCCGGCCGAGGCGGCCGCCCTCCCGGTGGCGGCGCCCGAGCTGACCGTCTCCCTCGCCGACGCGGCCGGCGGCGAGGAGATCCTCACCCTGCACGCTCCGGCGGCGGGAGCGACCCGCGTGGCGCGCGTCTCCGGCCGCGACGTCGCGCTGCTGCTGCCGGTCGAGGCGGTCGCGGCCCTGCGCGCCCGCATCGCGGCGCTGCGCGAGGCGGCGCGGCCGGCGCCGTCGACCGACCCTCCGTCAGCCGAGCTTTAGCTCCCGCAGCTTGCGAAAGAGGGTCCGCTCGCTCAGGCCGAGCGACCGGGCGAGCGCGCCGCGGTCGCCCGGGAAGTGGGAGACCGCCCAGGTGAGGTAGCGCCGCTCGACGTCGGCGAGCGGCAACATGCGCTCGCCGACCACGGCGACCGGCGGCGCGGTGGTCTCTCCGAGGCCGTCCGGGAGGTGCTCAGGGCGCACTCGGCCGTCTTCCGAGAGCAGGCAGGCACGCTCGAGGAGGTTGCGCAGCTCCCGCACGTTGCCCGGGAAGGGGTGGCGGCGCAGCCGGTCGAGGGCGCCCGGCGTGAGCCGGCAAGGCCGGGTGCCGCAGGCGGAGCGGCGGATCATCGCCGTGGCCAGCAGCTCGATGTCCTCCGTGCGCTCGCGCAGCGGCGGCACGCGGATCGGGAAGGCGGCCAGGCGGTAGAACAGATCGGCGCGGAACTCGCCGCGTTCGACCATCGCCGGCAGCTCGCGGTGGGTGGCGGCGACGACCCGCACGTCGGCGCGCAGCAGGTCGGTGCCGCCGACCCGGCGGTAGGTGCCGGTCTCGAGGAAGCGCAGCAGCTTCGCCTGCATCGGCAGGGGGAGGTCGCCGATTTCGTCGAGGAAGAGGGTGCCCCCGGCCGCGGCCTCCACCAGCCCCGCCTTGCGGGAGTACGCGCCGGTGAACGAGCCCCGCTCGTGGCCGAACAGCTCGCTCTCGATCAGCGTCTCGACCAGGCCCGAGCACTCCACCGGGCAGAAGGCCCGGTGGGAGCGGCGACTGCGCTCGTGGATGGCGCGCGCCACCAGCTCCTTGCCGGTGCCCGTCTCGCCGAGCAGCAGCACGATCGTCTCGGCCGGCGCGACCCGTTCGAGCTCTTCGATCATCCGGTTGAACGCCGCGCTGCGCCCGACCAGGCCGGGGCTGTCGGGATCGGAGGAGGCCACGCGAGTCGGCACGATCGTCTCGAGGAAGGCGACCGCCGGTCCGCCCGCCTCGTGCAGCGGAAGGGCCAGCACGTCGTGGTGCTCCTCGTGCCCGGCGACGCGGTGGACGTGGACGCAGCGGTGGGCTCCCCCCAGCTCGCGCGACTGCCACATCGGGCAGGCTTCGCCGCCCTCCCAGCAGGGTGTGTCGCGCGCGTGGGAGACCTCGAAACAGCGCCGCCCGATCACCGACTCCCCGGAGTCGCCCAACAGAGAGGCGTAGGCGCGATTGGCGGCGAGGATGCGCCCGTCGGGCACCAGGATCGCCGTCGCCTCGGCGGACGCGTCGAGCAGCACCTGCAGGCCGGCGTTGGAGCGGAAGGAGCGAACCTGGAGTGGCGCCACGGTGGCCTCCCCGACTGCCGGAAACGGCAGCCTCGAGGGCAGGATGCCACATCTGGCGCCCGCCGGGGGAGGCCGGCGGCGAAAGAGCCCGTCCGGACGGCCCCCTCGACGGGCACGTCGCTTGCGACCTGGATGGGTCGTCGGATCCGCCCGCGGCGAACCGTCGGAGCCGGCGGCGGACCGAGGGAGGGTTCCATGAGACGACTCACGATGCTGCTCGCCGCTCTTGCCGCCCTGGCCCTGCCGGGCGCGGGCACCGCCCAGTCCGGACAGGACTACGGCGACCTGATCGAAATCCTGCGCGACGTCGACACCGCGCGCCCGATCCTGCAGAAGCGCTGGATCGAATACCCGGGCGATGTCTTCGACTGGGGCTACTGTCCGATCCCGATCGACGCGGCAGGGGAGGAGGTTCCCTTCCTCGATCTGACCTGCGATCCCGATCCGCTCCAGGCCGACCGGGTGATCGAGGTCGACTACTTCGGCCGCCTCAATGCCGGACGCACCGACGAGCGCAACATGCGCATGCACTTCAACGAGACGATCAACCAGATCCGCGACAGCGAGGTGGTCGACCTCGACCCGGCGGGCCGCCTGAATCTCGGCACCAGCTGCTGGTACGAGTACTGGGGCGAGCCGCTGCAGTGCAAGGTCTGGAAGACGATCGACTCGCCGATGGAGAACCTGTCGCTCTACCGCCGCCTGCTCAAGTACGGCCACCTGCAGACCGATCCGCTGGAGCTCGACCCCTGGTGGCACGGCGATCCGTCCCTGCCGCCGCAGTATCACCCGGCGCTGCGCGCGGAGGACTGGCCCAAGTTCTCCCTCCGGGTGCGTCACCTGCTCCCCTTCGGCGGCGTCCCGACATTCGCCGGCGAACCCGTCGCCGCCCGGGCCGACACCGACCGTGGGGCGCGCCTCGCCGATCCGCTGATCGGCTGCTTCTCGCCGGTCTTCCCCGACGGCTTCGATCCCGCCTGCGCGCTGCCCGAACCGGTCGAGGTGGCCGACCTCGTCTCGGCCGCGTCGCATCTCGGCGGCGCGGCGGACAAGACCGGCAAGATCACGCCGGACCTGGTCGCCTACGAGAACCGCATCCTCGACATTCCGGTCGCCACCGACTACTCGGCGGCGCCGTTCAGCGTGCTGCCGGCGCTCATCCGGCTCGAGGACCTGACGACGATCGTCGAGGCGACGCCGGGTCTGCCGGCTCCCGCCGACGAGCTCTTCGTCGACTACTCGGCGGCGCGCTACATGCGGTCCGAGTGGCGCGATGAGGTGGTCGAGGTCCTGCACCCGCTCGGCGAGGACATGTTCCAGAAGGAGAGCGAGGTCCCGCTGCTCGGCTGGCTCCACTTCATCAACGGTCCGGAGCCGGACACCGAGCTCACCGCCGCGACGGCCTTCGTCGCCGCGGCGAGCGACGGACTGCGCTGCGTGGAGTTCATGCACAACTACGAGGTCCCGGCGGACCTCGGATGGGATTTCAAGTGGTGAGGACCGGCCTCAGTCGTCTCCGGCGAGTGCCGCTTCGTGGTGCTCGCCGTAGACGGCGCGCAGGCTGTCGGCGATCTCCCCCAGCGTAGCTCCGGCACGCACGGCGGCGAGGATCCCCGGCATGAGGTTCCGGTCGTCGCGGGCGGCGCGCTCGAGCGCCGCGAGCGCGCCGCCCGCACGTTCGGCGCTGCGCCCGGCCCGGAAGGCGGCGAGCCGCGCGATCTGCTCCTGCTCGGCCTGCGGGTCGATGGTGAGCACATCGGGCTCTCCGTCCTCCTCCTGCAGATGGCAGTTCACCCCGACCACCCGCCGCTCGCCGGCCTCGACGGCGCGCTGCCAGCGGTAGGCCGCCTCGGCGATCTCGCGCTGCTGGAAGCCGCGCTCGAGCGCCGCCAGGGCACCGCCCGCTTCCTCGATGCGGCGCAGGTAGGCGAGCGCGTCGGCGTGAATCCGCTCGGTGAGCTCTTCGATCGCCCAGGCGCCGCCGAGCGGATCGGCGACGTCCGCCGCGCCGCTTTCGAGGGCGATCACCTGCTGGGTGCGCAGGGCGAGGCGCGCCGAGGACTCGGTGGGCAGCCCGAGCGCTTCGTCGCGCGCGTTGGTGTGCAGGGACTGGGTGCCGCCGCACACCGCCGCGAGCGCCTGGATGGCGACCCGCACCACATTGTTGTCGGGCTGCTGGGCGGTGAGCATCGAGCCGGCGGTCTGGGTGTGGAAGCGCAGCCAGAGCGAGCGTTCGTCACGCGGCGCGTAGCGCTCGCGGACCAGCTCGGCCCACAGCCGGCGGGCGGCGCGGAACTTCGCCACCTCCTCGAGGAAGTGATTGTGGGCGTTGAAGAAGAAAGAGAGGCGCGGCGCGAAGTCGTCGATCGCCAGGCCGCGGCCGAGCGCCGCGTCGACGTAGGCGAGGCCGTGCGCGAGGGTGAAGGCGACCTCCTGCACCGCGGTGCAGCCCGCTTCGCGCATGTGGTAGCCGGAGATCGACACCGGATTCCACCTGGGCACCTCGGCGGCGCAGAATTCGATCAGGTCGGTGGCAATCTTGAGCGACGGACCCGGCGGGTGAATCCAGGTGCCGCGCGCCGCGAACTCCTTGAGCAGGTCGTTCTGCACCGTGCCGCCGACGCGGTCCCACGGCACCCCCTGCTCTTCGGCGACGACGAGGTAGAAGGCGAGCAGGGCGGGCGCCGTGGCGTTGATCGTCATCGAGGTCGTCACCCGGTCGAGCGGAATGCCGTCGAACAGGCGGCGCATGTCGGCCAGCGAGTCGATCGCCACGCCGACCCGGCCGACCTCGCCGCGCGCCATCGGATGGTCCGAGTCGTAGCCGATCTGGGTCGGCAGGTCGAAGGCCACCGACAGGCCGGTGGTCCCCTGCTCGAGCAGGAAGCGGTAGCGGCGGTTCGACTCGCCGGCGTCCGAGTAGCCGGCGTACTGGCGCATCGTCCAGAGGCGGCGGCGGTACATGTCGGCATGGAGGCCGCGGGTGAACGGGTAGGAGCCGGGGGGCGGCGGCGCCGGCGCTCCGGGGCGCGGGCCGTAGGAGGAGGCGAGCGGGATGCCGGACGGCGTGGTCGGCGAGGCCGGCCCGTCCTCGCGGGCCGCGGAGCGACGATCGTTCATGCGGCGATCATTCCACGCCCGCCGCGGAGCCGCCTTGCCGCGACGCGGCGCGGCGGGGGCGAGCCGCGGCGGCGCGAGGCGCCGGAACGGCCGGCGGGGGCTCGCCGCGGTGCGGCAGGCCGGATCGCCTCCTCCCCAACCCTTGGGGTGGGCGCCGCGGCGACACCACAACATCTTGGGGTCGCCCTCTTGACAGACCGGGCGCAGTGGCTTACCTTCCCTATCCCAGAGAACTGCACACGGATCTGGGCACTCGTCGGGGGGCATCGGGCCCGGCCTGCGCCGCACGGCGGACGGCGGGTGAAGGACGGACAGGCGGAGTGGCCGCGGGCCGCGATGCGGTCGAGACCGGGGGGAGACGGACGATGGAAGGAACGGTGAAGGTGGAAGGCGGAGCGGTGGCCGGGCGGCCGGCGGGTGTCAACGGCAAGGGCGCCCCGCAGGGCGCCTCCGGCAAACCCGGCGAGCCGGCGGCGACCGGCATCTCCTTCCAGCGGTACTTCACCCGGCCCGGAATCGACCCCTTCGACGCCGTCGAGTGGGAGCAGCGCGACGCGGTGATCGGCAACGAGAAGGGGGAGAAGGTCTTCGAGCAGAAGGGGGTGGAGGTCCCGAAATTCTGGTCGCAGACCGCCACCAACGTCGTCGTCTCGAAGTACTTCCGCGGCCACCTGGGGACCCCCGGACGCGAGCGTTCCGTGCGTCAGCTGATCGGCCGCGTGGTCGACACCATGACCGCGTGGGGGCGCACCGGCGGCTATTTCGCCACCGACGAGGACGCCCGGACCTTCCACGCCGAGCTCAAGCACATCCTGCTGCATCAGTATGCCTGCTTCAATTCGCCGGTCTGGTTCAACGTCGGCATCGAGGAGCAGCCGCAGTGCTCGGCCTGCTTCATCAACTCGGTGCAGGACACGATGCAGTCGATCCTCGGGCTCGCCAAGACCGAGGGGATGCTGTTCAAGTACGGTTCCGGCACGGGTTCGAACCTGTCGACCCTGCGCTCGTCGAAGGAGAAGCTGGCCGGCGGCGGCACCGCCTCGGGCCCGGTCTCCTTCATGAAGGGGTTCGACGCCTTCGCCGGCGTGATCAAGAGCGGCGGCAAGACGCGGCGGGCGGCCAAGATGGTCATCCTCGACGTCGCCCACCCCGACATCGTCGAGTTCATCCGCTGCAAGGAGATCGAGGAGCGCAAGGCCTGGGCGCTGATCGACGCCGGATACGACGTCGGCTTCAACGTGACCGGCGGCGCCTACGACTCGATCGCCTACCAGAACGCCAACCACTCGGTCCGCGTCACCGACGACTTCATGAAGGCGGTCGTCGAGGGCGGCAGCTGGACCACCCGGGCGGTCACCGACGGCCGGCCGATGGACACCTACCCGGCGCGCGACCTGATGAAGATGATCGCCGGGTCGACCTGGGTCTGCGGCGACCCGGGAATGCAGTACGACACGACGATCAACGACTGGCACACCTGCTCGAACACGGCGCGGATCAACGCCTCCAACCCGTGCTCGGAGTACATGTTCCTCGACGACACAGCGTGCAATCTCGCGTCGCTCAACCTGATGAAGTTCCACGACCCCGAGCGCGGTTTCGACGTCGAGAGCTTCCGCCACTCCTGCGAGGTGGTGATCTCGGCGCAGGAGATCATCGTCGACTTCGCCAGCTATCCGACGCCGAAGATCGGCGAGAACTCGCACGCCTACCGGCCGCTCGGCATCGGCTACGCCAACCTCGGCGCGCTGCTCATGGCGCGCGGCCTGCCCTACGATTCGGAGGCCGGGCGGGACTACGCGGCGGCCATCACGGCGCTGATGTCCGGCGCCTCCTACGCCCAGTCGGCGCGCATCGCCGGACGGATCGGACCGTTCGAGGGCTACGAGAAGAACGCCGAGCCGATGATGCGCGTCATGCGCAAGCACCGCGATTCGCTGCGGCGGATCGATGCCGCCCACGTGCCGCTCGATCTGCTGCAGGCGGCCAAGCAGAGCTGGGACGAGGTCGTCGAGCTGGGGGAGGCGAACGGCATCCGCAACAGCCAGATCTCGGTGCTGGCGCCGACCGGCACGATCGCCTTCATGATGGACTGCGACACCACCGGCATCGAACCCGACATCGCGCTCGTCAAGTACAAGAAGCTGGTCGGTGGCGGCCTGATCAAGATCGTCAACAACACCGTGCCCCTGGCCCTCAAGCGCCTCGGGTACGACAAGCAGGAGATCCGGGCCATCGTCGAGCACATCGACGAGCACGACACGATCGAGGGGGCGCCGCACCTCAAGCCCGAGCACCTGCCGGTCTTCGACTGCGCCTTCAAGCCCGCCAACGGCACGCGGTCCATCCACTACATGGGGCACCTGCGGATGCTGGCGGCGGCGCAGCCGTTCATCTCCGGCGCCATCTCGAAGACGATCAACATGCCGGAGGAGTCGACGGTCGACGAGATCCAGCAGGCCTACGTCGAGGGCTGGAAGCTCGGCCTCAAGGCGGTGGCGGTCTATCGCGACGGGTGCAAGCGCAGCCAGCCGCTGTCGACCCGCAAGGACGAGGCGCCGGCCGAAGCGGCCGCCGCCGGGACCGGCCAGCCGGTGCGCCACAAGCTGCCCGACGAGCGCCGGGCCCTGACCCACAAGTTCTCGATCAACGGACACGAGGGCTACATCACGGTCGGTCTCTACGACGATGGCCAGCCGGGCGAGATCTTCCTGACCATGGCCAAGGAGGGCTCGACGATTTCGGGGCTGATGGACGCCTTCGCGACCTCGATCTCGCTGGCGCTGCAGTACGGAGTGCCGCTCAAGGCGCTGGTCGACAAGTTCACCCACATGCGCTACGAGCCCTCCGGCTTCACCAAGAACCCGGAGATTCCGATCGCCAAGTCGATCACCGACTACATCTTCCGCTGGCTCGCGTCGCGCTTCCTGTCGACCGAGGAGAAGCAGGCGGCGGGGGTGATCCTGGCCGGTCTCGAGGGAGCCGGGGCCGAGGCCGCGGCCGCGGGGCGAGGGGACGGCACGGGCGTGAAGTTCACCGTCGAAGTCGGTACCGACGCGCCGTCGTGCCACGAGTGCGGCGCCATCATGGTGCGCAACGGTTCCTGCTACAAGTGCAACAACTGCGGCTCGACCAGCGGCTGCAGCTGACGAGAGTGCGCTGCGGGCAATCCTGCCCGACGCCATAGAGGAGGCTCGCGAAATGGCCACCAAGAAGGCCGCAAAGAAGGCGACCAAGAAGGCCGCCAAGAAG
>CAYYIK010000041.1:0-3346 GCA_964471955.1 uncultured Thermoanaerobaculia bacterium | reverse complement strand
GCCAAGAAGGCCGCCAAGAAGGCGACCAAGAAGGCCAAGAAGAAGTAAGCGTCGATCAGCGCAACTGTTCGATCGGGCCGTCTCGCCACGGCCCGCAGGCAGCGATTCCGGTTTGTTCCCGAGCCTGGCCGTGAGGCCTCGGCTCTTTTTTCTTTTCGGGCGCTTCGCTAGGCTGCCCGGGATGATCGCCACTCCGCGCTTCCGCCGTGCCGTTCGCCGTGCCTGCCTCCCCGCCCTGCTCCTGGGCACCCTCTCCCTCGCCGGCTGCAAAGCGGCCGAGTCCACCGCCGGAGGCGGCGGAGATCCGCTGCCGGAGTTTCGACTCGCCTCGCTGGCCGGCGGCCAGGTGGGCAACGCCGAACTGGCCGGCAAGGTCGTACTGCTCGACTTCTGGGCCACCTGGTGCGCTCCCTGCCACCTGCAGGCCGACATCCTGCGCGAGCTCTACCCGGAGGTCTCCGGCCGGGGGGTGGAGTTCGTCGCCATCGCCGTCGGAGAGCCGGAAGAGGTCGTGCGCGACTTCGTCGCCGAGCACCCGTTCCCCTACCCGACGCTGGTCGATCCGGAGGACGAGATGAGCGCCCGGCTGCGCCTGCTCGGCCTGCCGACCCTGATCGTGATCGACCGGGAGGGGAGGATCGTCTACCGCAATCTGGGGATCTCCGACCGCCAGGCGCTCCTGGCGGCGTTCGCGCGGGCGGGAGCCTGACTTCGGATTGAGCGAGCCGATCCAGCTCGAGCTCCCCCTGGCGGGGCCACGGCGGCGGTGCCGCCGGCTGCCCTCGCAGCGCTCGCCGCGCGCCCTGGCCCGTCTGGCGCTCTGGCTGGGGCGCCGGCTGGGAGCCCGCCGGCGGGTGGCGGGCCTGCGCGTCGTCTTCAACCCGCGGCTGCGCAGCAGCGCCGGCCGCGCCTGCTTCCGCGACCGCATCGTCGAGCTCAACCCGCGGCTGCTCGACCGTCATCCCGAGGAGCTCGTCCCGACGCTGGTCCACGAGCTCTGTCACCTCGTCGCGGGCGTGCGGGCGGGGCACGGTCCGCCCTGGCGGGAGGCGGTCGCCGCGCTCGGCTTCCGGCCCGAGACCTGCCACCGCATGCCGGTCGAGGGGCTGGCGGCGCGCCGCCGGCGCTGGGTTTGGATCTGCCCGCGCTGCGCCGACACCTACGAGCGCCGGCATCGCGGCGCCCGGCGGTACGCCTGCGCCCGCTGCGGCCACCGCCTGCGGCTCGGCGGCCCGGCCGGCGAGCCGCAGGCGGTGCCCGACTGAACCCCGCAGCCGCCGGAGCCTGAAATCAGAGACCTGAAATCAAAGACCAGAGCTCAGAGGGGGAAAGGCCAGGAATCTCGAGGCGATGGCGCTGGCAGCAGACGCAGGCAGCAGGCGCAGGCAGCAGGCGCAGGCAGGAGAACGCGGGCAGCAGGCGGAGGCAGGACACGCAGGCAGGAGAGGTGAGTTTCGGAGGGAAGCCGGTGGCGAGCGCCGGGCGGGCGACCGGGCGGCCGGTCGCCCTGGGAACCCGCCGACCAGGGTCCGGATCCCGCGGTTTCTCCCTTCTCTGGAAGCTTTTCGTCTCTGCCTCTCGCCGCTGGTCGACAACGCTGCATCCCGCCGTCTCGCGGCCAGCTGGATGCGGCGAAGCTCCGGGAAAGAAAAAGGCGGCCCGGCTCGCGCCGGACCGCCTCGTCTCCGCCGGCGGGGCCGGCGCGCGGCTTACTGCAGGACCACCAGGACGACGCGGCGGTTCTGGGCGCGACCCTCGCGGCTGCCGTTGTCGGCCACCGGAGCGGCCTCGCCGTAGGAGATCGTCTCCATGCGGAAGAGCGGAATCCCCTGCTTGGCGAGGTACTCCTTGACGGCCGCGGCGCGCTGGGCGCCGAGCTTCTCGTTGTAGGCCTCGCCACCGACGTTGTCGGTGTGACCCTGGATCTCGACGTAGACGTTCTTGTTCTCGGTCTTCAGCTGCGCCGCGAAGGCGTCGAGAGCGGTGCGGGCGTCGTCCGAGAGGGTCGCCTGGTCGAAGCCGAACTTGACCTTGTCGTCGGACAGCACGGTCTCGTAGAGGAGCTTGCCCTCGGCGAGCTTGCCGGCGGCGACGGCGCGGTCGAGCGCTTCGCGGGCGGTCTTCGAGGCCTCGGCGGTGGCCGCCTCGTTGCGGGTGATGCGGCCGTCGTGATCGCGCAGGGTCGTCTGCGCCTCCTCGACCTGCCCCTGGACGCCGTCGACGCGCTCGTTGACCGTCGCCACCTCGCCCTTGACGTACTTCTTGGTGGCGCAGCCGGTGCTCACGAGCGCCACTGCCGCGGCAGCGGCGATCGCCAGCGTCTTCACGTTCTTCTTCATGTTCGCCTCCATTTTTCCGGGTTCACTGCAAGATCCATCGACTCGAACAGCCCCCGTGACGCGCCGGGCTCACGGCAGAGACTCTCTCACGTCCTGCCGCCCTGCACATACCGTGCCCTCAGCGCGCCGGCGGGGTCCCTCGAAACCCCTTGCGGGCGACGACCTGCACGCCCTTGCGATCGACCAGGACCTGGATCTTCCGCCATTCGGCGTTCCCGGTCGCCTGCGTGTCGAAGCCCAGCACGTACTGGAACCGCATCTCCTCGGCGATCGTCGCGCAGGCCTCCTTGAGATCCTCCGGGCCACCCACGGCGAAGTACCGCCCTCCGGTCATCGTCGCCAGGAGGTTGAGCACGTCGGCGTAGCGGTAGAGCTCCTCGCCCTTCTTGTCCAGCGCGAACGGGTCGCCCGATTCTAACCCGAGAACGTAAACGGGCAGTTCCGCCCGCCGGACGAGGTCGCGCGCCTCGGCGGCGCTGATCCGGCTGGCGTTGTCGGCGCCGTCGGTGATCAGGATGGCGGCCCGCTTGACGTTGCGGCTGCTGCCCGAAATGTCGGGCAGCCAGGCGACGGCATCGTGCAGGGTGGTGACCCCCCAGGGCTTCCAGGCATGGATCGACTCGACCAGCGGTCGGGTGTCTTCGGTGAAGGGGACGTCGACCGCCGTCAGGCCGCTGGCGAAGGTGGCGAGGGCGAACTCGTCGCCCGGGCGCGCCTTCTCGAGAAACCAGAGCGTCGCCTCGCGGGCCGCCTCGAGGCGACTCCCCTCCATGCTCCCCGACAGGTCCTGCAGAAAGACCAAACTCCACGGCGCCTCGCCGCGCTGCTCGAAGTCCTGGAAGGCGACGGGGCGGCCGTCGACCCGCAGCTGGAAGTCCTCGCGCTCGAGACCCTCGACGTAGCCCTTCTTCGACTTGACGATCACCGGCACCAGGATCCAGGCGACGCCGACCTCCTCGGCGAAGCTGGCCACCGCCGGCGGCTCTTCGGCGGCGGGCTGCTGGCCG
>CAYYIK010000040.1:7182-26492 GCA_964471955.1 uncultured Thermoanaerobaculia bacterium | reverse complement strand
GGCCCCCGCGCCCCCCCCGCCCCGGCCCGCGGCCCCCCCCCCCCCGCCCGCGCCGCCCGCCGCCGCGCCCGCCGCCGCGCCGGCCGCGCCGCCGCGCGAGATGCCGCGGGCCACCAGCGGGCTCGAGCGCTTCCAGGAGGAGCTGGCGGTGCGCCGGCCGATCCTCGGCGCCCAGCTGGCCCGGGCCAGCTGCGAGTTCGTCGACGGCGAGTTGCGCATCACGCTGCCGGCCGGCGACCCGTTCGCCGCCGCCCAGCTGGGACGGGAACAGAATCGCGAGCTGCTCGACACGGTGGTGGTCGCCGCCTACGGCGCCGGCGCGCGCTGGCGCCTGATCGAGGGGCCGGCCGCGCCGCCGACCGCCGGCGAGACCGCGGCGCGCCACGAGCAGCAGCGCCAGGCGCGCGAGGAGGTCGCCGGCGACCCCCAGGTGCAGGCGCTGCTCGACATCTTCGGCGGCTCGGTGGCCGCGGTGCGCGACGACGAGGGCGGCCCGCCGCGGGCCGGGGAGAACGAATGAACATCCAGAAGCTGATGAAGCAGGCGCAGCAGATGCAGGAGCGCGTGCAGCGCGAGATGGGGGAGCTGGTCGTCGAGGCCTCGGCCGGCGGCGGCATGGTGACGGTCCGCATGAGCGGCCACAAGCAGCTGGTCGGCGTTGCGATCGACCCCGAGGTCGTCGATCCGGCCGACCCGGCCCTGCTCGCGGATCTCGTCCTGGCGGCGGTCAACGAGGCGGGGCGCAAGGTCGACGAGACGCTACAGTCCAAGCTCGGTGGCCTCGGCGGCGGCCTTCCCGGACTGGGCTGAGCGCTCCGTGCCCGATCCGCTGGCGAGGTTGACCACCGAGCTGGCGCGGCTGCCGGGCATCGGCCCGAAGACCGCGTCGCGACTCGCGCATCACCTGCTCCGCATCAGTGACGCCCAGGCACGCGAGCTGGCGGCAGCCATCATCGAGGTGAAGGAGAAGCTCTTCCCCTGCTCGCGCTGCCACGCCATCACCGCCGTCGACCCCTGTGCGATCTGCGCCGACCCGCGGCGGGATCGCACCGTCCTGTGCGTCGTCGAGGAGCCGTTCAACCTCGCGCCGCTCGAACGCACCGGCGAATACCACGGCCTCTACCACGTGCTCGGCGGCGCCCTCTCTCCGCAGCGCGGCGTCGGCCCCGACGAGCTGGCGATCGAGGACCTGTTCGCCCGCCTCGACGGGGTCGCCGAAGTCGTGCTGGCGACCAACCCCAACGTCGAAGGAGAGGCCACGGCGCTCTACCTGGCGCGCCGGCTGGCCGGCCGCGTGCCGCGCGTCACCCGCCTCGCCTTCGGCATGCCGGTGGGCGGCGACATCGAGTACACCGACGAGGTGACCCTCGGCCGTTCGCTCGCCGGCCGTCGCGAGCTGGCGTGAACCGCCTCGAGCGCGGCGACCTGCCGCCCGCCATCCGCGTCGCGCCGCCGGGCCCGCGCAGCCGCGAGCTGTCGGAGCGGCTGGCCGCCAGCGAGGCACCGACGGTCAACACGCTCGGGCCGCGCGATGAACCGGCGCTGGTCTGGGCGGAGGCGCTCGGCGCCAACGTGCTCGACGTCGACGGCAACTGCTTCGTCGATCTGACCGCCGGCTTCGGCGCCGCGGCGGTCGGCCATCGCCACCCGCAAGTCCTCGCCGCCCTGGCCGCGCAGGCGGCGCGTCTGGTGCACGGCCTCGGCGACGTCGCCGCGCATCCGCCGCGCGTCGAGCTGGCGGCGCGCCTGGCCAGCCTCGCTCCGATCGACGCGCCGCGCGTCCATTTCGCCGTCTCCGGGGCCGACGCGGTGGAGGTGGCGCTCAAGACCGCGCTCGCCGCCACCGGACGGCCCGGAGTGCTCGCCTTCGACCCGGCCTACCACGGCCTCTCTCCGGGCGCCCTCGCCGCCGGCTCGCGCGAGGCGTTTCGCTCCCTCTTCACGCCCCACCTGAACCCGCACGTGGTCCGCCTGCCGTTCGGCGCGCCGGAGTCGGCGCTCGCCGCGGCGCTCGCCGGCGACCGGATCGGCGCGGTGATCGTCGAGCCGGTGGTCGGCCGCGAGGGGGTGCTCGTACCTCCCGCCGGCTGGCTCGCCACGCTCGCAGCGGCGGCGCGCAGGCACGGCGCCCTGCTGATCGCCGATGAGATCTTCACCGGCTTCGGCCGCACCGGGCCGCTGTTCGCGGTGGAACGCGACGGCGTACGCCCCGACCTGCTCTGCTGCGGCAAGGCGCTCGGTGGGGGGCTGCCGATCGCCGCGGCGATCGGGCGGCGGAACCTGATGGAGGTCTGGCGCCGCGACGGCGAAGCGCTGCATACCGGCACCTTTCTCGCTCACCCGCTCGCCTGCGCCGCTGCGCTGGCCGCGCTCGAGCTGCTCACCTCTCCGGCCGCCGCGGCGGAGCGGAGCGAACTCGCCGCGCGACTCGCCAGCGGGATCGCGTCGCTCGCGCGGTCCGGCGCGCCGCTGCTCTCCGGGCGCGCCGTCGGTCCGCTCGGAGCGCTCGATTTCGCCACGCCGGCAGCGGCGTCCGCCTTTGCCCGTGCCGCGCGCGCCCGCGGGGTGCTGCTGCTCACCGGCGGCGCGGCGCAGCGAACAGTCCAACTGGTGCCGCCCTTCCTGATCACCCCGGCGCAGCTCGACGCCGCGTTCGAGATCCTCGCGGCGGCACTCGCGGAGGTCGCGGCGACCCATGCCTGAGTCGCGTTTCAAGGTCGCCTTCATCGGCTCGCACGGCGTCGGCAAGACGACCCTCTGCTACGGCCTCGCGGCGCGCCTGAAGCGGCGCGACTTCGCGCTCGAGATCGTCCACGAGGTGGCTCGCCGTTCGCCGCTGCCGATCAACCGCGACACCACCGTGCCGGCGCAGCGCTGGATCCTGCTCGCTCAGATCGCCGAGGAGATCGTCGCCGCCGAGCGCTACCCGCTGGTGCTGTGCGACCGCAGCGTGCTCGACAACTACATCTACCTGCTGCTGGCCGGCGGCGACGACCAACTGGCCGCGCCCCTGGTCGACCGCTGGCTGCCGACCTACGACCTCCTGGTCAAGGTGCCGATTCTCGGCGCGCCGTCGCTCGACGGCGTGCGTGCCGCCGATCCCGGCTTCCAGCGCGCCGTCGACGAGCGGCTCGACCGCGAGATCGCGCGGCGCAACCTGGCGGTGCTGACGCTCGAGGCGGAGCGCTCGGACGACTGGCTCGATCAGGTCGAACGGGTCTGCCGCGAGCGCCTCGGCCCGGACCAGCTCGAACTGCTCTCCGCCGGGCCCGGCTGAGGGGCCGCCACGCCGGCGACCGGCACGGCCGCGACGAGCGGCCCGAGCGGGGCGTCGCCCGGGTAGATCACCCGCTCCAGAAAGAGCCCCGAAGGGGGCGCCGTGGACGCTGCGGGGTCGAAGCCCGTGGCGCCCCGGCGCGGGCCGAGCAGGCGGGCGAACTCGCCGGCGTCGATCTCGCCGGCACCGACCGCCGCCAGCGTACCGACCAGGCGGCGCACCATCTTCCAGAGGAAGTGGGACGCGGCGACCCGCACCAGCACCAGGTCGCCGGCCTCGGCCACCTCGGCCGCCTCGACCACCACCAGGGTGGAGGTCTGCTCCTCGGGCTTCTCGCAGAACGCGGCGAAGTCGTGACGGCCGACCAGTCGCGTTGCCGCCGCCGCCATGGCGCCCGCCTCGAGCGGCCGCCGCACCCACCAGACGAAGCGCTTCGCCAGGGCCGTACGCCGGCGCGAGATCTGGTAGAGGTAGCTGCGCGTGCCCGCGTGGTGGCGGGCGTGAAAACGCTCGTCGACCGGCAGCATGCGGCGCAGGTGGATATCGGCCGGCAGCCGCTCGTTGACCGCCGCGGCGAAGCCCGCCGGCGGCGCCGGCAGGCGACCGCGCCACTTCAGGTGAGCCACCTGTTCGAGCGCGTGCACGCCGGCATCGGTGCGCCCGGCGCCGCCCAGTTCGACCGCCGCGCCGAGCTCGGCCTCGATCGCCCGGCGCAGCTCACCGGCCACGCTGCGGGCGTTCTTCTGCTCCTGCCAGCCGCGGTAGCGGGTCCCTTCGTACTCGAGGTCGAGGCGCCAGGTCGGCATCGCCGCGGATCCTTTCACGGCGGCCGGTGCTCCGGCCGCCGGTGCGGCCGTGCACTCTCGCGCCGGCGCGGTTTCGGGCTACACTCGCGCCGTGTCCATCGCCGACCGGCTCGCCCGCGCGCCGCTCTTCTCGCACTTCCCGCGCCCGCAGCTCGAAGAGCTCGCCGGACTGGTCGAGGAGCGCCGGGCGCCGGCAGAGTCCTTCATCGTGCGCCAGGGCGACGCCTCGGCCGAGGCCTTCCTGATCGAGAAAGGGGGCGTGCGGATCCAGCGCTCGACCCCCTATGGCAACTATGCGCTCGCGGTGCTCGCCCCGGGCGACCTGTTCGGGGAAGCGAGCTTCGTCGACACCCAGGAGCGCTCGGGCGACGCCTGGTCGACCTCCGAGGCGCAGCTGCTCGCCTTCGCGCCGCAGCGCCTGCAGCCCGCCCTTGACGACGACCCGCGCCTCGCCACCGCCTTCTACTGGACCTGCTGGCGCAGCCTGTCGGCCAAGCTGCGCCGCACCAACGACAAGCTCTCCCGGTTCTTCGCGCAGGGCGCTCCGGCGGCGGCGCGCGGCCCGGGAGGCGAGCGGCCGACGAGCAGCGAATTCCGGGTCGACCTGCGCACCAAGCGCGACCTGTTCACCGAGCAGCGCCTCTCCTCGCTCGAGATCAACCTGCTCTCGACCCTGTCGCGCGAGCGCAAGCTGCGCGGCGGCGAGGTGCTCTTCCACGAAGGCGATCCGGGCGACGCGATGTACATCATCCTGGACGGCCGGGTGCGCATCAGCAAGCAGATCCCGGGCGCCGGCGAGGAGGCGCTGGCCATCCTCGAGCGGGGCGACTACTTCGGCGAAATGGCGCTGATCGACCGCCAGCCCCGCTCGGCCGAGGCGACGGCGCACGGCGGCGATGCCGTGGTGCTGTCCATCCCGAAGATGGTGGTCGAACAGCTGCTCGACATGCACAAGGTCTCCTCGGTGCGCCTGCTGCGCATCCTCTGCAGCCTCGTCGCCCAGCGCCTGCGCGAGATCGACGACAAGCTGGTCGGCTGGTACATCCTGTCGGGCGGCAGCGACGCGCCCGAGGTGCGCTGACCCTCCGGCCGGGCCGGCCCGTTGCCTCCGGCCGACTCCCAGCCCATCAGCTCACCCGCGACAGCGCACTGCCGCCTTTGCGGCTTGCTCACCGCGGTTCTCGCGGTCGCGCTCGTGCTCGCCGCAACGGCCCTCCTCGTCGCGGCCTGGGGCTTCACCACGGACGACGCCTGGATACCTCTGCGCTACGCCCGGCAACTGGCGGCCGGCGAAGGGTTGCGCTGGAACGCCGGCGAGCCGCCGGTAGAGGGATACTCGAACTTCACCTTCGTGCTGGCTGGCGCCCTGGCGCTCGCCGCCGGCAGTCAGCCGGTCTTCTGGCTCAAGCTGCTCGGTGCGCTCTCGCTGCTCGGGCTCCTGGCGCTTCTGCCCGCCCTCCAGGAAGGGCACGGCCGCCTGCCACTCGCTCTGGCCGCCGGCTTCATCTATCTCCTCTACCCCTGGGTGCCGCTCTGGTCGACCAGCGGCCTCGAGACGGCCACCTACGCCCTGGTCGCCCTCGGCGCGATCGCGCTGGCTGCCCGCGGCGCCGAGCTCCGCGGGCAGCCGAACGCGGCGCGGAACTGGCTCCTGGCGAGTGGCGCGGCCGTCCTGCTTGCCGCGCTCACCCGCCCCGAGGGCCCTCTGGTCGGCCTGGCGATCGCGGCGGGCGCCGTGGCCGAAGGGTGGCGCCAGGCCGGCACCGGCTCCCCCTGGCGCCGCACCGCGGCGCTCGTTGCGCCGGTCGCCCTCGCCTCCGCTCCCGCCTGGCTGCTCTACCTGGGCTGGAAAGTCGCCTGGTTCGGCGACTGGCTGCCCAACTCCGTGCGCTGCAAGGCCCTCTGGGAGGGTGATCCCTGGCTGCTCCTGCGCGAGGCTCTGCCGCTCGTCGGCTGGACCCTGCCGCTCGCCGCCTGTGCCGTGGTCGCGCGGCCGAACCTGCTCCGTGTCGCACTCTCCATCTTCGCGCTCGCTTCGCTGGCGATCCTCTACGGCGTCGACCCGATCGTCGGCTACGGCAACCGCCACGTTCTGGCGGCGTGGGCGGCGCTCGTCTCCCTGGCCGTCGCCGGCGCGGCCGATCTGGCGCTGCGCTGGTGGCCTCGCCCGGGGCGCCAGCGGCTCGCCGTGGCCCTGCTCACCGGGGTGGCCGTTTTCGGCCTTTCGGTCCTGGCCCCGAGAGTGCGGTTCGCCCAGCGAACCGGCGCGGCCTACGAGAGCCGGGACGCCGCGCGGCGCGAGCTGGCCGCATGGCTGGACGCGCGTCACGGGGTCCGGGCGCGCGTGGTTCTCGGCGACTGCGGCCTGATTGGCTTCCTGACCCGCACGCGTGTCGTTGACGCTCTCTGCCTGAACACGAAGGAGACCCCGCGGCCACCGATCCGTCGCGACCCGGCCGCTTTCGCCCGGTGGATCTACGGCGCGCCCCCGGAAGTCGTCGTGCTGAGCAGCACGCGTGCCGATCGCCTCGCCCTGCGCGGCGCCTACGGGGTCTACCCGGCGCTCGCCCGCCACCCCGCCTTTGCCGGCTATCGGCTCGGCGCCATCTTCGGCCACGCCGACGACGAGCTCTTCTACTGGGTCTTCGAGCGCCTGCGTCCGGGCCCCGCGACGCCCTCCGGGTGACCAGCCGACCGCGCAACCAGGGCGGCGAGCAGTTTGCGTGTCACTCCGGTGAGGGCGCGCGCCGCCCCCTCGCCGGGCTCGATCCACGCCGCGGCGGCGGTCGGCTCGGCCACCCCCGCCGGCTCCCATTCGGCGCCGTGAGCGGCCACGTCGAGGCGCCGGAAGGTGATGGTGTGGCGGGCCCGCACCAGCGGTTCGCCGAGGCGCCAGCGACCGCCAAAGCGTGCCGCAAGGGCCGCCTCGGCGGCCGCCAGCCCTTCGGCCTCGACCGTCGGCAGCTCCCAGAGGCCCGGCATCACCGCTTCGCCTTCGGCGCGCCGCACCAGCAGCAGGCGGCCGCCGGGCGCGCGGACCAGCGCCGCGACCTGGCGCAGCGCCTGGCTGGCCGGGCGTCGCCGCCGGCGGGGGAGCCGCTCGGCCGTGCCCGCCTCGCGCGCGGCGCAGCCGCCGGCGAGCGGACAGGCCGCGCAGCGCGGCGCGCGCGGCAGGCAGACCGTGGCGCCGAGCTCCATCAGGGCCTGGTTGGAGTCACCCGGCCGCGCCGGGTCGATGAACGCCGTGGCGATCGCCAGCAACCGGCGGCGCACGGCGGGCCGCTCGGCCTCCTCGGGTTCGGCCGAGAGCCGCGCCGCAACGCGCTCGACGTTTCCGTCGAGCACCGCCACGACCTCGTCGAAGGCGATCGAAGCGACTGCCGCCGCGGTGTAGGGACCGATCCCCGGAAGCGCGGCGAGGCCCGCGGCGGTCCGCGGCATCCCGCCGTCGGCGACCACCCGGCCTGCCGCGGCGTGCAGCTGGCGCGCCCGGCGGTAGTAGCCGAGTCCCGACCAGAGCGTGAGCAGCTCTTCGACCGGCGCGGCGGCGAGCGCCGCGGGGGTCGGAAAGCGGGCGATCAGGCGCTCGAAGAAGGGCACCGCGGTCTCGACCCGCGTCTGCTGGAGGAGGACCTCGCTCAGCCAGACGGCCCAGGGGTCGCGGCTTCTCCGCCAGGGGAGGTCGCGGCGGTGACGGTCGTACCAGTCGAGCAGGGCCTGGCGGGGGGACATCGGGAGCCCGGAGTCTAGATGACGCCGGCCAGCCTGGCCGGACCGGCCATTTCGGCAGCCGGTCGCCGGCGCCCGAAAAAGCAACAGCCCCGGGCCGGAGGCTCGGGGCTGGGGATTGCATCTGTCCTGGCGGTTCGCGGTTGGATGGGCTCTAAGTGGCTCTACCCCTGTGGTTTAGGGGGCTACGGAGAGATTTCCGGAAGGGAGTGGAATCCCGCGAGGGGACTCCGGATCTTGGGGGGCATTGGGTACGGATGCGGAACCGCCCGGGACAGCTTGTCAATGAACCTGCCAGCACCATGAGCAACACTCGTGCCAGCGGTGGAATTCCCGCCCTGTCCCCCGGAATCGCCCCGCTGCCGCCGATCGCGCTATCGTCGGTTCCGCCTCGGGAGGTCGCTTGCGCCGTCTGCTGTTCACCCTGCTCGCACTCTTTCTGCTCGGACTCGGCATCGCCGTCGGGGGGATCCTGCTCGCCCGCAAGGGGTCGGGGCTGCCCGCCTTCGACGGCGCGCGGATCCTCACTCTCGAGCTCGACGGCCGGCTGGAGGACTACGCCGCCGTGGTCCCCTTCGCGCTGCCGGGTGAGACGCGCCCCCCCACCCTGGCCGCCATCTGGCGCGGCCTCGCCGCCGCACGGCGCGCTCCGGCCGTGCGCGGCGTGGCGCTGCGCCTCGGCGACGCCGACTTCGGCCTCGCCAAGGCGGTCGAGCTGCGCCGCCAGATCGACGCCACCGTCGCGGCGGGCAAGTTCGTCGCCTGCTACCTCGATACCGCCGGCGAAGGGAGCAACGGGACGCTCGAGTACTTCGTCGCCGCGGCCTGTTCGTCGCTCTCCATGGCCCCGGCGGGCGAGCTCAACCTGCTCGGCCTCTGGTCGGACGCCCTCTTCCTGCGCGGCACGCTCGACAAGCTGCGCATCGAACCGTCGTTCCTGACCGCCGGCCAGTTCAAGAGCGCCGCCGAGACTTTTACCGAAGAGCAGCACACCCCGCAGGCCCGCCAGGCGATCGAGCGGGTGCTCGACGGCTACTTCTCGCAGATCGTCGACGGCATCGCCGCCAGCCGGAGGCTGCCGCCCGAGGCGGTGCGCGGGGCGATCGACGCCGCGCCGCTCTCGGCCGCGGCGGCGCTCGCGGCCGGGCTGGTCGACCAGGTCGAGTTTCCCGACCAGTTCGAGGCGCGCCTCGACGAGCTGGCCGGCGGCGCGGTCGAGCGCACCGGCCTGCTCGCCTGGGGGCGTCGTCACGCCGCCGATGGGCGGGGCGGCCGCCGCGTCGCGGTCGTCTTCGCGCGCGGCGTCATCGTGCGCGGCGGGGACGGTTTCGAAGCCTGGAGCGGCGAGAGTTACATCGGCTCGGAGGGGCTCGGCGAGCTGCTGCGCCGGCTCGCCGAGGACGACGGCGTCGCCGCCGTGGTGCTGCGCGTCGACAGCCCGGGCGGCTCGGCGCTCGCCTCCGATCTCATTCTGCGCCGGGTCGAGCTGCTGCGCGAGAGAAAGCCCGTCGTCGTCTCGATGTCCGACGTAGCCGCCTCCGGCGGCTACTACATCGCCGCCCGCGCCAGCCGCATCGTCGCCGAGCCGACCACGCTGACCGGTTCGATCGGCGTGGTCACCGGCAAACTGGCCACCGCCCGTTTCCAGGAAGAGCTGCTCGGAGCCCGCCACGAGACGCTGTCGCGCGGCGCTCACGCCGGCCTCTACTCGTCGTTGCGGCCGTGGAGCGAAGGCGAGCGGGCGCTCGTCGAGCGCCGCCTCGAGGAGATCTACTCGCGCTTCCTCGGCCACGTCGCCGCCGGCCGCGGCCTGCCGCTCGAGCAGGTGAACGCGGTCGCCCAGGGGCGCGTCTGGACCGGCGCCGACGCCGCCGAGCGCGGCCTGGTCGACGAGCTCGGCGGGTTCGACGCGGCCGTCGCGGCCGCGCGCGCGGCCGCCGGGCTCGGCACCGGCGAGGGAACTCTCGATTTCCACCCGCGGCCGCGGACGTTCTTCGACTGGCTCGCCGCCTCGCGCCAGGCGCCGCTGGCCGGCGAGGCCGGCCGCCTGGTGCGTCTGCTCGCCCCTCCCCGCGCCCCCCTCGCCCTCGAGCTGCCGCCGCCGGTGGCCGATCTGGCGCGTCCGTTCTAGGATCGTCCCTCCTCTCCTCCGATGCCTTCCCGCCCGACCTGGTCCGTCCTGTCCGAGCGCCTGCGCGGCGTCCTCTCCCCCGAGGAGTTCGCCACCTGGATCGCGCCGCTGCGCCTCAGGTCCGAGAGCGACGATTCGCTGGTGCTGGTGGCCCCCAACGCCCGCTTCGTGCACACCGTCGAGGAGAACTACCGCACGACCATCGACCGCGTGGTCGCCGGCGCGCACGACGAGTTCTTCCAGGTCGTCATCGCCGCGGACGAGGTCGACGAGCCGGCGGCGGCCTCCGAGGACGACGGCGTGGCGCGCCTCAACCCGAAGTACGTCTTCGACACCTTCGTGGTCGGCGCCTCGAACCAGTTCGCTCACGCGGCGGCGCGCGCCGTCGCCGAGAGCCCGTCGCACAGTTACAACCCGCTCTTCCTCTACGGCGGCGTCGGCCTCGGCAAGACCCACCTGCTGCACGCCATCGGCCACCGGATTCGCGAGCGCCATCCGCAGCTGTCCATCCGCTATCTGACGGCCGAACAGTTCGTCAACCAGCTGATCAACTCGATCCGCTTCAAGTCGACGCACGCCTTCCGCGAGCGCTACCGGTCGATCGACGTCCTGCTCGTCGACGACGTGCAGTTCATGGGCGGCAAAGAGCGTACGCAGGAGGAGTTCTTCCATACCTTCAACACGCTCTACACCAGCCAGAAGCAGATCATCCTCAGCTCGGACACCTCGCCGCGCAACATTCCGTCGATCGAGGAGCGGCTGCGTTCGCGTTTCGAGTGGGGGCTGATCGCCGACATTCAGGCGCCCGACCTCGAGACCAAGGTGGCGATCCTGCGCCGCAAGGCCGACATCGACCGCCTCGAGCTGCCCGATGACGTGGCGCTGTTCATCGCCAATCAGGTCAAGACCAACGTCCGCGAGCTCGAGGGAATGCTCACCCGGGTCGCCGCCTTCGCCTCACTGACCGGGCGCCCGCTCTCGCTCGAGCAGGCCCGCGAGACGCTGCGCGACATCCTCCCCGACCAGGGACGCGGGCCGTCGGCGGCCGAGATCATCAAGTTCGTCGCCCGCCACTACGGCCTCAAGGTCGGCGAGATCAAGTCGAAGTCGAACGTCAAGCAGATCTCCTTCCCGCGCCAGGTCGCCATGTACCTGTGCAAGCAGCTGACGCAGATGTCCTATCCGGAGATCGGCCGGCAGTTCAACGACAAACACCACTCGACGGTGATGTACTCGGTCGACAAGATCGAGAACCTGCGCGCTGGCGACCCCGAGCTCTCGCGCACCCTCGAGGCCATGACCAAGCACCTGACCTGATCCGGCACCCGGCCGGAAAGGTCTGCGGATTTCCGGTGGAACCGCCGCGGACGGCGCGGCGCCACCTCGCCAACCGGGCCACTTTTCCGCAATCCGGCCGCGCCGCTTCCACACCCTTTTTCCGCATCTTCCGGAATCTCCCGGGCCCGGCCGGACGGGGCCTCCGGACCCTTTTCCGGATCCTCCGCAGACACCGACGACGAGGGACTGCTGTGCTATCTTTTCTTTTCTCTTGAAGTCTCCCGTCGACGAGGTTCGAACGATGGAAATCCGGCTGAAGCGCGAGTCCCTCCTCGCCGAGCTCGTTCCGATGCAAGGCATCGTCGAGCGGCGGACGACGATTCCCGTTCTGTCCCACCTGCTGCTGCGCGCCGCCAGCGGACGACTCGGCCTGGCGGCCACCGATCTCGACGTTTCGCTGACCTCCTCGCTGGCGGCGGAGGTCAAAGGAGAGGGTTCGCTTGCCGTTCAGGCGCGCAAGTTCCTCGAGATCGTCCGCTCCCTGGTCGCCGACGAGATCACCCTGCAGCTCGATGACGAGCGGTCGCTGCGCATCAGTGCCGGCCGTTCACGCTTCCGCATCCACGGCCTGCCGGCGGCGGACTTTCCGACCCTGCCGCAGGTCGAGGGCAAAGCGCTGCTCGAGCTGCCGCTGGCGAGCTTCAAGCGGATGATCAGCAAGGTACTGTTCGCCGTCTCCTCCGAAGAGTCCCGCTTCCAGCTCTCGGGCGCGCTGCTCAAGCTGGCCGGAAAGCAGGCGGAGATGGTGGCCACCGACGGCCACCGTCTGGCGCTGATCGACGCCGCGCTGCCGGCCGCCGCGGGCGAGGATTCACTGCTGGTGCCACGCAAGGCGCTGCAGGAGCTGCTGCGCCTCGAAGGTGAGGGCGCGCTCGAGCTGCGGCGCGGCGAGCATCATCTCGCCTTTCGTACCGGCGCCCGCGAGATGGTCTGCCGCATCCTGGAAGGGGCGTTTCCCGACTACGAGCGGGTGATTTCACGCAACAACGACAAGACCGTGCTGTGCGAGCGGCGCGCGCTCGGCGAAGCGGTGCAGCGGGTGGCGATCGTCACCGGCGAGCGCAACCGCGGCATCCGGCTCGACTTCGCTCCGGGGGAGATCACCGTCGCCGCCGCCAACCCGGATCTCGGCGACGCCAGCGAAACGCTGGCCTGCCAGTACACGGGAGCGGAGCTCAAGATCGGGCTCAACCCCGACTACCTCGTGCAGTTCCTGCAGGCGGTCGAGACCGAGCAGGTGCAGCTCCAGCTCAAGGACGAAAACAGTCAGTGCGTCGGCTCGCCGGTTCGTCCCGCCGGTGAGGAGGGCCCGGCCGAGCGTTACGTCTGCGTCATCATGCCGATGCGCATCTGACGCGGCCCGGCCGCGTGTCGACGCCGGCTCTGGCGCGCCTGCGCCTGCGCGATTTCCGCAACTTCTCCCGCCTCGACTGGCGGCCGCCGGCGCCGCGACTGCTGCTGAGCGGACCCAACGGCGCCGGCAAGAGTTCCCTGCTCGAGGCCATCTACCTCGCCGCCACGACGCGCAGTTTCCGCACCGCCCGGCTCGAGCCCTGCCTGCGCCGCGGCGCCGAGAGCTTCTCGATCCGCCTCGAGGTCGGCGAGCGGCCCCGGCGCGAACTCGCCATCGACTGGTCGCCCGGCGAGCGCCACCGCCGGCTCGACGGCCGCACCGCCACGCTGGCCGAACACCTGGCCGTTCTGCCGGTCCTCGCCTGGAGCCAGGCGGACAACGAACTGCTGAGCGGCGGCGCGGAGGTTCGTCGCCGATTCTTCGATCGCGGCATGGTGCAGCAGCGACCCGCGACGATGATGATCCTGGGGCGCTACCAGAAGGCCCTGGCCGCCAAGCGGGCGCTGCTCGCCGGCCCCCCTACCGGAGAGCTCGACGCCTGGAACGAGCTGCTCGCCCGCGAGGGCGCCGCCCTCGCCGCCGCCCGGGCCGCCGCCGCCGGGGAACTCGCGGCGGGGCTGGCCGAGATGGTGGCGCGTCACGCCCCGGAGCTGCCGGCGCCGGGAGTGCGCTATCGGCCGGGCAGTCCGTCGGCGCTCGCCGGCGAGAGTGCGCTGCGGGCCGAGCTCGCCGCGGCGCGCCCCCTCGAGCGATCTCGAGCCCGGGCGCTGGTCGGCCCGCACCGCGACGACTTCGAACTGCTCTGGAAAGGCGAGCCGGCCCGTCTGGCGGCCTCGGCCGGCGAACGCAAGGCGCTCGGGCTGCTGCTGCTCGCGGCGCAGGCCGGAGCGGCGGCGGGGGCCGGGCGGGAGCCGTTGCTGCTGCTCGACGATGCCGACGCCGAGCTCGACCGGGAGCGCCTGAGGCGGGTGATCGGCGCCTTCGCCGGCGTCGCGCGGCTGGTGGTGACCTCCAGTCGGCCCGCGGCCTGGGAGGGGATCGAAGGCCTGACGGAGGTGCCGATCGAACGGCTCGCCGGAGCCTCCGGCGAGCCCACGTAAACGCGCCGAAAACACAAGCACAAACAACTGAAAACAAAAGACTTATAGCGTTGCCTCGAACCCGGTTCCGTGATAGGTTTCGGGGATTCCGCAAGGCCCGTCCGGCAGTCTTCGTGCCGGCGGGCCCGGCAGGCGGAACAAGGGGATCCGTGGCCACGAAAGAGACGTCCTACACCGCCGAAGACATCAAGGTCCTCAAGGGTCTCGAGGCGGTTCGCAAGCGCCCCGGCATGTACATCGGCGACACCGATGACGGCTCGGGGCTGCATCACATGGTCTTCGAGCTGGTCGACAATTCGATCGACGAGGGGCAGGCCGGCTTCGCCGGCGAGGTGCGCGTCACGATCCACACCGACAACTCGGTGACCGTCGAGGACGACGGCCGCGGCATTCCCGTCGACCTGCACAAAGGGGAGGGTCGCTCGGCGGCTGAGGTGATCCTCACCGAGCTCCACTCGGGCGGCAAGTTCGACAACAACGTCTACAAGGTTTCGGGCGGCCTGCACGGCGTCGGCCTGTCGGTGGTCAACGCCCTCTCCTCGCTGCTCGAGCTCGAGATCAAGCGCGAGGGGCAGGTCTGGTTCCAGACCTATCGCCGCGGCAAGCCGGACGGGCCCATCCAGGCGATCGGCAAGTCGAAGAAGTCGGGTACCAGGATCCGCTTCGTCCCCGACCCGGAGATCTTCACCAGCATCGAGTTCAGCTACGACGTGCTCGCCAACCGCCTGCGCGAGCAGGCCTTCCTCAACCGCGGCATCAAGGTTCTGCTCGCCGACGAGCGCAGCGACAAGCAGGCCGAGTTCCTCTACGCCGGCGGCATCGCGAGCTTCGTCGAGTTCCTCAACCGCAACAAGTCGGCGCTCAACGCCAAGCCGATCTCCTTCGACGACAAGGTCGTCCGTGACGGGGTCGAGGAGCAGTGCGAGGTGGCGCTGCAGTGGAACGACGGCTACGCCGAGCAGATCTTCTGCTTCACCAACACGCTCAACAACCGCGACGGCGGCACCCACCTCGAGGGCTTCAAGGCGGCGCTCACGCGCACGATCAACGCCTACGCGCAGAGCGCCGGCCTGGCCAAGGCGCTCAAGGAGGTCTCGCTCTCGGGCGACGACGTGCGCGAGGGACTGACGGCAATCGTCTCGGTGCGCATCCACGACCCGAAGTTCTCCTCGCAGACCAAGGACCGGCTGGTCTCGTCCGAGGTCAAGGGCTGGGTCCAGCAGGTGGTCAACGACCGCCTCGGCACCTTCTTCGAGGAGAACCCCGCGGTCGCCAAGCGGATCATCGAGAAGTGCGTCGAGGCGGCGCGGGCCCGCGAGGCGGCCCGGAAAGCGCGCGAGCTGACCCGCCGCAAAGGGGCGCTCGACGGCGCGTCGCTGCCGGGCAAGCTCGCCGACTGCTCGGAGAAGAATCCGGAGTTCGCCGAGATCTTTCTGGTCGAGGGCGACTCGGCCGGCGGCACCGCCAAGCAGGGGCGCGACCGGAAGTTCCAGGCCATCCTGCCCCTGCGCGGCAAGATCCTCAACGTGGAGAAGGCGCGCTTCGACAAGATGCTCTCCTCGGAGGAGATCAAGACGATCATCACCGCGCTCGGCACCGGCATCGGGCGCGAGGACTTCGATGTCGCCAGGCTGCGCTACCACAAGCTGATCATCATGTGCGACGCCGACGTCGACGGCTCGCACATCCGCACGCTGATCCTGACGTTCTTCTACCGCCAGATGACCGAGCTGATCCGCCGCGGCCACCTCTACATCGCCCAGCCGCCGCTCTACAAGGTGACCGAGGGGCGTCGCGAGGCCTATCTCAAGGACGACCGCGAGTACCGCGCGTTCCTGGTCTCGCGCATCGAGGGGGCGTGGGAGCTGGCGGTGGACGGCGGGCGGGCGATCCGCGGGCCGCGCCTCGGCGTCTGGGTGGAGAAGGTCGAGCAGCTGCGCGAGAACCTCGCCAAGCTGGTCAGCCGCGGCTACCCGCAGGACGCGCTGCGCGCGGCGCTGCTCGGCGGCCTGACCGACAAGAAGTCGCTCGCCGATCCGGAGAAGGTGAAGGCCGTGGCGGAGGTTCTCGAGGCGATCGGGTTCCGCGACGTGGCGGTGTCGGGGGACCCCGAGCACGGCACCGGGGTGATCTCGCTCACCTCGCGGCGCGACGGCGTCGAGCGCCAGGTGCGCCTCGACTGGGACCTGCTGACCTCGGTCGAGTACCGCGCCCTGGCCACCAACGCCCCCGGTCTCGAGGCCCTCGCCGGCAGGAAGTTCGCGCTCAAGCGCAGCGAGGAGGAGGCGGGCGAGGGCGAGGCCGCCGCGACGCCGGCGAAGAAGTCGCGGGTCCGGATCGAACCGGTCGAGGTCGAAACGCTCGACGAGGCGATGGAGACGCTCTACTCGGGCGCCAAGAAGGGCCTGTCGATCCAGCGCTACAAGGGCCTCGGCGAAATGAACGCCGAGCAGCTCTGGGAGACCACCATGGACCCCCAGAAGCGCCGCCTGCTGCAGGTCAAGATCGAAGACGACGTCGAGGCCGACGGCATCTTCACCATCCTCATGGGCGACCAGGTCGAACCGCGCCGCGAGTTCATCGAACAGAACGCCCTGAACGTCCGCAACCTCGACGTCTGAGTCCCCGGCGCGCAGGCAGAAGAGAGAACCGAAAGAGCGAATGAGCGACGACACGACGATGCTGCCGTTCGACCGGCCGGTGCCGGTCGACATCGAAGAGGAGATGAAGCGGTCGTACCTCGATTACGCGATGAGCGTGATCGTGGGGCGGGCGCTGCCGGACGTGCGCGACGGCCTGAAGCCGGTGCACCGGCGGGTGCTTTACGGCATGTGGGAGTCGGGCAACACGGCCGGCAAGCCGTACAAGAAGTCGGCGCGCATCGTCGGCGACGTGATGGGCAAGTACCACCCGCACGGCGACTCGGCGATCTACGACACGGTCGTGCGCATGGCGCAGGACTTCTCGATGCGCTACCGCCTGGTCGACGGGCAGGGCAACTTCGGCTCGATCGACGGCGACAACGCCGCGGCGATGCGCTACACCGAGGTGCGCCTGACCCGGCTCGCCGAGGAGATGGTCAAGGACGACATCGACAAGGAGACCGTCGACTGGGTGCCCAACTACGACGGCCAGGAGCTCGAGCCCGCCGTGCTCCCGGCCAAGGTGCCCAATCTGCTGGTCAACGGCGGCTCCGGAATCGCCGTCGGCATGGCGACCAACATTCCGCCACACAACCTCGGCGAAGTCTGCGACGCGCTGTCGCTGATGATCGACGATCCGCAGGTCGACCTGGCGAAGCTGATGTCGGTTCTGCCAGGCCCGGACTTCCCGACCGCCGGCTTCATCCACGGCATCGAAGGAATCCGCCAGGCGTACTCGACCGGCCGCGGCATCATCCAGATGCGCGCCCGCGCCGCCATCGAAACCCAGCGCCGCGGCGAGAAACAGTCGATCGTGGTCACCGAGATCCCCTACCAGGTCAACAAGGCGAGGTTGATCGAGAAGATCGCCGACCTGGCGCGGGAGAAGAAGATCGAGGGCATCTCCGACCTGCGCGACGAGTCGGACCGCGAGGGCATTCGCATCGTCGTCGAGCTCAAGCGCGGCGAGGTGCCGGAGATCATCCTCAACCAGCTCTACAAGCTGACGCCGATGCAGTCGACCTTCGGCATCATCCTGCTCGCCATCGTCGACAACCAGCCGCGCATCCTCACCCTGCCGGACCTGCTGCGGCTCTTCCTCGACCACCGCAAGACGGTGATCATCCGCCGCACCCGCTACGACCTGCGCAAGGCCGAGGAGCGGGCGCACATCGTCGAGGGCCTGCTCAAGGCGATCGACATGCTCGACGAGGTGATCACCACCATCCGCCAGAGCCCGACGCCGCCCGAGGCGCGCGACCGCCTGATGGCGGGCTTCGGCTTCACCCAGGTGCAGGCCGACGCCATTCTCGACATGCGCCTGCAGCGGCTGACCGGTCTCGAGCGCCAGAAGCTGCTCGACGAGTACCAGGAGCTGCTGCAGCTGATCGACCGGCTGCGCGCCATCCTCGGCTCGGACCGGCTGGTGCTCGAGGAGATCCGCCGTGAGCTCGCCGAACTCAAGGAGCGCTTCGGTGACGCCCGGCGCACCGAGATCGTCCCCGAGACCCACGAGATCCGGATCGAGGACCTGATCGCCGACGAGGACATGGTGATCACCGTCACCTCCTCCGGCTACATCAAGCGCTCTCCGCTCTCGCTCTACCGCGCCCAGGGGCGCGGCGGCAAAGGACGTACCGGCATGGCGACCAAGGAGGGGGACTTCGTCGAGCACCTCTTCGTCGCCTCGGCGCACTCCTTCGTCCTGGTCTTCACCGAGTCGGGGCGCGTCCACTGGGTCAAGGTGCACGAGATCCCGCAGGCCGGGCCGGCCGCCAAGGGCAAAGCGATCGTCAACCTGCTCAGCCTCTCGGCCGAGGAGCGGGTGGCGACCACGCTCGCGGTGCGCGACTTCCCCGAGGACCGCTACCTGGTCTTCGCCACCGAGCGCGGCACGATCAAGAAGACGGCGCTCTCGGAGTACGGCAATCCGCGCTCGGGGGGGATCATCGCGATCAATCTCGAGGAGGGCGACCGCCTGCTCGCGGTCAAGGTGACCGACGGCTCGAAGGATCTCTTCCTGGCCACCGCCAACGGCATGTCGATCCGCTTCCCCGAAGCCGACTGCCGCGCCATGGGGCGCGCCACGACCGGCGTGCGCGGCATCTCGCTGCGCGACGGCGACCGGGTCGTCGGCATGGAGGTGCTCGAGAAGGAAGGTGCCATCCTCACCGCCGCCGAGCGCGGCCTCGGCAAGCGGACCGACATCGCCGAGTACCGCCAGCAGGGGCGCGGCGGCCTCGGGCTCATCAACCTCAAGGTCACCGAGCGCACCGGCAGGGTGGTCGGCGTCGCCCAGGTGCTGCCGGGCGACCAGCTGATCCTGATCACCCAGGAGGGGATGATCATCCGCACCTCGGTCGACGGCATCCGCGAGATCGGCCGCTCGACCCAGGGGGTGCGCCTGATCAACCTCGAGGAGAGCGACAGGCTGGTGGCCATCGCCAAGGTCGTCGAGCGCGAGGACGAGGAGCCGGAGGGCGAAGCGCAGCTCACCGTCGAACCGCCGCCCAACTGAGGCGCCGGGCGGCGGAAGAATCGGGCGGCGGGGGGCCGATGTCAGGGCTCCCCGCCGTTCCGCGTTTCGGACTGCAGAGGAGAGTCGAAATGCCCGAGCTCCGCCGTCGCACCCGCCTGGCTCTGTTTGCCGCCGCGGTCGCCCTCGCCCCGGCCCGGGCGCTGCCGGCCGACCAGCTCGCCGAGGTCCATCTGCTGGCGATCCGACCGGTCGCCGAACCGGCGGCCGACGTCGACGCAGATCCGTTCACCGACTGGCTCGAACTGCAGCGGGTCGACGCCAACGTGCGCGCGCTCGCGGCGGCGGGGCGCCGGCTCGCCGTGCCGTTCGGCGGCTTCGAGCCGCGCTTCAGCTGGCCGCTCGCCGACCTCGGCTCGGGGCAGTTCGACCCCTGGGCGATCAGCAACTTCGTCGA
>CAYYIK010000040.1:0-7082 GCA_964471955.1 uncultured Thermoanaerobaculia bacterium | reverse complement strand
GGCAACTCGACCGGGCCCCACCTTCACTTCGCCGCGCGCAACGCCGCCGAGGAGCTCATCGAGCCGTTCGCCGGCTTCTGCAACGCGCAGGCGAACGGCATGACCTCCTGGTGGCTCGACCAGCCCCGCTACCGCGAATACCGCCTGGTCGACCTGGCGACCCACGTCGGCATCCCGACGACTCCGCCCTGCCCGGAGCCGGAGAATCCGCGCTACCAGCGGCACTTCGGGGCCGGCGACCGGGTGGTCGTCGGCGCCTACTTCCGCGATCCGACACCGGACTACGGGGCGACGCTGCAGATCTTCCGGCCCGGTGGAGTGCTCTACGCCGAGTGGCAGTTCGACCACGCCGAGACGCGCAGCGCCGTGTCGGTCCACTGGGGGGTCGACCTGCCGGAGATCCTGCTGTCGACCTGGCGCGGACGCTGGAAGGTGCGGGCCAGCTACACCGCTCCGGACGGCTCGCAGGTGGTTCGCGACCGCAGCTTCTGGGTCGGGATCGTGTTCGCCGACGACTTCGAGCTCGAGGCGGCACCCGATCCCGGATGGCAGACCTTCGGCTACCAGCCCTGAGGCCGGCCGCCGGGGCTCAGAAGCGCACCACCAGACCGGCGGAGACGTCGACGCGGTCCTCGCTGTCGCCGCTGCGCTCGGAGTCGTAGAAGACCGCCCGGCCGTCGAGGCGCAGCGCGACGCGCCGGGTGAAACGCCAGTCCATGCCGCCGCCGACGAAGCCGCCGTTTTCGCTCTCGTCGTCGACCAGCGGCGGGCAGGGGCCGGTCACCGGCTCGACGCAGACCACCTGGTGGCGCCGCTCGGACTCCTGCCGCAGCACGCCGACTTGGAGGAACGGCTGCCAGTCGGCGCCGGCGAGGAAGTGGCGGCGCACCCCGAGCTCCAGGGTGTCGAGCGCGAGCTCACTAAATCGCCCGTCGTGCTCGCGCCGCGTGCCGCGCAGCTCGCCCGACCACGCCTCGCTCCAGCGCCAGCCGGCACCGGCGCCCCAGCCGAGGTCGAAGTCGAGGCCCTCGTACTCGCTGTACGAGCCGCCGGGCAGGACGAGCAGAGAGAGCTCGAAGCGCTCGCTCTGCGCGGCGAGCGGCGCCGCCGCGGCGAGCAGCGCCAGGGTGAGGGCGACGTGGAGCGGTCGGCGAACGGACATGGCTTCCTCCCTCGAGGGCCCCGCCGGGCGCCAGCGGGGCGGCAGTCGATCTCGCAGGCAAGAAAAGTGCCGGCACCGGCCCGCGCCGGGCCGGGTAGAGTCTGCCGCCGGGAAGACCTCCCGCCGACGGAAAGGAGTCACCGATGATCCCGGTCAAGCCCACCATCGCCGCCGGGGCGCACATCCGCTCGCTCGAGGAGTACCAGCGCCTCTATCGACGCTCGCTCGACGAACCGGAGGCCTTCTGGCGCGAGCAGGCCGAGATTCTGACCTGGTACCACCCGCCGCAGCAGATCTTCGACGCCGACCTGCACGAAGTGGACTTCTCCTGGTACGGCGGCGGGCGGTTGAACGCCTGCTTCAACTGCGTCGACCGGCACCTGTCGACGCGCGGCGACAAGCCGGCGATCCTCTGGGCGGGGGACGCCCCCGGCGACTACCGGTCGATCAGCTACCGGGAGCTCAAGCACATGGTCTGCCGGATCGCCAACGTGCTGATCGCGCACGGCGTCAGGCGCGGCGACCGGGTGGCGATCTACCTGCCGATGATCCCGGAGCTGGCCGCGACGATGCTGGCGTGCGCGCGGATCGGCGCGGTGCACTCGGTGGTCTTCGCCGGCTTCTCGGCCGAGTCGCTGCGCGGGCGGATCCTCGACGCCGGGGCGAAGGTGGTGGTGACGGCCAACGAGGGGCTGCGCGGCGGCAAGCGGATCCCGCTCAAGGCGACGGTCGACCGGGCGGTCGAGGGGCTGTCGTTCGTCACCGCGGTGCTGGTGGCGCGGCGCACGGAGATCGAGCCGGCGATGACCTCGGGCCGCGACCACTGGCTCGACAGCGAGATGGCGCGGCAGCGCTCGACCTGCCCGGTGGAGTGGATGCACGCGGAATCCCCGCTCTACACGCTCTACACCTCGGGCTCGACCGGCAAACCCAAAGGGGTGCTGCACACGACGGCCGGGTATCTCGTCTACGCGGCGCTCTCGCACAAGCTGGTCTTCGATCTGCACGAGGACGACGTCTACTTCTGCGCCGCCGACGTCGGCTGGGTGACCGGGCACAGCTACATCGTCTACGGACCACTCGCCAACGGCGCGACGACGGTGATGTTCGAGTCGATCCCGCTTCATCCGGACCCCTCGCGCTACTGGCAGGTGGTCGACGACCTGAAGGTGACGATCTTCTACACGGCGCCGACGGCGCTCCGGGCGCTGATCCGCGAGGGCGACAACTGGGTCAGGAAGTCATCGCGCAAGTCGCTGCGGATCCTCGGCTCGGTGGGCGAGCCGATCAATCCGGAAGTCTGGAAGTGGTACCACGACGTGGTCGGCGAGGGGCGCTGCGCGGTGGTCGACACCTGGTGGCAGACCGAGACGGGCGGCATTCTGATCACCCCCCTGCCGGGAGCCACCCCGGCCAAGCCGGGTTCGGCCACGCTGCCGTTCTTCGGGGTCGAGCCGGTGCTGGTCGACGACGACGGCAACCAGCTCGAAGGCAACGGTGTCTCGGGGAACCTCTGCCTCAAGCGCAGCTGGCCCGGACAGGCGCGGACCATCTGGGGGGATCACTCGCGGTTCCGCGAGACCTACTTCACCCGCTTCCCCGGCCTCTACTTCACCGGCGACGGCTGCCGGCGCGACGAGGACGGCTACTACTGGATCACCGGCCGCGTCGACGACGTGCTCAACGTCTCGGGGCACCGTCTCGGCACCGCCGAGGTCGAGAGCGCGCTGGTCGCTCACCCGGCGGTGGCCGAGGCGGCGGTGGTCGGCTACCCGCACGACATCAAGGGGACCGGCATCTGCGCCTGGGTGCTGATCACCCCGGAGTTCGAGAGCTGGGACCCGGACGAGTTGATCGGCGCCCTCAAGCAGCAGGTGCGCGAGGCGATCGGACCGATCGCCGCCCCGGACAGGATCCTGATCGCTCCGGGGCTGCCCAAGACGCGTTCGGGCAAGATCATGCGGCGCATTCTGCGCAAGATCGCCGAGGGGGCGACGGGCGATCTCGGCGACACGACCACCCTCGCCGATCCGGGCGTGGTCGAGAAGCTGGTCGCGGCGGCGCGCCCGTGAGCGGCCGATGGAGCTGAACGACGGCCCGGCCGGAGCGCGACCGGGGCGGCTCTTTCCGGTCGCCGCGCTCTTCTACCTGGTCCTCGCAGTGGCCGGCCTCGCCGGCCTCTCGGCGCAGCGCGGCCGGCTCGGGCTGACGCTGCTCGTCGATCCGGGCAGCTGGGGGACCGATCTCGGCGGCGGCATCGTTCTCGGACTGGCGCTGCTCGGGCTGTGGGCGCTCGCCGCGAGGCTGCTGCCGGCGGCGCGCCGGCTCGAGCGCCAGCTGCGCCGCCTGCTCGGCCCGGTGACGCGCGGCGAGGCGCTCTCGCTCGCCTTCATCTCCGCCGTGGCCGAGGAGCTGGTCTTCCGCGGCGCGCTGCAGAACTGGCTCGGCTGGCCGGCGGCGGCGCTGCTGTTCGCCCTCGCCCACGTCGGCCCGGGCGCGGCGATGCGGCTGTGGGCCGCCTGGGCGCTGATCGGCGGCATTCTGCTCGGCTTCTGGACCGCCGGGCGCGGCGCCCTGCTCGGCGCCCTGGTGGCCCACTTCCTGGTCAACGCGGTGCAGCTCTGGCGCTTCGCCCGCGCCGCCGAGCCGCCTGGCGCGCGGGCCGACTAGAATCGAGGCCCGTGTCCGACGCCAACGGCCCTTCCGGATCCGCGCCCGCCGCCGGTGAGGTGACGCGGCTGCTCGCCGCCGCGCGCGGCGGTGAGGCGGGGGCCGCCGAGCAGCTGTTCGACCTCGTCTACGACGACCTGCGCCAGCTGGCCGCGCGCCACGTGCGCTCGCAGCGCGCCGGCCAGGGGCCGTCGACCACGTCGCTGGTGCACGAAGTCTTCCTGCGCCTCGCCCAGCGCGGCGACCTGCCGTTCAACGACCGCACCCACTTCTTCGCCGTCTGTTCGCGCGCCATGCGCCAGCTGGTGATCGACGATGCGCGCTCGCGCCGGGCCGGCAAGCGCGGGGGCGGGCAGGCGCCGGTCGACCTCGAAGCGGTGGCGGTCGCGGCACCGGGGCCGGCGGCGGCGCACGAGGAGCTGCTGGCGCTCGACACCGCCCTGGGAGAGCTCGAACGCGAGGCGCCGCGCCTGGCGCAGGTGGTCGAGTGGCACTTCTTCGGCGGCCTGACCTTCGCCGAGATCGCCGGGGCGCTCGGCGTCTCCGAACGCACGGCGCTGCGCGACTGGCGGGCGGCGCGGGCGCTGCTCCACGCGCGGCTCGGAGGCGCGCCGTGAGTCGTCCCTGTCATTCGGCGGGGCGCGACTGCGTTCTTGAGAGCGGGACCCGCCGCGCTTGACCGACCGAGAGACTGCCACCACCGCCGGGCGCGCCGCGGCGGCCTTCGACGAGCTGATCGACGTCGAGAGCGGCGAGCGCCGGATCCGTCTGGCGGCGCTCGCCGAGCGCGACCCGGGCGTCGCCGGGATCGTCGGCCGCATGCTCGCCGCCGACGCGGCCGCCGAAGGGCCGCTCGAGCGGCTGCAGGTGGACGTCGCCGAGACGGCCGGGCGGCGGCTGCTCGCCGAGCCGGCGCAGCCCGCCTTCGAACGGCTTAGCGCCTGGCGACTGCTCGAACCGCTGGGTACCGGCGGCATGGGGGAGGTCTGGGCCGGCGAGCGCGAAGCGGGGGGGTTTGCCCAGCGGGCGGCCATCAAGCTGGTGCGCTCCGGCCTCGCCAGCGAGGCCGTGGTGGCCCGCTTCGCGCTCGAGCGCCAGGTGCTCGCCCGGCTCGACCACCCGGCCATCGCCCGCGTGCTCGACGGCGGCGTGGCCCCCGACGGGCGCCCCTGGTTCGCCATGGAACGGGTCGACGGCGAGCCCATCACCACCTGGGCACGCCGGGCCGGCCTGTCGGTCGAACGGCGCCTCGAGCTGATGATCGAAGTCTGCCGCGCCGTCGACGCGGCCCATCGCTCGCTGGTCGTGCATCGCGACCTCAAGCCGTCGAACATCCTGGTCACCGCCGACGGCCACCCGAAGCTGCTCGACTTCGGCCTCGCCAAGCTGCTCGAGCCCGAGCTCGACCCGCAGCTGACGCGCACCGAGATGCGTGCCCTCACCCCCGCCTACGCGGCGCCCGAGCAGGTGCTCGGCGAGCCGGTGACCACCGCCACCGACGTCTGGGCGCTCGGTGTCGTGCTCTACGAGCTGCTCACCGGACGGCTGCCGCACCGGCGCGAGGCGCGCTCCGGGCCGGCGCTCGAGCGCGAGGTCGAGCGCGAGACGATCGAAGGGCCGGCAGCAGCGATGCGGCGCGACCCGGCGGCGGCGCCGGCCTGGCCGAAATACCTGTCGCGGGACCTCGACACCATCGTGCTCCAGGCGCTGCGCCGGGAGCCGGCGCGGCGCTACCCGTCGGCGGCGGCGCTCGGCGCCGACCTCGAGCGCCTGCTCGACGGCCGGCCGATCTCGGCGCGCGCCGATACCGCCGGCTATCGCGCCGCGAAGTTCGTGCGGCGCCACCGCGTCGCCGTCGCCTCCGGCGCGCTGGTGCTGCTGTCGCTCGTCGGCGGGCTGGTCGCGGCGCTCGCCTCGGCGCGGCGCGCCGAACGCGCGGCCCGCCGCGCCGTCGAAGTCCAGGAGTTCCTGGTCGGCCTGTTCGAGGCGGCCGACCCCAACCGCTCGCTCGGCGCCGAAGTCACCGCGCGGCAGCTGCTCGACGCCGGCGTCTTCGAGCTCGAGCGGGGGCTGACCGGCGAACCGGAGGTCCAGGCGGCGCTGTTCGACACCGTGGCGCAGATCGAGCGCCGGATCGGCCGCTACGACTCGGCCGAGAAGCTGGCGCGCGGCGCCCTCGAGCGGCGCGAACGGTCCGCCGGAGCCGGATCGGCCGCCGCGGCCGAGTCGCGGCTCACCCTCGCGGAGGTGCTCCACGCGCGCGGCGAGCTGGCACCGGCGGCCGCCGAATTCCGCTCCGCGCTGGCGGTACTCGAGCGCGAGCTCGAGCCCGACGCCGAGGCGATCGCCCGCGGCAAGGCCGGCCTCGCCGACACCGAGTACTACCGCGGCGAAGCCGAGGTCGCGCTCGCGCTCGCCCGCGACGTGCTCGACCGGACCCGGCGGCTCCACGGCGAGGAGCACGCCGAGACCGCGATGCGGCGGCTGGCGCTCGGCCTGCTTCACGAGCGGGCCGGCGACTACCCGGCCGCGCGCTCGGAGATCGAGGGGGCCGTCGCCGTGCTCGAGCGCACGCTCGGCGCGGATCACCCGAAGACCAGCGAGGCGCGCCTCGCCCTCGCCGAGCTCACCGGCTTCCTGGGCGAGCGCGAGCGGGCGCACGCGCTGTTCGAGGAGACCACCACGGCGCTGCGCCGCGCGCTCGGCGACCGCCACGTACTGGTCGCGCACGCGCTGCTCAAGCGCGCCCTGATCTTCCTCAACGAGGGTCGTTCGGACGCGGCCGACGCGGCGCTCGAGGAGGCACTCGCGATCTTCACCGAGCTCGACCACTTCGAGGCGGCGACCTGCGAGCGCATGCTCGGCCACTCGCTGCTCGCGCGCGACCGGCCGGCCGAGGCCGCCGCCCGCTTCGCGACGGCGCACGAGCGCTTCCGCGCCGAGCTCGGCGACGAGCACGTCTACACGCTCGCCGCGCTCGGCAACCTCGGCACGGCGCAGGTCCGCCAGGGGGAGCTCGCGCGGGCGCGCGAGACGCTCACCCGCGCGATCGCCGGCCTCGAGAAGGTCCAGGGGCCGGAGGCCGACGACCTGCGCCAGCCGCTGCTGTCGCTGGGTGAAGCCGCGCGCCGCGAAGGCGAGATCGACACCGCGCTCGTCCACCACCGGCGCGCGCTGGCGATCGCCGAGGCGGGGGTCGGCGCTGAGCATCCCGGCGCGGCCAACGCGCGCCGCGAGATCGCCCTCGACC
>CAYYIK010000039.1:0-28582 GCA_964471955.1 uncultured Thermoanaerobaculia bacterium | reverse complement strand
CGTTCGCCCAGGACCACCGGCTGGTCCACGAGCAGGCGCCGAGCGCCCGCTGGCTGGCGCCGGGCAACTACCGGCCGGCCGACTTCATCTCCGAAGCGGTCGACCAGACGCGCGGCTGGTTCTATACCCTGCACGTTCTCTCGGTCGCCCTGTTCGACTCGGTCGCCTTCAGGAACTGCATCGTGCTCGGCCACGTCAACGACGAACAGGGGCGCAAGATGTCCAAGCGCCTCGGCAACGTCGTCGACCCGATGGCGGTCGTCGAGGAGACCGGCGCCGACGCGCTGCGCTGGTACTTCTACGTCAACGACCCCGAGCAGCCGTCGCGCTTCTCCGCCCGCCTGGTGCGCGAGGCCGCGCAGGGCTTCCTGCTGCCGCTGTGGAACGCGCTGTCGTTCTTCACCATCTACGCCAACCTCGACGGCTGGCGCCCGGGAAAGACGAGAGACGTTCCGTTGAAGGAAAGAGCGGATCTCGACCGGTGGATCCTCCTGCGGCTCGACGAGCTGGTCGCGCAGGTGACGGAGGACCTCGAGTCGTACACCGTGGCGCCGGCCGCGCGCGCCATCGAGGCGTTCCTCGACGATCTGACCAACTGGTACATCCGGCGGAGCCGGGACCGGTTCTGGGCGAGCACCGCGTCGACGGGCGTCGACAAGGAAGCCGGCTACCAGACGCTCTACGAAGTGCTCACGACGCTGGCCCGGCTGGTCGCGCCGTTCACGCCCTTCGTTGCGGAGGCGCTCCACGAGCGCCTGGTTCGAGGCCAGCGCGAAGGCGCCGCCGACAGCGTGCATCTCGAGCCGTTCCCCATCGCCCGCGGGTGGATGGATCAGCTCGACGAGAGCGGCCGCAACGAGACGCTGCGCCTGGTGCAGGCGATGTCGATGGCGAAACGGGTCGTCGGCCTGGCGCGGTCGGCGCGTTCGACCCACGAGCTCAAGACCCGGCAGCCGCTCTCTTCAATGGTCCTTGTCTTTGCTTCAGAGGTCATGGGCGTGGACGTCAAGGACCACGTCGAGCGCGTCCGGGAACTGATCCTCGACGAGGTCAACGTCAAGCAGATCCGCTGGGCCGAGCGGCGTTGGGAGTTCGTGACGCACGAGGTGCGGCCCAACTTCCGGGTGCTCGGCAAGAAGGTCGGCGCGAAGATGAAGGCGGTGCAGGCCGCCCTCGCCGCGGCCGACGGCGACGAGCTGGCCGCGGCGCTCGAGCGCGACGGGCGGCTCGAGCTGGCCGTCGACGGCGGTGCGGTGACGCTCGCGCCCGAGGATCTCGAGGTCCGGCTGAACGAGAAGGAGGGGCTCGCGACCGCCGGCGACCGCGAGCTGCTCGTGGTGCTCGACACCCGGCTGACCCCCGAGCTGGTCGCCGAGGGGCGCGCCCGCGAGGTGGTCAACCGGATCCAGACCGCGCGCAAGGAGGCCGGGTTCGACTACGCCGACCGCATCCGCGTCCGTTACCGCGCCGCCGGCGAGCTCGCGGCGGCGATCGCTTCCTGGCGCGACTGGATCGCCGGCGAGACGCTCGCGGTCGAAGTCATCGCGGCGGCCGACGACGATCTCCGGGCCGCCCCGGTCGACGAGCTCGAGTTCGCCTTTGCCGTCGAGCGAGTCGACTGAGAAGTCGCGCCGACCCGACGCATCCTCCTGATAGCGTTTCCGGTCCCGCAAGGAGACTTTCCATGGCAGGCATCTTCAAGGCATACGACGTTCGCGGCATCTACGGCAAGGATCTGGACGAGTCGATCGCGCGCTCGATCGGACGCGCGTTCCCGGCCGTTCTCGACGAGGCCGACCTGGCCCATGGCGGTCCGAGAGTGGTCGTTTCACGCGACATGCGGCCGTCTTCCGAGCCGCTGGCAACGGCGCTCATCGAGGGACTGACCGCCGCCGGCCTCGAAGTGATCGACATCGGTCTCGCCACCACGCCGATGAACTACTTCGCGATCGGCCATCTCAAGGCCGCCGGCGGCGTCCAGGTCACCGCCTCGCACAACCCGGCCGAGTACAACGGCCTGAAGTTCTCGAAGCACGAGGCGCGGCCGGTCTCCGGCGACCACGGAATTCCCCTGCTCGAGCAGCTGGTCGCCTCGGGCGACTTTCCCGCCGCGACGCGCCGCGGCACCGTCTCCCGCGCCGAGGTCGAGACGGCCTACCGCGAGCACGTCCTCGGCTTCCTCGACCGGCCGGCGAACGCCCGCCGGCTCAAGGTCGTGGTCGATGCGGCCAACGGCATGGCGGTGATCGACCGCGACATTTGGGAGGCCCTCGGCGTCGACCTCGTGCCGCTCTACTTCGAACTCGACGGCACCTTCCCCAACCACGAGGCCAACCCGCTCAAGCTCGAGAACCTGCGCGACCTGCAGGCGAAGGTCCTCGAGACCGGCGCCGACCTCGGCGTGTCGTGCGACGGCGACTTCGATCGCGCGGCGTTCGTCGACGAAACCGGCGAGCCGCTCGGCAGCGACCTGGCGACCGCGCTGATCGCCGGCGAGCTGCTGGCCCACGACCCGGGCAGGCACGTGCTCTACGACCTGCGCTCCTCGCGCGCCGTCGCCGAGTACATCCGCGAGAAGGGCGGCATCCCGGTGCGCGAGCGGGTCGGGCATTCGTTCATGAAGGCGACGCTGCGCCGGGTCGACGGCCTGTTCGGCGGCGAGCTGGCCGGGCACTACTACTTCCGCGACAACTTCCACGCCGACTGCGCCATCGCCGCGGTCATCGAGGTGCTGAACCTGCTCTGGCATTCGGGCAAGTCGATGTCGCAGGTCTCGGCGCCCCTGCGCCGGTACGCCAAGAGCCCGGAGACCAACTTCGTGGTCGCCGACAAGGAGGCCAAGATGCGCGAGCTCGAATCCGCCTACCCGGGCGGCGAGGTCGACTGGCTCGACGGCATCACCGTCTCCTTTGCCGACTGGTGGTTCAACGTCCGGCCGTCGAACACCGAGCCGCTGCTGCGACTGGTGGTCGAGGCGCGGACCGAGGCCGATCTCGAGCGCCGGCTCGGCGAGCTGGTGGCACGGATCGGCGAACCGGTGAGCCACTGAACGGGGGATCGCGCGCCGAGCCCGCCGCGCCCGCTCCGGCCACGGCCCGCCCGCGCCCGGCGCTCGTCGCCGCCGTCCTCGCCGCGCTCGCCTTCGCCCTGGCGTTGCAGGGGGTCCGGCCGCTCTGGGAGCCGGACGAGGGGCGCTACGTCGACGTGGCGCTCGAGATGCTGCGCAGCGGCGACTACCTGAATCCCCGCCTCCACCCGGAGGTCCCCCACTTCACCAAGCCGCCACTCACCTACTGGGCGGTCGCCGGATCGATCGGTCTCCTCGGGCACCACGAGGGTGCGGCGCGCCTGCCGAACTCGCTCGCCCTGTTCGGCACCATCCTGCTGGTCGCCGGCATGGCGCGACGCCTGGCGCCCGGCTGCGAACGCACCGCCGGCATCGTCTACGCGACTTCGCTGCTGCCGTTCGTCGGCGCCAACATCGTCACCACCGACACGCTCCTCGCCCTGTTCACCACGCTCGGCGCCTGGGGCCTGGTGGAGCTGCGCTGGGGGCGGGTGCGCCCGGCGCTCGCCCGCCTGGCGCTCTGGGGAGGGTTCGGCGCCGCCTTCCTCACCAAGGGGCTGCCCGGCCTGCTGCCCGCCGCCGGGCTGCTCATCGCCGCCGCGGCGACCCGCGAGGCGGCGCCGGACCGCGGCCGCCGTCCATATTCGCTCAAGGCCTGCGCGCTCTTCCTGCTGCTCGCCTTCGGCTGGTACGGGCTCGAGATCTGGCGTTGGCCCGGCCTGCTCGACTACCTGCTCGGCAAGGAGGTCGCCGGCCGCATCGGTTCGGCCGAGTTCGACCGCAACGCCGGTCTCGCCGGGTGGTTCAAGGCCTACGGTCCCGTGCTGCTCGCCGGCCTGCTCCCCTGGTGGCCGCTCGCCGTCCTGCGCTCCCGCCGCGGCCAGCGCCCGGCGGGCTGCGAGGCGGCTCCGGGCGCCGACCGCTTCCTGGCGATCTGGCTGCTGGTGCCGCTGGCGGTCTTTTCGCTCGCGCAGTCGCGCCTGCCGCTCTACCTGCTGCCGCTCGCCGCCCCCGCAGCGCTGCTGGCCACTCGCCGCATCGGCCCGCTCGGCCGCGACTTCCGGGGGCGGCTCGCCGTGCTCGCCTGGGTCGCCCTGCTGCTGGTGCTCAAGCTCTACTCGGGGAGTCACGAGACGAACCGCGACGGCCGCTCCCTCGCCGCGCAGCTGCGCGGCCAGCTCCCCTGGCCGCCGTACGAGATCCTCTTCGTGGAGGATTCGCCGCGCTACACGCTGTCGTTCTATCTCGACTGCGAGATCGAGGAGATCGATCTCGCGACGGTCGACCGTCAGCGCAGCCCGGCCTTTCGACCGGTGGCCGATCCGCTCGCCGCCGAGCTGCTCGACCCCGAGCCGGCGCGCGTCTTCCTGGTGCCGAAGTGGGCGGCCGGGGCCTTCGCCAGCGAGCTCGCCGCGCTCGGCGCTTCGAGCCGAAGAATCGGCGAGGTGGACCGCTGGGCGATCCACCTCGTCGACCCGGCTCCGGCGGGCTAGAAGCGGATGCCCACCGCCGCGGAGACCTCCGACTCGTCCGAGAAGACGAGCTTGAGCTGGGCGTAGGGCGTCATCCCCTGCAACCGCAGGCCGATGCCGCCGAGCAGGTTGAGCCCGGCATCCCACTCGTCGTCGCGGTTGCGCCAGGAGTCGGTGTGGATGGCCGCCCCGCCCGCACCCGCCCACAGGTAGTACTCGGCCGTCTGGCGGAAGTCGTAGTGGAAATCGAGATTGAGCGACTGCCGGTCCTGCGGGTCGGCGAAGATCATTTCGACGTTCGGATTGAAGAACCAGTCGCGGGCGGGCATCGGCACCAGCAGTTCGACGCCGACCATCGGATCGGAGTCTTCGAGATAGGCGCCGGCGCGCACGCCGAAGTCGACGTCGGCGGCGACCGGCGCGGCGGCGAGCCCCGCGACGAGGGCGGCGACGCCGAGAACGGAACGGAACGGGGTCTTCGACATGGCGGAACTCCTCCTGATCGGAAGGACTCCGGCGCGCCGATCCGCGATCGGTGCCGGAGTCGTCACTGCATGATCCGGAGGAATCTGCAAGCACAGTGCCATCGAGCACCGGGCCTGTGGACGACTTCACCGCGCTAGCCGCGGCGAGCGGCGCTCCTCAGTCGCGGCGACCGCCGAGCAGGCCGGCGCGGAAGAGGAAGTAGAGCAGCGTCAGCAGGGTCGAGATCGCCGCCGCCACGTAGGTCAGCGCGGCGGCGTTGAGCACCCGGTTCATCCCCTCGCGCTCGTGCTCGAAGACGATGCCCTGGGCCACGGCCAGCTTCTTGGCGCGTGCCGACGCGTCGAATTCGACCGGCAGCGTCACCATCTGGAAGAGCAGGACCATCGAGAAGAGCACCACGCCGACGAGGAACATCTTCATCGAACCGAGGAGAAGGCCGAAGGTCATCACCAGGTAGCCGAGGGTCGAGCCGATGTTGGCGGTCGGCACCAGCGTCGAGCGCAGCCAGAGCGGGCCGTACTTGACGGCGTGCTGGATCGCGTGCCCCGCCTCGTGGCAGGCGACGCCGACCGCGGCGATCGACGGGACGCCGTAGACCTGCTCGGAGAGGGCGAGCGTCCGGGTGACCGGGTTGTAGTGGTCGGTCAGCAGGCCGCGGTGCGCGACGATCTTGACGTCGCGGATGCCGGCGCCGTCGAGCAGTCGCTGGGCCGCCTGGGCGCCGGTCATGCCGCTGGCCACCCGGACCTTCGAGTATTTGTGGAAAGCGGACTTCGTCCGGAAACTCGCCCAGAGCGAAAGCACCAGGGCGGGCGCCAGGAAGACGAAATACATCGGGTCGAAACCGTACATCCGGATTGCCTCCTCGACTCCCTCGATAACCGTCCGCCGGGGCGCGAAATTTCGGCTCTCGCCGACTCTCCCCGCCCGGCCGGTCAGTCTACCCCGCCGGTGCCGGCCGACCGGGCGCGCTCAGATCCGGATGCGGCGCTTCTCCGGGTCGGCCCGGGGGCGGAAGAGGATGGCGACGTGGCCGACGCTGCCGGCCGCCTCGGCGCCGGTGCCCCGCGCGATCGCCCCGATGCCTTCGTCCATTTCGGCGCGCCCGCCGAGGAAGCGGATCTTGATCAGTTCGTGCGCCTCGAGGGCTCGATCGACCTGGGCGAGCACCGCGTCGGTGACCCCCTCCTTGCCGACCTGGACGACCGGGTCGAGGTCGTGGGCGAGGCCGCGCAGCTGCTTGCGCTGTTTGCCGGTGAGCGTCATCGAGCGGCATCCTACGGGAGTTCCGGCCGGGCTGCTTGCCGAATCGGCGGTTCTCTGGTGGAGTCGCCCGCCGATGAAGCCCGAACTGGTGGAGACGCCCCCGGCGAGCGCCCTCGAACAGGCCCGCGCGACGCGCAACCCGATCCGCAAGCTCTATTTCTGGACGCTGCACTGGGCGGCGACCCGCCACGCGACCAAGGCGCTGGCGATCCTCTCCTTCGCCGAGTCCTCCTTCTTCCCGGTTCCCCCCGACGTGCTGCTGATCGGCATGACCTTCGCGGCGCCCCGGCGCTGGGCCCGCTACGCCCTCTGGTGCTCGCTCGCCTCCGTCGCCGGCGGCATGCTCGGCTACGCGATCGGCTGGGGCCTGTGGGACTCGGTCGGCAAGCCGATCGTCGACTTCTACCAGGGCCAGGAGGTGGTCGAGAAGGTGCGCGTCTGGTACGACACCTGGGGCTTCTGGGGGGTTCTCGTCGCGGCGATCACGCCGATCCCCTACAAGGTCTTCACCATCGCCTCGGGGCTGTTTCACTTCGACTTCGGCCTCTTCATGCTCGGCTCGGCGATCGGCCGCCCCTTCCGCTTCTTCCTGGTGGCCGGATTGATCGGTCGCTACGGTGAGCGGATCCGACCGTTCATCGAACACAAGCTCGAGTGGGTGCTGCTCGCGGTGACCGCCGCCGGCGTCCTCGGCTTCGTGGCCGTTCGCTACCTGCACTGAATTCGTCGATGGCCGCCGACGCCGGCTGCTGCGATCTCGCCGTCGTCGGCGCCGGCGCCGCCGGCCTGATGGCGGCGATCCAGGCCTCCCGCACGGCGCCGCTGCGCATCGTGGCGCTCGACGGCGCGCGCACGCTCGGCGCCAAGATCCTCGTCGCCGGCGGCGGCCGCTGCAACGTCACCCATCAGGCGGTCTCGGCGACCGACTACGCCGGCTCGACGCCGGCGGCCATCTCCCGGGTCCTGCGCGCCTTTCCGGTACCCGAGACGGTCGACTTCTTCCACCGGCTCGGCGTCGAGCTCAAGCGTGAGCCGACCGGCAAGCTCTTCCCGGTCACCGACCGCGCCCGCACCGTTCTCGACGCCCTGCTCGCGGCGGCGCGCGGCGGCGGCATCGAGCTGTGCCACCCGTGTCGGGTCGAAGCGATCGAATCGGTGGGCGAAGGTTTCCGGCTGCGCGGCGCGTGGGGGGAGCTGGCGGCACGGCGGGTGATCCTCGCCGCCGGCGGGCAGGCCCTGCCGCGCAGCGGCTCGGACGGCTCCGGCTTCGCGCTGGCGCGCTCTCTCGGGCACCGCACGACCGCGACGATCTTCCCCGCGCTGGTGCCGCTCCTGCTGCCCGAGGGGCACTACCTGCGCGCCCTGCCCGGCGTCGCGACGCCCGCCCGCCTGGAAGTGCGAACGGCCTCGGGCCGCCGACTGGGCCGCTGGGAGGGGGACCTGCTGTGCACCCACTTCGGCCTGTCCGGGCCGGTGGTGCTCGATGCCAGCCGTCACCTCCTCGCGGCCCGGCAGCACGAACCGGGGAGCCGGCTGGTGATCTCGTTTCTCCCCGCCAGCAACCCGGATGCACTCACCAGCGAGCTCGCCGGGCTCGGCCGGCGGTCCCTCGGCAGGTGGCTCGGGACCCGCCTGCCGGACCGCCTCGCCGCCGCGCTGGTGCGCAGCGCCGGTCTCGATCCTGACGCCACCGCCCTGCGGCTCTCCCGCGAGTCGCGCCGCGCCCTGCTCACGGCGCTGCTCGAGCAGGAGGTGCCGGTGGCCGGCGATCGCGGCTTCGCGCACGCCGAAGCGACCGCCGGCGGCGTGCCCCTCGCCGAGGTGAGACTCGACTCGCTCGAGTCGCGACGCTGCCCGGGTGTCCACCTGTGCGGCGAGCTGCTCGACGTCGACGGCCGCATCGGCGGCTTCAACTTCCAGTGGGCGTGGTCGAGCGGTGCCGTCGCGGGGCGGGCCGCCGCGCGGCTCCTGGCGACCGGCCGGGGCGCTAGAGTCGCCACGTGAGTCGCCCGCCCCGTTCCGCCCCCTCCGCCGCGGCGCGCCGTCGCTTCGAAGCGCTGGTCGATCGCGAGGGACCCCGCCTCGTCGCCTTCGCGCGCCGCAGCTGCGGCGACGGATCGGACGCCGAGGACGTGGCGCAGGAGACCTTCGCCCGCGCCTGGCGCTCTTTCGATCAGCTCGCCGACCCCGCTCAGGCCCGCGCCTGGCTCTACGCCATCGCCCGCCGCGTCTGCCAGCGCATGCACCGGCGCCGCGCCGGCGAGCCGGCCCGGCTCGAGACGCTCGACGAGCTGCTGCCGCGCCCCGGTCCGACGATGCCCGACCTCGCCTCGTCCGCCGGGGATCCGCACCGCGCCGCCGAGCGCGACGAGGCGCGCCGGCTCGTCGAGCGGGCGATCGCCGCCCTGCCCGGGCCGTTCCGCCTCCCCCTCGTGCTGGCCGACGTCGCCGAGCTCTCCCTCGTGGAGATCGCCGCGGTGCTCGGCCTGCGCGAGGCCACGGTGAAGACCCGCCTGCACCGGGCGCGGCTCAAGCTGCGCGCCGTGCTCGCCGAGGGGCTGCCGCAGCGCCCGGCCGGCGGCGCCGCACCGCACGCGCGCGCCGTCTGCCTCGACCTGCTGCGCGCCAAGCTGGAGGCCCAGGACCGCCGCGCCCCGTTCCCCTACTCCGATCACGCCCTGTGCGAACGCTGCGCGACGCTGCTCGCGACCCTCGACCTGGCCGGAGCGGCCTGCGGTGCGCTCGGCCGCGAGCCCCTGCCGCCCGGGGTGCGCGAGCGCCTGCTGGCGGCCGCCGACGCCGGCTGAGTCGGGCCGCGGGAACCTTTTCGTGCCCTCCTGCCTCTTCCCGGACGAGAGCCGCCCGCCGGGCGGACCCATCGACTGCCGAACCCGGAGAGACGAGAGCGCCATGAAGGGAATCACCGAAGTCCGCAGCGAAGCCGAATTCGACACCCTCATCGCCGGCCAGACCCCCGTGCTGGTCGACTTCTGGGCCGCCTGGTGCGGCCCCTGCCGGATGGTCGCCCCGATCCTCGGCGAGCTCGCCGAGGAGCTCGGCGACCAGGTCCGCATCGCCAAGGTCAACGTCGACAATCTGCCCGAGATCGCCACCCGCTTCTTCGTCCAGGGGATTCCGACGATGATCCTCTTCCGCGGAGGTCAGGAGATCGACCGGATGGTCGGCGCCGCGCCGAAGGCGACGATGCGCCAGTGGCTGCTCGGTCGCGCCGCATGAGCCCGGCGGCGACGCCCGCCCGCCGCCGGAAGGCCGGGTTGCTGCTGGCCGGCCTGCTGGTCGCGGCGGGCGCCGGCACCCTGCTCGCCCAGCAGACGCCCGCGCCCGACGCCCCGGCCGCGCCGCCCCTGGTCAACCAGCGCCAGCCGGAGCCGGGCCTGATTACCGGTGGCGTCCCCGAGAGCTCCGCCGGCTGGGAGGCGCTGGCGAGATCGGGCGTGCGCCTGGTCATCGACCTGCGCGCCGACGAGGAGGTCGCCGCGGACGAGCTCGCCGCCATCGCGGCGGCCGGGCTGCGGCGTGAGGTGGTGACGGTCACGGGCGAGGCCGAACTCGACCTGCCGACCGCCCGCGCCCTCGACACGCTGCTCGACGCGACCGCGGGCGCTCCGACGGCGATCGTCTGCGCCAGCGGCAACCGGGTCGGGGCCCTGCTCGCGGTCGAAGGGTTCTGGCTCGACGGCCTGTCGGCCGACGCAGCGCTCGAACGCGGCAGAGCGGCCGGCCTGACCCGCCTCGAGCCGACCGTGCGCCAGCTGCTCGGCCTGCCGCCGCCAACGCCGCCCGTCGACTGACCGCGCGCCGCGCCGCGGCTGCTATCGTCCGGCGATCGTGAACGAACTCCGGGCCACTGCGCACCGCGCGACGGGAGATCGCGGCGCGCTCGCCCGACACTGGCTCGTCCTGGCGATCGGCTCGCTCGCCACCAGCGGCCTGCTCGCCTTCGGCGTCGTCGCGGCGCGCATCCCGGCGCTGGCGCGGCACTGGACCGACACCGACCTGGCGCACCGGATCCTCGTCGTCCACGTCGATCTCGGCGTGGTCGCCTGGTTCTCGGCCCTGCCGGTGGCGCTGCTCCAGCTCCATGCCCTCGGCCGGACGGGGCCGGTCGCCGGGCCGCTCGGCCGCCTCGCCCCCTGGCTGTCGACCGCCGGTGCGACGCTGCTGCTCGCCGGGCTCCTGCCCGGGCTCGGGACGCCGTTCACCGTCAACTACGTCCCATTGATCGACCATCCGCTCTACTTCACCGCGCTCTCGCTGCTGTTCGCAGGCGTCGCCATCGCCTGGCTGGAGTGCAGCCGGCCGGAGTTGTGGCGGCGAGGCCGCGGCTTCGCAGCTCCGGCAGCTCTCGCCGGTGGGCAGGTGCTGCCGGCGCCGGTCGCGACGACGCTCAGCGCTGGCAGTCCACTGCTCGCCGTCGGCGGCGCCCATCTGCTGCTCGCCCTCGGCGCGCTCGCCGCGACCTGGGCGCGCCTGCCGGAGGGACTGGCGCGCGAAACGCACTTCGAGACCCTGATGTGGGGGGGCGGCCACGTCTTCCAGTTCGCCAACCTCGCCTTCGCGCTGCTCGCCTGGGCGCTGCTGGCCGCCTGGGGAACCGGCCGCGAGCTGGTGAGCCGGACCGCCTGGGCGGCCGGGGCGCTGGCGCTTCCGGTCCTGCCGATCCTCTTCCTGCTCGCCGGCGATCCGCTCGGCTGGCGCTACCGCCCCGGCTTCGCGGCGCTGATGCAGTGGGGGCTCTTCCCCGCCGCGCTGATCTTTCTCGGAGTCGTCCTCGCGCCCCACGCGGCGCAGCGCAGCGACTGCGGAATCGCGCGCCGAGCCGCGGCACTCTGGCCGCTGGGAGCGAGCGTCGTCCTCATGCTCGCCGGCTTCGCCTTCGGCGCGGCGATCCGCGGCTCGGACCTGCGCATCCCCGGTCACTACCACGCCTGCATCGGCGCCGTGACGCTCGCCTACATGGCGCTCACTCTGCTGCTGCCCGAGTCGGGCGCCGCTGCCGACCCGGTCCGGGCGCGGCGGCGCGACCGGACCCTGCGCCAGGTGGCACTGCTCTACGGCGGCGGCCAGCTCGTCTTCGCCTCCGGCCTCGTTCTCGCCGGGACCTTCGGGCTCGGCCGCAAGACCTACGGAGTCGAGCAGTCGATCGCCAACTCCGGACAGACGGCGGGCGTGGTGGTGATGGCGGTCGGCGGCGCGCTGGCGCTGGCGGGTGGCGCCACGTGGGCCCTCGCCGCCCTCGGCCGGCTGCGCGAGTCCGGCCGCCCCTGACGCCTCACGCGCGCAGCAGGCGCAGGCTGCTGGCGATGACCAGCAGCGTCGCGCCGGTGTCGGCGGCGATGGCGAACCAGAGGCTCGCGGCGCCCGCGACGGCGGCGACGAGAAACACCGCCTTGACCCCCAGCGCGAAGACGACATTGGCGAGGATCACCGCCAGCGTGCGGCGCGAGTGGCCGATCAACCAGGCCAGCTTGCCGAGATCGTCCGACATCAACGCGACGTCGGCGGCCTCGATCGCCGCGTCGCTGCCGGCGCCGCCCATCGCCACGCCGAGGGTGGAGCGGGCGAGCGCCGGAGCGTCGTTGACGCCGTCGCCGATCATCGCCACGCGGCCGTCGCGCGCCACCAGTTCGTCGATCGCGGCGAGTTTGTCGTCGGGCAGCAGCTCGCTGCGCACCTCGTCGATCCCCACCTGGCGCGCCACCGCGTCGGCGGTCGGCGCGTGGTCGCCGGTCAGCATCACCACGCGGCGAACGCCAGCGGCGTGCAGCGCGCAGACGGCCGCCGCCGCCTCGGGGCGGACCTCGTCTTCGAGTGCCAGCAGTCCGCAGACGTGGTCGCGGTTGCCGACCACGACGAGGGTTCGCCCGGCCGCGGAGAGCTCGTCGATGCGGGCGTGGACCTCGGGGGTCTCCTGCCCGCGCTGCTCGAGCAGGCGGTGCGAACCGATCCAGAAGGCCCGCCCCCCGATCTCTCCCTCGGCGCCGAGCCCCGGCAGGCTCGCGAAACGGCTCGCTGCCTCGGGCCGCAAGCCGAGCTCCATGGCCCGCTGGCGGATCGCCCGCCCGAGCGGGTGCTCGCTGGACGACTCGAGGGCGGCCGCCCGTTCGAGCAGCTCCCTCTCGTCGTGCTCGGCGAGCGGCACGATCGCGACCACGCGCGGCTCGCCGCGGGTCAGCGTGCCGGTCTTGTCGAGCGCCACCGTGACGAGGTGCGCCGGCAGCTCCACGGCGGCACCGCCCTTGAGCAGCACGCCGTGGCGCGCCGCCGCGGTGAGCGCGGCAACCACCGCCACCGGGGTGGCGACCACCAGCGCACAGGGGCAGGCGATGACCAGCAGCGCCAGGGCGCGGTAGAGGGAGTCCCTCGGGTCGGACCCGGCCAGTGGCGGCACGATCGCCACCGCCAGCGCGCCGGCAAAGACGAGCGGCGTGTAGACGCGGGCGAAGCGATCGACCCAGCGCTCGGAGGGCGAACGGCGCGAGCGCGCCTCCTCGACGCGCCGCAGGATGCGCGCCAGCACGGTGTCGCCGGGAGGGCGCGTCGCCTCGACCTCGAGCGTGCCGCGCCCGTTGATCGAGCCGGCGAAGACCTCGTCGCCCTCGACCTTGTCGACCCGCGCGCTTTCGCCGGTGATCGGCGCCTGGTCGACGTCGGAGAGGCCGGTGGCGACGACGCCGTCGAGCGGCAGGCGTTCGCCCGGACGGACGACGAAGCGCGCGCCGATCGCCACCTCGCCGACCGGAACCTCGCGCTCGGTGCCGTCCTCTCCGCGCAGCCGCGCCACCGGCGGCGCCAGGGTGAGCAGCGCTTCGACCGCGCGCCGCGCCCGGCCGACGCTCCACGCCTCGAGCGCCAGCGACAGCGCGAACAGGAACGCCACAGTCGCCGCTTCGAGCCACTCGCCGATGCCGAGCGCACCGGCGACGGCGAGCGTCATCAGCAGGTTCATGTCCGGCCGCAGTGCCCGCGCTGCCGCCCACGCCCTGGGCGCCACGAACCAGCCGCCGGCGACCACCGCCACGAGGTAAAGGAACTTCGCCGCCAGCGGCGGCGCGGCGTCCGCGCCGAGCGCCGCCAGGAGACCGCCGCCGGCGAGGGAGTGGACGGCGAACCCCGCCAGTGTCGCGGCAGCCGAGATCGCGGTCGCCGCGACCCGCGACAGACGACGGGGCGCCGCCGTCCCGGCTCGCCAGGGCTCGGCGCGCATCCCCGTCGCCGCCACCGCCTCGACGACGCGCGCCGCGGCGACCTCGGCCGGAACCGACATCCGCCCGGCCAGCACGTCGAAGCCGAGACGCTCCTCGCCGCCGGCGAGCGGACCGACCGCCCGCTTGAGGATCGCCACCTCCTCGGCGCAGTCGAGTCCTTCGATGCGGAAGTGCTGGAGCGAGGTGCGGGTCATCGGTCGGCGTTCATCCGGAGCGGCCCAGCATAGACGCCGGGCGGCCACCGGACCAGCTCACCGACCCGCTCGCGCCCGACCTCAGTGCGCGTGGGCCGGTGCCGGGCCGGCCGGCGCGAGGGCGGGGAAGCGCTCCGGAGCGTAGCGGGAGTGGCACCCGACGCACCCCTCGGTCAGCTTGTGCACGTAGAAGGTGACCACGTCCGCCTGCTTGCGGTGTGCCGCGTGTTCGAGGCCGCTGGCCAGCTGGTGGAACTCGGCGTCGCGCTCGAGGAAGCCGGCGGGCAGCGCCCGGTGGAGCTCCTCGCGCTGCGCAGGGGTGAGCTGCTGCGCCAGCACGAAGCCCTCGCGGATCTTCACCGCCAGGCGGGCGATGCCCTCCCAGTCGCCGGAGATCACGGCGGGGAAGAGCTCGAGCATCGCCCCCTGGAGCCCCGCCATCTCGAGCTTGAACAGGGACCGCAGCTCCGGCGAGAGTGAGGCCACACCGGCCGGCTCGGCGGACTCCTCCGGCTCGTGCAGGGCGGCGTGGTCATGGACCTGTGCCGACAGGGTGACGGCCGCGAGCGCCGCGGCGGCCAGGAGCGTGACGGGGACGAATCGGTTGCGCATGACGGGCCTCCCGGTCTGGTGGGTCCTCCATCCCGTCCCGCCGCGGCGAGCGGGAGGCGGGGAACGGACGACCCGGAGCCGCATCCTCTCGCGACTCCGGGTGCCACGCACGTTGCCCGGGATCAAAACCGGACGGCGCCACGCCGCCCGACCGGCCACCTCAGGCGTCGCCGCCCTTGCGGTGCATCGGGCAGTTCATGCCGGCCATCGACCAGCGGGGCTTCCCCTCGGCGTCGCGCAGCTCGTACGTCTGCTCGTTCAGGCGGACGGTGCGGGCGAGGAACTCGGCCCGCGCCTCCCCCTTCGGCGCCGCGCCGGTTACCGCGACGGCGTCTCCGGCGTTGAAGGTGACGCCCAGCTCGCCGAGGAACGCCGCCGGGCCGAGGCCGACCTCGAGCGGACCGTCGGCGGTTTCGAGCTTCAGGTGGAGCCCGCCGCAGCCGCAGGCCTGGGGGAGCAGTTCGGCGACCTTCCCCTCGACGACCTTCTCGGCCGCGACGTCGTAGACCGGCATCCCGCCGGCGTGGCGATGCGGCCCACCGGGGGCCGGCGTCTCCTGCGCCACGAGCGGCAAGGCGACAAGGGCGGCGGCGGCGAAGACGAGAGCGACGAATGGACGGCGCAGATGCATGGGCGAATCTCCCTGGAGAGCGGACCGACCCGGCACGTGCCGGGTCGCGGCGAGACTTCCGGCCCGGGGGCCGCCAACCTGGCGGACCGGCCCGTGCCTCGAGCCTCTCGCGCCCCGCCGCGAACCGGGCCACCCCCGCGGGCGGCCCGGCCAGCGCCGCGGCCGCGCTCGTCCGACCCCTCTTCAGATCCGCGCCCGGCGCAGCCGCAGGGCGTTGGTGATCACCGTCACCGAGCTGAAGCTCATCGCGGCGGCGGCGAGCATCGGGGAGAGCAGCCAGCCGGTCCAGGGGTAGAGCAGGCCGGCGGCGATCGGCACGCCCGCGGCGTTGTAGGCGAAGGCCCAGAACAGGTTCTGGCGGATGTTGGTCATCGTCGCGTGCGAGAGGCGCCGGGCGCGGGCGATGGCGGCGAGGTCGCCCTTCACCAGGGTGACCCCGGCCGACTCCATCGCGACGTCGGTGCCGGTCCCCATGGCGATGCCGACCTGCGCCTTCGCCAGCGCCGGCGCGTCGTTGATGCCGTCGCCGGCCATCGCGACGAAGCGCCCCTCCGCCTGGAGCCGCGCGACCACCTCCGCCTTCTGGTCGGGACGGACCTCCGCGATCACCTCGTCCAGGCGGAGCTCCTTCGCGACCGCCTCCGCCGTGCCGCGCGCGTCGCCCGTGAGCATGACGATGCGGATCCCCTCCGCGCGCAGCGTGGCGAGCGCGGCCGGGGTCGTCACCTTGATCGGATCGGCGACCGCGACCAGCCCGGCGGCGCGCCCGTCGACCGCGACGTACATCGCGGTGCGCCCGGCGGCGGCCAGCTCCTCGGCGGCGGCCACCAGATCTCCCGCATCGATGCCGGCCTCCTCGAGCATCTTGCGGTTGCCGAGCACCACGCGCCGGCCGCCGACCGCGGCCGCGACGCCGCGCCCGGTCACCGACTCGAACTCCTCCGCCTTCGCGATCGCGAGACTGCGGGCTTCGGCGCCGGCGACGATCGCCGCCGCCAGCGGGTGCTCGCTGCCGCGCTCGACCGCGGCGGCCAGAGCCAGCAGATCGTCCTCGGCGAAGCCCGCGAGCGCGCGCACTTCGGCGAGCTTCGGCTTGCCTTCGGTGAGCGTGCCGGTCTTGTCGACGACCAGCGTGTCGACCTCGCGCAGCTGCTCGATCGCCTCGGCGTTGCGGAACAGCACCCCCATCGAGGCGCCGCGGCCGGAGGCGACCATGATCGACATCGGCGTCGCGAGGCCGAGCGCGCACGGGCAGGCGATGATCAGCACCGCGACCGCGTTGACCAGCGCGTGGGCGAGACGCGGCTCGGGGCCGATCGTCGCCCACAGTGCGAAGGTCAGGGCGGCGATTCCGAGCACCGCCATCACGAACCAGGCCGAGACCTTGTCGGCGAGCTTCTGGATCGGCGCGCGGCTGCGCTGCGCCTCGGCGACCATCGCGACGATGCGCGAGAGCAGCGTGTCCGCGCCGACCCGCTCGGCGCGGATCACCAGCGAGCCGGTGCCGTTGACCGTGGCGCCCACGACCTTCGACCCGGGCTCCTTCTCGACCGGGATCGGCTCGCCCGAGACCATCGACTCGTCGATGCTGCTGCGGCCTTCGAGCACGACGCCGTCGACCGGCACCTTCTCGCCGGGGCGCACGCGCAGGCGATCGCCGACGTGGACGTGGGCGAGCGGCACGTCGTGCTCGGAGCCGTCGGCCTCGATCCGCCGCGCCTCCCTGGCGGCCAGGCCGAGGAGTTTCCGGAGCGCCGCCCCGGTCTCGCCGCGCGCCTTGAGCTCGAGCACCTGGCCGAGGAGCACCAGCGCGGTGATCACCGCCGCCGCCTCGAAGTAGACCGGCGGTAGTCCGGCCGGGCCGTGGCGCATCGTGTGCGGCAGCAGCCCCGGCAGGAAGGTCGCGAACAGGCTGTAGCCGAAGGCGACGCCGACGCCGAGGCCGATCAGCGTGAACATGTTGAGGCTGCGGTTGCGGATCGACGCGACGGCGCGCTGGTAGAACGGCCAGGCCGCCCAGGTCGCGACCGGCGTCGCGAAGGCGAGCTGGAGCCAGAGCCGGGTCCCCGGAGAGAGCAGGCGCCCGAGCGGGTCGCCCGGGATCATCTCCCCCATCGCCAGGGCCAGCGTCGCCGCCGCGAGCGGCACCGCAACGCGGAAGCGCCGGCGCATGTCGAGGTACTCGGGGTTCGGCCCCGCCTCGACCTCGACCGTGCGTGGCTCGAGCGCCATGCCGCAGATCGGGCAGTCCCCCGGCGCGTCGCGCACGACCTCCGGGTGCATCGGACAGGTCCACTCGGTCTTCGTCGCCGGCGCGGCCGGCAGCGCCGGCTCGAGTGCCATGCCACACTTCGGACAGGCGCCGGCGTGGTCGCTCTCGACCTCCGGGTCCATCGGGCAGATCCACTTCGTCCCGGCCGGGACCTCGGCCGGCTCCGGGCTCTGCCTCTCTCCGCGCCAGGCCTCGGGATCGGCGTCGAACTTCGCCTTGCAGTGCGCGGAGCAGAAATGGATCGTCTCGCCGCGATGCTCGGAGCGGATCCGCGAGGTCGCCACGTCGACGGTCATCCCGCAGACCGGGTCGATCGCGGTCGCGCCGGCCGGCACCGACCCGGCGTGGGCGCCGTGCCCGGCGTGCCCGCCGGCTCCGCCCGGCCCCATCGGTTCGCGCTGGCCGGCGAGGTACCTGCCGGGGTCCGCTTCGAACTTCGCCTTGCAGCCGGCGCAGCAGAACCAGTAGGTCCTGTCGGCGTGCACGGCCGAGGGCTTGCCTGCGCCCGGGTCGACGGTCATGCCGCAGACCGGGTCGACCTCTCCCGCCGCGGCCGCAGGGAGGACGTTCAGCGAACGCCGGGCGCGGGGGGGCACGGCGGGCGGTTCAGGGTGGCGATGGTCCATATCGGGCTCCTCCTCGTTCGATCCCTGCAGACGGGGCAGCAGCGCCGACCTTACAGTCCTCCGCCCCGCAGCGTCTCCCCCTCCGGGACGGGAACGTCCGGGTCGATTGCGCGGCCCGCCCGGTTGTGGCAACCTCCGCCGCGGTTCCCCCGACATCCCGCCGAGGAGGCGTCCCATGCCACGTCGCGTGCTCCCGCTTCTGCCTGCGCTGTCGCTCCTGGTGGCGCTCACCGGCGCGCCTCTCCTCGCCGATCACGGCGAGGACGAGACCCACGGTACGGTCGAGTTCCCGACCAGCTGCGAGCCGGCCGTCCAGGCGCGCTTCCAGCGTGCCGTCGCCCAGCTCCACTCCTTCGGCTACGACTTCGCGCGCGCCGGCTTCGAGGCGGTGGCCGAGGCCGATCCGGCCTGTGGCATGGCCCACTGGGGGGTCGCGATGACCTGGCTCCATCCGCTGTGGGCCGCGCCGAACCCCGCCGAGCTTGCGGCCGGCCGCGCCGCCGCCGAGCGGGCCGCCGCGGTCGGTGCCGCGACCGAGCGCGAGCGCGCCTGGATCGCCGCCATCGGAGCCTTCTACGCCGACAGCGACACGGTCGACCACGGTACGCGCGCCGCCCGCTATCGGGAGGCCCTCACCGCCCTCGCCGACCGTTTTCCCGACGACCACGAGGCGCGCCTCTTCCAGGCTCTGATGCTGCTCGGCACCGCACCGCCTCGCGACACGTCGCATGCCCAGCAGCGGCAGGCCGTGGAGATCCTCACCCCCTTCGTCAGCGAGCACCCCGACCACCCGGGGATCGCGCACTACCTCATCCATGCGCTCGACTACCCGGACCTCGCCCACCTCGCGCTCGACGCGTCGCGCCGCTATGCGCGTATCGCTCCGAGCTCGGCCCATGCGCTGCACATGCCGTCGCACATCTTCGTCCGGCTCGGATTGTGGCCCGAGTCGATCGCCTCGAACCTCGACTCGGCGGGATCGGCGCGGGCGAATCGCTCGCTCTACCCTGCGGCCTCGGCCTTCGACGAACTGCATGCCCTCGACTACCTCGAGTACGCCTACCTGCAGACCGGCCAGGACGCGGCGGCTCTCGACATCGCCGAGCGCGCCGCCGCCCTGACGGAAGCGCCAGGAGCGCCGGTGGCCGCCGTCTACGCTCTGGCGGCCATCCCCGTGCGCTACCGGCTCGAGCGGGGTGACTGGAGCGGCGCGGCGCGCCTCGCCGATCCGATCTCCGGGGAGATGACGGTCCGGTTCCCGTACGCCGCGGCGATCCCGGCGTACGGGCGCGCGATCGGCGCGGCGCGCAGCGGCGATACGGCGCTCGCCGAGCGCGAGCTCACCCGCCTCGCCGCGATCCGCGATCAGCTCGCCGCCGCTCCGCCGCCGGGGCCGTACGACTGGGCCGGACACGTCGAGGCGACGCGCCTGGCCGCCGCCGGGCTGCTCGAGCAGGCGCGCGGCCGCACCGACGAGGCGATCCGGCTGCTCCGCGAGGCCGCCGACCTCGACACGCGGGTCGGCAAGCACCCGGTGACCCCGGGCACGGTGTTGCCGCCGCGCGAACTGCTGGCCGAGCTGTTGCTCGAAGCGGGACGTGCCGGAGAGGCGCTGGCGGCCTTCGAGACCACCCTGGTCGAGGCCCCCAACCGTCTGCGCTCGCTCGCCGGCGCGGCGCGCGCCGCCGAGCTCGCCCGTCAGCCGGAGCGTGCCCGCACGCTGCACACCCTCGTGGCCGCCGTGGCGGCGCCGGGCAGTGATCGCCCCGAGGTCGCCCGGGCTCGCGCCGCGATTACGGGGCGGTGACCGGTCGGCCGCAGCCGCAGTCGAGGCAGCCGTGGTCGGCACAGGTGCCGCAGGCGGCGGCAAGCCGCGCCCGCAGGGCCTTGCGGGCGCGGTGGAGCCGTACCGCCGCGGAGTTGGCGGTCAGCCCGGCCTCGACCGCGAAGTCGACCGTCCGGACGCCTTCGAGGTCCACCCGCCGCAGGATTCCGGCGTAGTCGGGGCGCAGCGCCGCCAGGAGCGGCTCGAAGCAGCGGCACAGCTCCGGCGCGATCTCCGGCGGCGGCTCGGCGGCGTCGCGAAGCTCACGGGCGAAGGCCTCCACCCCCCTTGCTTCGGCGCCCCGGGAGCGCCAGTGATCGACCACGGCGTTGCGCAGCAGGCGGTAGAACCAGGAGACGGCGCGCTCGTCGTCGCGAATCTCGCCGGCGCGCTCGAGTCCGCGGACGAAGGCCGCCTGGAGGATCTCCTCGGCGTCGGCGCGGCTGCCCACCCGCCGCTCGAGAAAGGCGAGAAACCGGCGGTGGTTCTCGACCAGAGCCGAGATCACCGCCGGCGCGGGCACCGCTTCGCCGGCCGGAATCACCGCGGCGCGACGCCCTCGACCTTGTCGCCGCACTTGAGCATCGCCGCCCCGTAGTAGGGATTGCGTACCCCTTCCGAGGTCTGGATCCAGTAGCCGTCGGCCATCGGGCAGTAGTAGAGCTGCCAGCCCTGGGTGCCGCCGGCGCGCAGCAGCGCATCGACCGCCACCGAGAGCTCCTTGAGCGGCGCGCGGAGCTTCGCCAGCTCGCCGGTGTCGAGCCTGGCCGCCGCGTCGGCCACCGCCTGGAAGAGCGGCCGCTCCGCGTCCCCTGCCGCCGGAATCCGCTTGGCGGCGATCGATCGGAGAGTGGCGGCGGCTTCGACCACCCCCGTCGTGCGATCGGACGCCAGTGCGTCGTGGATCTTCTCGTACTCGGCGAGCACTACCGGTCCGGCGGTCGAGGCGAGGCGCGACTCGCCGGTCGACGCGGCGACCGGCAGAGCGGCGAGCAGGAGGGCGACTCCGAACGACAGGGCTGTGGCGTGCGGGCTGGTCTTCATTTCATCTTCCTTTCGATGAGTCTACGACTGCGGCTCCCCGGCGGGGAGGTGACGGAGCTCCGTGCGGAGCTTCCAGAGCTTGTATGCAACGGGATAGATCAGCAATTCGGCGAGGAACGAAGTGGCGAGTCCGCCGATCATCGGCGCGGCGATGCGCTTCATCACGTCGGAACCCGCCGAGGTCGAGAAGAGGATCGGCAGCAGGCCCATGAAGGCGGCGGCCACGGTCATCATCTTCGGGCGGGCGCGCTTGACCGCGCCATGGACGATCGCCTCGTCGACCGCGGTGAGAGTATCGAGCGACCCCGCCTGCCGCGCCTCCTTCCACGACAGATCGAGGAAGAGGAGCATGAACACGGCGGTCTCGGCGTCCAGCCCGAGCAGCGCGATCATGCCGACCCAGGCGGCGATCGACACGTTGTAGCCGAGCAGATGGAAGAGCCAGATCGCGCCGATCGCCGAGAACGGCACGGCGAGCAGGATGAGCAGCGTCTTGAAGGTCGACCGGGTGTTGGCGTAGAGAAGCACGAAGATCAGTACGAGGGTCACCGGCACGACCACCGTCAGCCGCTCGCGAACCCGCTGCATGTTCTCGTACTGGCCGCTCCACACCAGCGTCGTGCCCGTGGGCAGCGCCAGTCGATCCGCGACGACCCGTTTGCCCTCCTCCACCCACGAGCCGATGTCCCGGCCGGCGACGTCGACGAACACGTAGCCGGCGAGGAAGCCGTTCTCGTCGCGCACCATCGCCGGGCCGTGGGTGAGCCGGACGGCGGCCAGCTGCTCGAGCGGCACCTGGACTCCGGCGGGGGACCGCACCAGGACCCGCCCGATCTCGCCGAGATCGTCGCGCAGCTCACGCGGGTAGCGGATGCTCACCGGGTAGCGCTCCCGCCCGTCGATCGTCATGGTGACGTTCGCGCCGCCGATCGCGGCGCCGATCGTCATCTGCACGTCCTCGATGGTCAGGCCGTACCGCGCCAGCTGCTCGCGCCGGGGCTCGATGTCGACGAACCATCCGCCGGCGACCCGTTCGGCGAAGACGCTGCGCGTGCCGGGCACCTCCCGCAACATCCCCTCGAGCTGCTCGCCGACCCGCTGGATCTCCTCCAGATCCCGGCCGAAGACCTTGATGCCCACGGGGGTCCGGATGCCGGTCGAGAGCATGTCGATGCGCGCCTGGATCGGCATCGTCCACGAGTTGGTGACGCCGGGCAGCCTCAGCGCCCGGTCGAGCTCGGCGACCAGCTCCTGCCGGGTCATCCGGTCGGGCACGAAGGGTCGGAACAGCGGCTTCGTCCACTCCGGCCAGCCGGAGTACCAGACCTCGCGCTCGCGCCATTCGGAAGCCGGGCGCAGCACCACGGTCGTCTCCATCATCGAGAACGGCGCCGGGTCGGTCGACGTCTCCGCGCGTCCCGCCTTGCCGTGCACGCTCTCGACTTCGGGAAAGCCGCGCAGCACCCGGTCCTGCGTCTCGAGCAGCTCCTGCGCCGCGGTCACCGAGAGCCCCGGCAGGGTGGTCGGCATGTAGAGGATCGTCCCTTCGTCGAGCGGCGGCATGAATTCGCTGCCGAGCCGGAAGTACATCGGCAGCGACACCGCCAGAAGCAGCGCCGCGCCGCCCAGCAGGGTCTTCGGATGTCGCAGGCTCCAGCGGCAGACCGGTTCGTAGACGCGATGGATGACCCGCGAGACCGGATGCTCCTCCTCGGCGTGGTAGCGCCCGACCGTCGCCGAGGTGACGAGCCGCGCCAGCCAGCGGGGTCGGAACCGGAACGGATCGATGCGGGCGAAGAGCATGCGCATCGCCGGGTCGAGCGTGACGGCGAGCATCGCCGCCAGGGCCATGGTGAGGTTCTTCGACCACGCCAGCGGCTTGAACAGCCGCCCCTCCTGATCGACCAGCGCGAAGATCGGCAGGAAGGCGACGGCGATCACCAGCAGCGAGAAGAAGACCGATGGGCCGACCTCCTTGAGCGCCTCCAGCCGCACGTGGAAGAACTCGCGCCGGCGCTCCTCCCGCTCGGCCGCGTCGAGCTCGCCGCGACCGGCCCATCTCCCCTGCCAGAGGTGGATCCGGTTGTAGGCGTTCTCCACCTCGACGATGGCGCCGTCGACCAGCACGCCGATCGAAATCGCGATGCCGGCCAGCGACATGATGTTGATCGTGATTCCGAAGTGGTAGAGCGGGATGAAAGCGAGCAGGACCGAGATCGGGATGGTGAGGATCGGAACGATCGCCGAGGGCAGATGCCACAGAAAGAGCAGCACCACCAGCGACACGACGATCATCTCGACGGTCAGCTCGTGTTTCAGTGTGTCGATGGCGCGATCGATGAGCAGCGAGCGGTCGTAGGTGGTGACGACTTCGACCCCCTCGGGCAGGGTCGGTCGCATCTCCTCGAGCCGTTCCCGCACCCGCTCGATGACGTTCTTCGCGTTCTCGCCGTGGCGCATCACCACGATGCCGCCGACGTGGTCGCCGAGGCCGTCGAAGTCGGCGACGCCACGCCGCATCTCCGGTCCCCAGTCGACCCGCGCGACGTCGCCGAGCCGCACCGGAACGCCCCCCGGGCCGACCCGGACCACCACCTGCTCGAAATCTTCGATCTCGCGCGCGTAGCCGCGCACGCGCACCATCGCCTCGGCGCCCCCCCACTCGATCACCCGGCCGCCGCTCTCGTCGTTGGAAGCGCGCACCGCCGCGGCGAGCTCCTCGATGCCGAGCCCGTAGGCGGCCAGGCGGTTCGGGTCGACGGTGATCTGCATCTGCTTGCCGTAGCCGCCGAGCGAGGCGACCTCGGCCACCCCCTCGACGCTCTGCAGCGCGTAGCGCAGCGTCCAGTCCTGGAACGAGCGCAGCTCCTCGACGCCGTGGCGGCCCGTCCGGTCACGCAGCACGTACTGGAATACCCAGCCGACGCCGGTGGCGTCGGGCCCGAGCTCGGTGCGCACCCCGGCCGGCAGCTGCGGCTGGATCTTGGACAGATACTCGAGCACCCGCGAGCGAGCCCAGTAGAGATCGGTGCCGTCCTCGAAGATGACGTAGACGTAGGAGAAGCCGAAGTCGGACAGGCCGCGCACGGCCTTGACTCCGGGCGCGCCGAGCAGGGAGGAGACGATCGGATAAGTGACCTGGTCTTCGACGATGTCCGGAGATCGGTCCCAGCGCGAGTAGACGATGACCTGGGTATCGGAGAGGTCCGGCAGGGCATCGAGCCGGATCGCGCCGAGCACGTGCACCGCGTAGGCGATCGCCGCCGCGGTACCGAGCAGGACGAGCAGCCGGTTTTTCGCCGACCACTCGATCAGCCGCGCGATCACCGGTGCTCCTCGTGTCCGCTCGCGGCCGCCGGCGCCCGGCGGGCGAAAGCGGCGCGCAGGCGGGACTCACTGTCGAGCAGGAAGTTGGCCCGCGTCGCCACCCGCTCGCCGGCGGCCAGCCCCGAGAGGATCTCGGCCCGCCCGCCGCGCCGCTCGCCGACGCCGACCTCGCGCGGCTCGAAGCGCCCGGGCGCCGTCTCGACGAAGACCAGCCGCCGCTCGCCGGTATCGAGCACGGCCGCGTCCGGAACGACCAGTGCTTCGCGCGGCAGACCGGCGAGTTCGACGTCGACGAACATCCCCGGTTTCCAGTCGAGCTGCGGATTGGCGACGTCGAAGCGAACGCGCACCGTGCGCGTCGTCGCGTCGATCTCGGGGTAGACGTAGCTGACCCGGCCGGCCCGTCCGGCCGCGGGCGCGTAGGCGAGAGAGAGGTGAGCCGCGTCCCCCGTGCGCACCCGCACCGCGTCGGCCTCGTAGAAGTTCGCCTCCACCCAGACGCTCGACAGGTCGACGAGGCGGAACATCTCCTGCCCCGGAACCACCTGCTGGCCGGCGAAGACCCCCTTCTCGGTCACGAAACCCGCGGCCGGGGCGACGATCGGCACGGTGCGGCGCGGCGCCCCCGATTCGACCACGCCGTCGATGAATCCGGGCGGCAGGTCGAAGATTTCGAGCCGCCGCCGCGCGGCGGCCACCAGGTCTTCGCCGCTGCGCCGCACCTCGGGCAGCGCCGAGCCGACGAAGCGCCGGCCGAGGTCGCGCGCCAGCAGGAGTTCCTGCTGCGCGGCCAGCAGCTCGGGCGAGAAGAGCTCGGCCAGCGTTTCGCCGCGCCGCACGTGGCGGCCGGTGTAGTCGGCCTGCAGCCGCTCGATCCAGCCGCCGAAACGGGCTTCGACGCGTACGGCGCGGCGTTCGTCGGGGAGCACGTTGCCGGCCGCCCGCAGCGGATCACTCCAGGGCTCGAGCACCGCGGCCGCCGTCTCGACGCCGACCAGCGCGCGCGCGGACGCATCGAGGTCGACCGCCGCGTGGGTACCGCCGCCGGCCGGCGCAGGCTCGCCTTCGGGCGCCGCTTCGCGCCGCACCAGGTCCATGTGGCAGATCGGACAGCTGCCAGGGCGGTCGGAGACGTAGTCCGGGTGCATCGGGCAGTACCAGACCCCGGCGGCGGGCGTGGCCTCACCCGAGTCCGTCGGGAGCTCCGGAGCCTCGCGTCGCACCAGATCCATGTGGCAGATCGGGCAGCTTCCCGGACGGTCGGAGACGTAGTCCGGGTGCATCGGGCAGTACCAGACCTCGGCCTCGTCAGTCGCGCCGCCCGGGGCGTCGCCGCAACCGGCAAGAGGCAGCAGCACCAGGACGATGGCGAACACCGCGTGCAGGGTGCGGCGCAGAGCGGAATCGAAGCGGTTCATCGCGAATCTCCTGCGGGAGCGAGAGAGGAGCGGGTCTCTGGCGAGGATCCGATCAGGGCGGCGGCCGCGGCGGCGAGCTCCAGGCGCTCGGCCGTCAGCCGGGCGCGATCGACGCGCACGGTCAGCCAGAGGTCGAAGGCGGAGAGCAGCGTGGAGAAGTCGCCGCTGCCGCCCAGGAAGGCCGAGCGGGCGGCGTCGAAGGAGGCAGCGCTCTGCGGCAGCAGCCCCTCGTCGAAGAGCAGGATCCGCCGATCGAGGCGCCGCACCGCGGCGGCGATCTCTTCCGCCTCGCCGCGCGCCGCCAGCGCGGCCTCGCTCGCCGCCGAACGGGCCGCGGCGAGCTCGTCGGCGGCCGCCTCGAGGCGCGGCCGCTCGCGTTGGCGGCGGAAGATCGGCAGTTCGATCGCCGCTCCCGCCTGCACCATCGGGTCGAGGTCCCCGCGCCAGCCGATCCCGGCGGCGACTGCGAGGTCGGGTTTGAGGTCGCGGCGAAGCAGCTCGACTTGTCGCTCGGCCACCAGCGCCCGCGCCTCGGCGGCGATCACGCCGGGAGCCGTCCGTCCGGCGAGGCGGACGAAGTCGGCGGGCAGCGGCTCGGGCCGCGGCAGGCCGGCGATGCGGCCGATCGGCGTCGCGGCCGGCAGAGCGAGCAGCTCGCGCAGGCGCGCCGCTTCCCGCTCCCGCTCGGCCGCGGCGCGCTCCCGCTCGGCGTCATGGCGAACCAGTTCGAGCCGCGAGCGGATCGCCGCCGCGGTGTCGGCCGTCCCGGCAGCGAGCCGCACGTCGACGCCGGCCACCAGGACCGACATCAGCTCGTGTCCGTCGTCGAGGCGGGCGAGCTCCTCGTCGAGAGCCCAGATCCGCGCGGCCGTGGCGACGACCGCGCGGTCGACTTCCCGCTCGGCGACGACCCGTCCGACTTCGAACACCGCGGCCTCGGCCGCCGCGAGACCCTGGCGCGCCGCGCGGCGCCCGGGCCAGGGCAGGTTCTGGCGCACCCCGACCTCGACCGCCGACATCTCCATCTCGCCGACCGTCCAGTCGTCGACCCCGGCGTTGGAGAGCCGCGCTTCGAGCATCGGATCCTCGAGCGCCTTCGCCGCCCCGACGAGGCGCTCGGCCGCCGCCGCCCGGCTCGCCGCCTCGGCCAGCCGGGGGGAGCGCTGACGCGCCAGCTCGAGCAGCCGCTCGAGCGGCGGCGCCGCGGGTCCGGCGAACTCGGGCAGCGAGTTCGACTCCTCGAACCCGCCGAGCTCCGGCCGGTGGCCGCTCTGCGGCATGGGCTCCGGCGCGCCCGCGCCGGCCGGATTCAGCGGCGCGATCAGGCAACTGACCAGCAGGGGGACGCCCCCCCGGGACCACGGGTATCTCAAGGACAACCTCCTCGAACGCGAACGGCGATCTGCCGCGCCACTCCATGCGGCGCGGTCCGACCCGGTCCGGCGGAGGTCTCAGTTCAGCAGGGTGTGCAGCAGGGTGGGGAGGCCGAGCGCGTGCCTTCGCTCAGCGCGCAGGCGGTCGGCCGGCGCGGTGGTCGGCGCCACCGGGCGACCCAGTGGCCCGACCTCGGCGACCGGCTCGCCCGCCGGCGGCGGGGCGGCGGCCGGCGCCGCGGTCACCGAGATCGCGGCACCGCCCGGCAGCGGCGGTGCCACATCCGGCGCGCCGCAGCAGGAGAGCGCCACCGTCCAGACGGCGCCGTGCGGGCAGGCCGCCGTCGCCGGCGCACAGGCTCCGGCGGCGGCCATCGGGCAGCCGTCCGCCGGACCGCAGGCGGCCGCCGGCACGGGAATCCCGGCGACGACGAGCAGCGCCAGCAGCAAAGCGGCGGACAGACGAGACCCTCTCATCACGGTGGAGTATACGCTCGGCCCCGGAAGTCGGTTCCACCCGGCCGGGGAGGAACCGATCCTGACCCGGGAGGTGACGGGATGTCCCCAATGGAATCACGAGTCTGTCTGGTGACCGGCGGCAGCCGCGGAATCGGCCGCGCCATCGTCGAGGCGCTGCTGGCGCGCGGCCATCGCGTGCACTTCTGCGGCCGTGACCCGAACGTCCTGCGCGACGCCCACGAGAAGCTCTTCATCGCCTATCCCGGACGGGTCTTCGCGCGCGCCTGCGACGTCCGCCGGCAGGCCGAAGTCGAGGCGCTCGTCGCCAGCGTGATCGAGGAGTCCGGACGCCTCGACGTGCTGGTCAACAACGCCGGGCTCGGCCGCTTCGCGCCGGTCGACGAACTGTCGGGCGAGGATTTCCGCGAGGTGATCGAGACCAACCTCCTCGGCCCCTTCTACGCCATGCACGCCGCGGCGCCGGTGATGAAGCGACAGGGCGGCGGCTGGATGCTCAACATCGCTTCGCTGGCGGCGAAGAACCCGTTCGCCGGCGGCGCCGCTTACAACGCCTCGAAGTTCGGTCTGGTCGGCATGTCGGAGGCGGCGATGCTCGATCTGCGCCACGGCGGAATCCGGGTCGCCGCGATCTGCCCCGGCTCGGTGGCCACCGAGCTGCGCACCACGATGCGCCAGGAGTCCCAGGACTGGATGCTCGCCCCCGAGGACGTCGCCAAGGTCGTCACCGACCTGCTCGACTTCCCCGACCGCGCCCTGCCGAGCCTGATCGAGATCCGTCCCACCCGCCCCCCGAAGAGATAGCCGCGGGGACACACAAAAGGGACACACAAAAGGGACACACAAGAAACGGCTCGTCTCCGCCTGCTGTGGGCAAGTAGAGGTCTCCGCGGCGCCGGGTCATCGGCGGCGGGCAAGCACGAAAGCTGCCGTGAAGGGATGAGACGCGGACGGAGCCGGCGCGGGCTTCGATCGCTCCGGTCGGTTCCAACCGCCACCCGCCTTCGCCCTCGGACCTTCGCGCCGCGAGCGTTGGACCTGATTCCCGGATTCCCGGGATTCCGTCCAGGAGTCCTTGGCCCGTCCAATCCACGTCCCTGAAGGCCTTTCGACTTCGCCAGGGGGGCCTCACTGACACGCGTCACTCCCCGGCCAGTGGAGGCCACCCGAAGCACTGAACGACCACGAGAGGGACAGACAGACACTGGTTTGTGTGTCCCTTTTGTGTGTCCCTGCGGCGCTAGGCGGGGGCGCCCGGTTCGC
>CAYYIK010000038.1:0-28813 GCA_964471955.1 uncultured Thermoanaerobaculia bacterium | reverse complement strand
CGATCGTGCCGACGTTCACGTGAGGCTTGGTGCGATCGAACTTCTCCTTGGCCATGGCGTCCTCGGGTAATCTGGTTCGAAGTCGGTATCCGTCGCCGGTGGAGCCCACGCCCGGGCTTGAACCGGGGACCTCTTCCTTACCAAGGAAGTGCTCTACCGCTGAGCTACGTGGGCGCGGAGTGAGACCGACCCGGGAGGCCTGCCTCTCGGCCCGGTCGACAGCGGAACCCGCCTATCCTATTTTGCTCTCCCGGCGCGTGTAAACCCCGACCCGGCCCTCGGTTGCGTCCGCCTCGCGGCGCCCGCCCCCGGGCACTCCCCCGGGCCGGACCGATGATTGTGGCACCGATCGTGAATCTCCGCAACCCCCTCCCCCGCCCCACCCGGGAAAATTCAGTCAGAGGCAATTTCCCGATCCTCGGCGAGTGCGACGCTTCCCGGCGGCCGGGGAGGCGGCCCGGGTCCGGCCCACCGGGGCCATGGGCGGTCTGCGGGGGGTTCGGATGGAGCGGGAGACGGGATTCGAACCCGCGACCAACAGCTTGGAAGGCTGTGACTCTACCCCTGAGTTACTCCCGCTCGGGGTCGGATCCTAACAAATCCGGGGGGAAGAAGATGGTGGAGGCGGGAGGATTCGAACCTCCGTAGGGCGTTGCCCGGCAGATTTACAGTCTGCTGCCATTGACCGCTCGGCCACACCTCCGGGTGCTTCTGGCGGGTCCTGCAGGGTGCTGCTGTCAAACCGTGCGAGGCCGCTCGCCCCCGCCGGAACGGGCCGGGTGGAGCCGGCACTCGGACTTGAACCGAGGACCTACCGCTTACAAGGCGGTTGCTCTACCACTGAGCTATGCCGGCGAGTCGGGCCGGCCTCGGCCGGTCCGGCGCGGAAGAGACTCGCGGGCGCCGGACCGGGGCATCTTACCGGCGGTGACCCCGCTCCCACAAGCGCCCCGCTTCCGACCCCCGCGGCGGCAAGTTCACGTCCGCCCCCGCTCGACCAGCGCCGCCGCCAGGTGAGGACCTCGCCAGGCGACCCGGGCGACCAGCGTCAGCGCCACCGCGCAGAGTCCGAGCGCAAGCCCCCACCAGAGCCCGGCGAGGCCCCAGCGCTCCGGGGCCCCCAGCCAGGCACCCAGCGGCAGCCCGAGGGCGTAGTAGCCGAACAGATTGGCCACCGCGGCGACCCGGGTCTGTCCGACCCCGCGCAGGATGCCGCCTCCGACCACCTGCAGCCCGTCGAACAGTTCGAACGCGGCGACGATCGGCAGCACCGCGGCCGCCAGGGCGACCACCGCGGCGTCGCGCGAGTACCAGCCGGGGATGACCTCCCGGCCGAGCACGAACCCGGCGGCGAACACCAGCATGACCAGCGCGGCCATTCCGAAGGCGACCCAGGCGGCGCGGCGGGCGCCGGGCCGGTCGCTCGCCCCGATCCGGTTGCCGACCCGGGTGGTGGCGCCGATCGAAATTCCCAACGGCACCATGTAGGCGAGCGAGGCGAGATTCAGCACGATCGAGTGCGCCGCCAGCTCGCGAGCGCCCAGACGGCCGGCCCACAGCGTGGTGATGGCGAAGGCCCAGTATTCGAGCGAGATCTGAAAGGCGACCGGAGCGCCCAGCCGCGCGATCTCGCCGATGCGCCGCAGGCGCAGGTCGCGCCGGCCGGCATCGAGGCGCACGCCGCGGCCCAGCCGCCACCGCCACGCCACGACCAGCAGCGCCACGAGCATCGTCACCTGGGTGATCGCGGTGCCGATCCCCGCCCCGGTGGCGCCGAGCGCCGGGATTCCGAGGCCGCCGAAGATCAGCGGCAGGTTGATCGCGGCGTTGAAGACGTTGGCGCCGAGCGAGATCCACAGCGTCGGCCGGACGATGCCGCGCGCTTGCAGGAACTGGCGCAGGGTCATGAAGAGGAGGAAGAACGGCAGCGCCGGGATCTGCACCTTGACGTAGGTGTCGGCCAGCGTCACGGTCGCCGGGTCCTGGCCCAAACGGGCCAGGACGTCGCCGGTGAAACACCAGAGGGCCGCGATGGGCAGGGTGACGAGCAGCGCCAGTCCGGCGCCGTTGAGCAGCGCCGAGCCGAGTCGGTCGCGGTCGCGGGCCCCGGCCGCCTGGGCGGCGATCGGGTCGAGCCCGAAGACGAATCCGAGAGCGACGACCGTCGTCCCCATCACCCAGACGCGGCCGAGCGACACCGCATTGAGAGCCACGACACTCACCTGGCCGACCATCAGCAGGTCGACCGTCCAGAGCAGCATCGAGGAGAGCTGGGTGAGCGCGATCGGCGCCGCCAGCGCCGTCAGCCGGCGGACCTCGTGGCGGACCCCGCGCATCGCGGCGGATCCTACCGGCCTTCTCTAGAATGCCGGGATGCGGCCGACCAGCGAAGCGGGGGTGGCGGAGTTCACGCTCAAGGCGGTGGTGGTGGGGGTCCTGCTGGGCATCCTCTTCGGGGCCGCCAACGCCTACCTGGGGTTGCGCGTCGGGATGACGGTGACGGCGTCGATCCCGGCCGCCGTGATGTCGGTCGTGGTCTTCCGCGCCCTGCGCCTGAAGTCGACCATTCTCGAGGCCAACCTGTCGCAGACCATCGGCTCAGCTTCGACTTCGCTCGCCACCGGCACGATCTTCACCATACCGGCGCTCTTCCTCTGGGGGATCGTGCCCCCCTTCCTGCAGGTCGTCGCGCTCTGCTTCCTCGGCGGGCTGCTCGGCATCGCGGCGATGATCCCGCTGCGGCGGCTGCTCATCGTCGACGCCCATGCCGAACTCCCCTACCCCGAGGGGACGGCCTGCGCCGAGGTGCTGCGCGCCACCGAGGCGGGCGCCGAAGGGCGCGGCACCTGGATCTTCCGCGGCATGCTGGCGGGAGCGGCGGTCAAGCTGGCGATCGCCGCCTTCTTCCTCCTGCCGGGCGAGGTCGCGACCGCCCTGCCGGTGCTGCCCAAGGCGATCGTCGCGCTGGAGGTCGCCCCGGCGCTCATCGCGGTCGGCTACATCCTCGGCTACCGCCAGTCGGGCGTGCTGGTGGCGGGGTCGATCCTCTCGTGGCTGGCGCTCATCCCGCTGCTCGCCTGGCTCGGCGGGGCGATCCCGACTCCGGTCTTCCCCGAGACGACGCTGCCGATCGCCGACATGTCCGCCGGGCAGATCTGGAGCCGCTACGTGCGCTACATCGGCGCCGGCGCGGTGGCGACCGCGGGCATCCTGACGGTGCTGCGCAACCTGCCCACCATGGTCGGCGCCTTCACCGCGGTCGCGCGTGGGGTCTCCAGGCAACGCGGCGGCGGGGCGGCAGCCGCGCCGCGCACCGAGCGCGACCTGCCGGGCACGGTCATCCTGGCCGGCATCGGTACCGTGATCGTCGCCACGGCGGCCGTTCCCGGCATCTTCGGTGGCGGTCTGACGCCGGCGCAACGACTGATCTGCGCCGCCGGCGTCGCCCTGTTCGGCCTGCTCTTCGTCGCCGTGGCGGCGCGCATCGTCGGCATCGTCGGCGTCTCGTCGCAGCCGACCTCCGGCATTACCCTGGTCACCCTGCTCGGCGTGGCCGGGGTCTTCGCCTGGCAGGGGTGGACCGACCCCGGGTCGCGCGCCGCAGTCCTTGCCGTGGGCACCGTGGTCGCCATCGCCGCCTCGAAGGCGGGCGACATCTCGCAGGACCTCAAGACCGGCTGGCTGGTGGGCGCCACGCCGGCCCGCCAGCAGCTCGGCCAGCTGATCGGCGCCGCCTTCGCCTGCTGGGCGGTCGCCGCCACCGTCCTGCTGCTCGGCCGGACGTACGAGTTCGGCAGCGCCGAGCTGGCGGCGCCGCAAGCGACTCTGATGAAGACCATCGTCGAGGGCGTGCTCGCCGGATCGCTCCCCTGGGAGCTGGTCGGAACCGGTGCCGGGGTGGCGATCGGCGCCATGCTGTGCGGCGTCTCGGGCCTCGCCTTCGCGATCGGCGTCTACCTGCCGCTCGCCTCCATGCTGCCGATCTACGCCGGCGGCTGCGTGCGGGCCTGGGTCGAGCACCGGCGGGGCAAGGAGGCCGGCGGCGAGTTCGACTCCGGCGTGCTGGCCGCCTCCGGCCTGGTGGCCGGCGAGGGGCTGGCCGGGGTCGCCGTTGCCTTCCTCGCATGGCGGGGGTGGATCCCCAAGGTCCGCGAGCCCTGGATCGCCGGCCTGCCCGGCGAGACGCTCGGCCTGCTGGTCGCCGGCGCCATCGCGCTGCTGCTCGCCGTGGCCGGCCGCGCCGCCACCCGCCGGGCCTGAGCGGCCGCCGCTCTGACCGCGCTCGCCAGCCGGGCGACGGGCAGGGGGCGGGGGAGAACGCGGACCGTCGAAGGGAGTCGCCAGGCGGCCGCCTCGCCGGCGGCCGCGAGGAGAATGACGGCCGTGGAGACGGACGGCTCCGCCAAGCGACGGCCGATCTCACCGGCGCCGCCGGATTCGAACCCCGCATCGACGACCAGCACGTCCGCCCGCCGCCCGTCCGGCCACGGCAGCTCGAGCGCTTCGCGGACGGTGGCGGCCAGCGCCACCCGGCAGCCGAGTCGCGCCAGGCCGTCGCCGAGTACCTGCAGACGCCACGGGTCTCCGTCCAGTACCACGACACCGATCCTTCGCTCCGCGCGCTCGTCCATCCCGTCGCTTGGACAGCGCGGCGCGACGCGTGGAACCGCCCGGCGGTGAAGGGGTCAGGGAATCGTCGTCGACCAGACCCCGGTGTCGCCGCTCTCGAAGCCGTCCAGGAACGGCAGCGTGTCGAAGGTCGCTTCGACGAGCAGATCGGAAGTGAGGGTGAAGACGCAGGAGCCCGAACCGGCACCCGGACAGGCACCCGCCCAGCCGACCAGGTGAGCGTCGGGGCCGGGACTGCCGTCGAGCGTCACGAGCGTGCCGTCGACGAACGCCTCCGAACAGTCCCCCGGACAGGAGATCCCCGGCGGATCGCTCGAGACACTCCCCGGCCCGGCCACGGTCACCGTCAGGGTCCACGTCGCGGGCAGGGCGGCGAAAGTCGCCGAAACGGCGCGGTTCTGGCTCATCGTCACCTGGCAGGCGCCGGCCCCCGAGCAGTCCCCTGTCCAGCCGGTGAACTCGAAGCCCGGCGCCGGATCCGCGGTGAGCGCCACCAGCTCGCCGTCGACGAACTCCTCGCTGCAGTCGGCCGGGCAGAAGATTCCCGCCGGGGAGCTGGTGACCGAGCCGCCGCTGGTGACGCTCACCGCGAGGGTGCGCAGCGGCGCGAAAGTCGCGGTCACCGCCCGATCCTGGTCGAGGAGGACGTCGCAGCTGCCGGCGCCCGTGCAGTCTCCGCTCCAGACGGTGAAGGCCGACCCCGGCGAGGGCGTGGCCGTCAGCTCGACCGGCGTGCCGAACGGATAGAGCTCATCGCAGTCGCCCGGACAGGCGATGCCCGTCGGCTGGCTGGTCACCTCACCCGAGCCCGTGCCGGCGAGGGCGACCTCGAGGAGGTGCTCCTGCACTTCGGCCGTGGGCGCCTCGAAGGCTCCCGCATCGCAGATCACCGAGGTGTCGCCGTCGCCGTCGGTCGGTCGCGGTGCGCCGCGCTGGTCGGTCGTGAAGGGGAAATTGCCGCCCGTGCCGGGGTCCCAGCCGAGACAGCCGGCCGGGTCGCCGGTGTCGATCGCCGGGCTGCCGCTCGCCAGGGCGTGGGTCGCGGTCGGGCCGCCGTTGGCGGCGAGCGGGCCGAGATCGGGGTCGAGGGGGGTCGCGGCGCTGCCGCGCTGGTCGCTCGGCAGCAGCGAGGCGGCACAGCCGTTCTCGACGCCGAGCAGATTGAATCCCAGCGAGGCCAGGGTACCGGTGCAGTCCTCGCTGGTGCCGCCGCCGGTGTTGCCGGCGATGACCGAGGCGGCCAGTTGCAGCGTTCCGGCGGCGCGCGCGATGCCGCCGCCGGCGCCGCTCGCGAGGTTGCCGGTGGCGGTGACGTTGCGCAGGCGCGCCACGCCGCCGCTCGCCACGTGCAGGCCTCCCCCGGTGGCGCTGGTCCCGACGCCGGTCGAACCGATGGCGTTGCCCGAGATCGTCACGTTGTTGAGCGTCGTGTCGGCGCCGACCCAGAGCGCCCCGCCGGCGCCGTCCGCACCCTGCGACGTCTGGAAGCTGCCGCCGTCGCCCGAGCGGTTGCCGCTGAAGGTCGACTCTTCGACGAGCACCGTCCCGGCGAGCGCCGCCAGGGCGCCGCCACCGCCCCCCGCGCCCGAGAACGGCCCGCCGTCGCCGGCGCGATTGCCGCTGAAGGTCGAGCGCCGCACGACCGCCGAGCTGCCGGCGGCCGCGAGTGCCCCGCCGCGGCCGCCCCGGCCGAACGGGGGTTGGAAGTTCCCTTCCCCGAGGCCGGCGAAGTTGTCCGCGAACGTGCAGCTCTCGCAGGTCATCGACGAGCCCGTGGCCGTGAAGATCGCCCCGCCGTCGCCGCCGTCGATCCCGACGCCCGCGGCGCCGCCGCTCCACGCCCGGCAGTTCTCGAAACGGACCGCGGTGAAGGATCCATCGCCCTCCACCAGGACGCAGCCGCCGTGCCGATCGCCGCTCGAGGTCAGCCGGCCATCGCGCAGCGTCAGGCCGCCGAGGTTGAGCGCCCCGGTGGGGGTGATCCGCAGCAGGCGCAGATCCCCGGTCCCGTCCCCCGTCGAATCGCCCGAAATCGCCAGAAGATCGGCGCCCGGACCGCTGATCGTCAGCGCGAGGTCGATCTGCAGCGTGCCGAGCCCGCCGCCCGACTGCAGGCGGAGCGTCCACGGCGCCGGGCCGGGCAGCGCGAAGACGATCTCGTCCCCGGCGTTCGCGCCGGCGATCGCCTCGCGCAGCGAACAGTCGCCGGGGAGGCAGGCCGAGTCGTTCTCGTCGGTGTCGAGGTCGACCGTCCAGATGTCGGCGTGCGTCGCCAGGGGGAGCGCTCCGAGGCCCAGGCAGGCCAGAAGCCGGGCGCCGAACGATCGGATCGAACAGGGCATGGGCGCAGTGTACGGCACGGGTGGCGACGACTGGCAGCGGAACGGGTCACAGCCCGCGGGGCGCTCGCGGTCCCGCTGCTACACTGCCCGGTGATGCCGGCGCCGCCCTTCCTGCTGCTCGCTCTCGCCCTCGCCTCGTCCGCCCCCGCCGACGAGCCGGCCCTCCTGCTCATCCCTCCGGGCAGCGTCGTCCGCTGGGAGGGCCCGGGCCTGCTCGTCTGCCAGCAGGGGGAGCGGCGTTGGGAGCCGGCCGGCGGAGCCTGCCTCTACCCGATCGATCTCGCGGCCACCGGCGAGCTCGAGCTGATCCGCCGTTCGACCGGCGGCGTCGCCGCCCGGCGGGTGAAGATCGGCGACTATCCGTACCCGACCCAGCGGCTCGAGGTCGAGGAGAAGTACGTCGCCCCCTCGGCGGCGGATCTCGAGCGGATCGCGCGCGAACGCGAGCGCGTGACGGCGCTCTGGACACTCGACACGCCGCGCCGCTGGACCCTGCCCCTCGGCCCTCCGCTCGCCGACCTGCCCGCTGCCGGCCGTTTCGGTGCCCGGCGGATCTTCAACGGCGAGCCGCGCAGCCCGCACTCGGGTGCCGACTTCGCGGCGCGCCGCGGCACCGTGGTGCGCGCCGTCGCCGACGGCCGGGTCGTCCTCGCCGAGGAGCACTACTTCGCCGGCAAGGGGGTCTACATCGATCACGGCGACGGGCTGGTCTCCATGTCGTTCCATCTCGACGAGATTGTCGTGAGCGCGGGGGACGAGGTGCGGCGCGGCGAGACGATCGGTTCCGTCGGCGCGACCGGCCGGGTGACCGGACCGCACCTTCACTTCGCCGTGCGCTGGCGCGGCGCGCGGGTCGACCCGGAGATCCTCTTCGGGCGGCTCGCGATGGTCGAGATCAGGTGACGGGGGTGGTGCCGGCCGCCTCGGGCTCCCGCCCGGCGAGCCAGCCGATCGCCATCGCCAGCTGCCCCCCCCAGTAGAGCGGCCAGGTCAGCCCGCGCCCGAGCCCGCCGGTGAGACCGAACATCTGCGCCCCGAGCAGCGCGTCGGAGAGGACGTAGGCGAGCGCACCGAGAGCGACCCATGGCTGCCCCCGCCCGGTGACCAGGGCGAACGCGGCCATCCCGACCAGCAGCGCCACGTAGCCGCCGACCGGCAGCCGCAATCCCGCCGGCGCGGCGGCGAGCAACGGCGGCAGCAGCAGGCCGGCGACCAGCGCCAGCAGGCCGAGCCCGACCTTGGCGCCCCCCCCCACCTCGTCCCACGACCGCATGCGGCGGCCGAACAGCACGGCGTAGAGCAGGTGCCCGGTGCCGAAGGCCGCCACCGCCACGACCAGAGTCGTCACTTCGAGCAGCAGGTCGCCGCAGGCGTGCGCCAGCAGGCCGAGTCCGAGCAGCGCGCCCGCCTCGCGCCGCCGCGCCAGGGCGAGCGCTCCGAGGGGCAGGACGGCGAGCGCCTTGAAGGCGAGCGCCCAGGCGGGAGCCGCGGCGAGCAGCAGAGTGGCCCACCAGGCGAGGGCGCCGAGCGCGGCCAGGGCGATCAGGATGCGCGAGCGCGCCTCGTTCATCGTCCCAGCCTACCCGAGGCGCGGCGCCGCGCGTGCTACGCTGGCGCCTCGAACTGCAGGCATTCCGGAGGGTCTTCATGGCGACGAACAACCTCGCGCTGTTCCTCAACCGCATCCTCAACGACGCCGACGAGTGGGCCCGCTTCCGCAAGGAGCCGGTGCAGATGATGCAGGCGGCGAACCTCTCCGAACAGGAGCAGAAGCTGCTCACCGAGGGGCCGCTCGAAGAGCTGCGCGCCTACATCGGCGCCTCCGGTACGCAGTTCAGCGCTCTGCTGATCTGGTGAGCGCGGCGAGCGGGTCGCTCACCGTCGTCGGCACCGGCATCCGGCCGGCGCTGCAGACGACGCCCGAGGCCCGCGCCATTCTCCGGTCGGCCGATCGCCTCTTCTACCTGCTCAACGACCCGCTCGGCGAGAGCTGGCTGCGCGGCCTGCGCCCGGACGCGGTCTCGCTGGCCGACTGCTACCGCGACGGCCAGCAGCGACGCGAGAGTTACGCGGAGATGGTCGAGCGCCTGCTCGCCGCGGTGCGCGCGGGGCTCGACGTCGGCGCCGCCTTCTACGGACACCCCGGCGTCTTCGTCCGGCCGGCGCACGAGGCGATCCGTCGCGTCCGCGCCGAGGGGTTCGCCGCGACGATGCTGCCGGGAGTCTCGGCCGAAGACATGCTCTTCGCCGATCTCGGCGTCGACCCGGCCGAGCGGGGCTGTCAGAGCCACGAGGCGGCCGATTTTCTGCTCGAGCAGCGGACCTTCGACCCGACCTCGGCCCTGGTGCTCTGGCAGGTCGGAGCGATCGGCGAAGAGCGCTTCCGCGCCTCCGGCTACCGCCCGGCGGCGGTCGACCTGCTGGTGGAGGCGCTCGCGCGCATCTACCCGGCGGCCCACGAGGTGGTCGTCTACGAAGCCAACGAGCTGCCGATCGGCGCGCCGCTCGTCCACCGGACGCCGCTCGCCGCGCTGGCCGCCGCGCCGCTGACCGCGCGCTCGACCCTCTTCGTTCCCGCTCTGCCCGCCCGCCCGCGCGATGCGCGCCTGGCGGAGCGGATCGCGTCACGGCTCGCCGGCAGCTGAAGGGCCGGCGCCGCGGGCCCGGGCGCGCGCCAGCGACCAGGCGAAGTCGAGGCGAAGGAAGCGCGCCACCGGCGGTCGGGCCGGCGTCTCGAACCAGGCCGGCTCCGGCGCGCCGACCACCGTCGCGAACGGCAGCCGTTGCCCCCTTTCGCCGATCGTCGCCCGGACGTGACAGGTGCGGCACGAGGAGAGCGCCGTGAAGCCGGCCTCGATCACCGAGTTGGCGAGCACGATCGGCGCCCCCGCCAGGTCGATGTACTCGGTCTGCGTCCCGTCGAGCCGGTAGTTCGCCCACACCGCCGGGTCGAGACCGGCCTCGCGCATCAGCGCCAGCAGCGCGGCCGAGGGCTCGCCGCCGTCGAGGCCGAAGGGGTCTCGGTGGGCCACCGCGGCGCGGCCCGGATTGTCGACATGCTCGAAGGTGGCCCAGAACCAACCCGGCAGGATCTTCGAGGTCAGGTGCAGGGCGGTGAGGCCGAGCAGCCGGCCGTTCTCCCGGCGCCAGTGAAACCGCCCCGTCTCCCCCTCACCGATCGGCTTCCAGGCCGCCTTGACGAGGACCGAGCCCCCGGGGAAGTCGACGTCGACCGGCTGACCGGCGGCATGAAGGTCGAACCAGTTCTGCTGCCCCTCCAGGTACCAGAGCTGCTTGAGCACGATCCAGTCGAAAGCGGTGCGGTTGAACCGGACTTCCCCCCCCTCGGCGGTGGCGTGCGCCACGGCGAGGCGCGGCCAGCGCTCGTCCGGCGGTGTTCCATCGTCGAGCACGGCGGTCAGCAGCGCCTGCTGCAGCAGGCCCGGCTCGGTGCCCGCCGACGCCACGGTGGAGGGCCACTGCGGCACCGCGTGCGGGTCGGCGAAGACCTCCTCGGCGGCGGCCCAGGACTCCCAGAGCACCGCCGGGGCGCCCGCCGGCCCGGCCGGGGCGACGGGTGCATTGGCCCACACGAACTGCCGCCAGGCCAGGCGCGCGCGGGCGTCGAAGGCGGCGTTCTCCCCCGCTCCCGGGACATTGCTCGCCGCATCGGCCGCCACGGCCGATGCGGCGCACAGCGCGAGCGCCGCCACAACGGACCTCGCCCTCCGTCCTCTCATGTTCTCCTCCCGTCGGCAGATATCCAGGCGCGCGCCACCGGATGATGGCGGCGGAAACGTGCGAGGCCGGCGCCGCCCAGGTGCGCCGAGATTCGGTCGAGCAGCTCCGTCGTCCGCGCCGCGTGCTCCTGTCCGGCCCCCGCCCGGGCCAGTACCCAGTGAGCCTCGACGGCGAGCGGCAGCTGCATCCGGGCGGGCACTTCGAGGCCGGCCACCTCCCGCTCGCCGAGCAGGGCGAGGTAGAGCGACGGCAGCGGAGCGGGGTCCTGCAGCCCGTTGTCGGCGGCCACCCGCTCGGCCTCGCGCAGCGCTTCGACGGCCTCGTCCCGGCGCCCGACCTCGAACATCAGGCGACCGAGGAAGAAGGCCGCCTCGAGGACTCCGAGCTGAAAGCCGAGGTCCCGGAAGCGATCGAACGCCGCCCGGGAATCGGCCTCGGCCTCCTCAGCCCTCCCTTCCAGGCGGCGCAGTTCACCGCGGTAGAGGATCGCGTAGGTCTCGAGGAAGGGTGAGTCGATGGCGCGGGCGAGGTCGAGGTGCGCACCGTTGTGGGCCGCCGCTTCCTCGAGATCCCCTTCGAGCATCGACAGGAGCGCGAAGTTGGCGTGCGCCAGCGCCGCCCCTTCGCGGTAGCCGAGCTGTTCGGCGAGCTCGATCGCGCCGGCGAAGCTGGCGCGCGCCTCGACGTAACGCCCGAGCGAAAAGGCGGCCAGCGCCAGGTCCGCCGTGGCGCGGGCTTCGGTGCGGCGGAATCCGTGCCGGCGGCACACCGCGATGCTGTCGGCGAGCACCCCGCGCGCCTCTTCGAAGCGTGAGAGACCCAGGAGGGCCTCGCCGCGGTAGTAGCTCGCCTCGGCCCCGGCTTCGGCGTCGTCCGCCGCCGCCGCCAGCTCGGCCTGCCGCTCGTAGCGCGCGTGGGCCGCGACGAAGTCCCCGGAGCGCAGGGCCACGTGCCCGAGCGCTCCTTCAATGCGCGCTTCGAGTGCGAGAGCGGCCGCCGACCGGGCGGTTTCGAGCGCCTGCTCGAGCACCGGCCTCGCCTCCGCCTCGCCGGCGTCGACCAGCACCCGGCCGCGCTCGAAGAGGGCGCGCGCCCGCGCGCCGAGGTCGCCGGCGAGCTCGGCCGCTCCGAGGGCGTCGGTAACCGCCACCCGGTGCTCTTCGACCCGGTGCAGCAGGAAGAGTCGGTCGGCCTCGCGCAGGCGCAGGGCGGCGCGCAGCTCCGGCCGGCCCGGCGGCACCAGCTCGAGCGCCAGCGCGATCAGGTCGAGGGCGCGGTCGGTCTCGTAGGCGGCGGCGAGGGCGTCGAGGACCGGCAGCAGTTCGGCCTCGGACGGCAGGAAGCCGCCGCGCAGCTCGTGCTCGACCGCGGCGGCCGAGGCGCCCGCGGCCACCCGGACCCGTCCGGAGAGCGAGCGATGCGCCGTCGCCAGAGCCCGGTGGTAGGCGCGCCGCAGCACCGGCGGCAGGCGCCCGTAGATGACCTCCTGCATCAGGTGGTGATCGAAGCGGAAGCCGGCGCCGGTGGCGGCGATCAGCCCGGTGCGGCGCTCGAGGCGGGCCAGCCGCTCGAGCACCTCGAGCATCCCCTCCTGACGCACCGCGGCGAGCAGCTCGGGGTCGAACTCGTACCCCTCGACCGCCGCCAGATCGAGCAGTGCCCGGTCCGCCTCCGCCAGCCCGCTCAAGCGCCCTTCGAGCAGTTCGCGGACCGAGGCCGGGATCTCGATCCGCTCACTGCGCGCCGACGAGGACGCTCGCTCGGCGCGCTCTCCGGGTACCGCGGGAAGCGGCAGCGTCTGCGTGCGCTCCCGCCGGCGCCGGATCTCGCGCAACATTTCGCTGACGAAGAACGGGTTGCCGTCCGCCTTGGCGAGGATCTGGCGCTGCAGTTCGCCGGCCGCCGCCACGCCGAGTTCGCTGCCGATGCCGGCGATCATCGCGACGACGTCGCTCGGCCGCAGGCGCGGCAGGGCGAGACGGCTGGCGTTGGGCAGGCGGCCGATCAGTTCGAGCTCCTCCGGCGCGAAGCCGGACCGGGAGGTCCCGATCAGCAGCAGGCGGAGGTCGGCCGAGCGCTCGGCGAGGGCGCGGAAGTGGGCCCGGCTCTCGGCCCCCGCGAAGTGCAGATCTTCGACCACCCAGAGGACCGGGCGACCGCGGGTCAGCGCGGTCGCCACCGCGTGCAGCAGCGCCGGCAGCGCCTCGCCGTCGAGCGCCGGAGCGCCGGGGGGCGTCGGCAGACCACCGAGCAGTGCCGCGAGCGACGGAGCCCAGACGGCGAGCCCGCCGAGGAGTCCGGCGAGACTCTGCTCGAGGTCGGCCTCGCCGAGAAGGTCGACGAGCCCGCGCGCCAGGGCGCCGCCGCCGCGGCGGCTGCCCGGTGAGTCGGAGCCGAACAGGATCCGGGTCTCCGGCTCCTCCAGCGTGACGCGACGGATCAGTTCGTCGAGCAGACGGCTCTTTCCCGAACCGGCTTCCCCCTCGAGAATCACCACCTGTCCGCGCCCCTGCCGCACTTCGGCCATTAGCGCCGTGAGCTGGCGCATCTCGCCGACGCGGTTGGTGAAGGGCGTATCGCGCTGGACGCGGGCGCGCTGCCACCGCCCTCGCGAGGCCGCCGAGCTGCGCCGCGAGTCCAGCCCCCGCCACCAGGCGGAGCTCTCCCCCCGGCGCAACGTGGCGGCCAGTTCGGCCGCGCTGGCGAAGCGCGCTGTCGGCTCCTTCTCGAGCAGTGTCGCGACGACCTCCTCGAAGAAGGGGGAGACCTGCGGCACCAGCGCACCCAGCCGCACCGGCCGGTCGTGCAGGTGGCGCGCCACCACCGCCCGCGTCGAGGGAGCATCGAAGAAGCGCTGGCCGGAGGCGGCCTCGTGCAGGATCACCCCGAGAGCGTAGAGATCCGCCGCCGGAGTCACCGGCAGGCCGGAGAGCTGCTCGGGCGCCGCGTAGTCGAGCGTCCCGATGAACATCCCGGTCGCGGTCAGCCGCTCCCGCTCGTCGAGCAGCGCGGCGATGCCGAGGTCCATCAGCTTGACGCTGTGTTCCGGCGTGATCAGCAGGTTGGACGGCTTGAGGTCGCGATGCACGGCCCCGGCGGCGTGGACGGCCGCCAGCGCTTCGCTCGCCTGGAGAGCGAGCTCGCGCAGCAGGGCCTCCGGTACCCGCCCCAGCTCGCGCAGCAGCCGGCCGAAGGTTCGCCCTTCGACGAACTCGAGAATCAGATAGGGCGGGAGTCCGCCGTCTTCCGGGCCGCCACCGGCATCGAGCACGCGCACCACCGCCGGGTGGTCGATACTCCGCCCGAGCTCCCCTTCACGCAGAAAGCGCAGGGTGGCCGCCGGGTCGGTGAAGCGGTCCGAGCGCAGAAACTTGACCGCCACCCTGGCGCCGGCCGGTCCCCACGGCCGATCGCGCTCCAGCTCGGCCTCGTAGACCGTCCCCCAGCCGCCGCTGCCGAGGAGGCGGCCGAGCCGCAGACCCGGGGGCGGGGCGGGGGCCGGCCGGGCAGCTCCGGCGGCGGCTTCGGGCGCCCCCGGGTCCGTCACCGCACCGCCCGCGATTCGAGCAACGGCGTGCTCGGCCTCAGGCGACGACCGGCAGCAGAGCCGAGGCGCGGCCCTGCAGCTCGGGGGTCAGCGCATGGCGGTAGCGAGCCGCCAGCTCCGCGGTCTCCTCGCGGGTGACGAATCGCTCGTAGAGATTGGTGCGCTGCCTCGGCTCGTAGCCGGCGGCGCGGACGAGGTGCTCCATCTCGTCCTGGGTCATCGTGAAGTGCGCTCCCGCGGCCGAGACGACGTTCTCCTCGATCATGATCGAGCCCATGTCGTCGGCGCCGAAGGCGAGCGCCGCCTGGCCGATCTTCTTGCCCTGGGTCACCCAGCTCGACTGCAGGTGGGTGACGTTGTCGAGAAAGAGGCGCGCCACGGCCACGGTCTTCAGATACTCGTGGGCGTACGTCTCCGGCACCTCCGGCATGTCGGTGTTCTCGTGCTGGAAGGTCCAGGCGATGAACGCCGTGAAGCCGGAGGTCTCGTCCTGCAGGTCGCGGATGCGCTGCAGGTGCTCGACCCGCGCGGCCAGCTCCTCGCCCATGCCGAACATCATCGTCGCCGTGGTCTTCAGGCCGTTCGCGTGGGCCTGGCGCATGACGTCGATCCACTCCTCGGGCGAAGCCTTCGGATAGGCCTGGACCTCCTTGCGGATGCGGTCGGAGAGGATCTCGGCGCCGCCGCCCGGGATCGACATCAGCCCCGCCTCCTTGAGCGTCGCGATGACGTCGAAGAAGCTCATCCGCTCCTTGCGGGCGATGAACTTGATCTCGGGGGGCGAGAAACAGTGGCGGTGGATCGCCGGGTAGTTCTCGCGCAGGTAGGTGACCAGGTCGACGTAGTAGGAGAGCGGCAGGTCGGGATTCACCCCTCCCTGGAGCAGGACGCCGGTACCGTTGAGCGCCAGCGTCTCCTCGACCTTGCGGCCGATCTCCTCGAACGGCACGAGATACCCCTCCTCGTGCCCGGGCGGCCGGTAGAAAGCGCAGAACCGGCACTTGTAGACGCAGACATTCGTGTAGTTGATGTTGCGGTCGACGTTGTACGTCGCGACCGCCGGGTCGTTGAGGCGATCGCGGACCGCGTGGGCCGCCCGCCCGAGCTTGAGCAGGTCGCCGTCGACGAGCAGTCGATGGGCATCGGCGGCCGAGATCCGCCGGCCGGCCGCGACATCGTCGAGGATGCCGGCCACCGGCCGGTCCGCAGGGGCGTATCGATTCATGCCGCGGATTCTAAGCCAGCCCCGGGTGTCACGGATTCGACTTGCTTTCCGCCGCCGTTGTGTTAGAAAAAAGGCCTGTTCCATAGCATCGTTTCGAGGGGGAAGCCCGCCGGTCACCGAGCACCGCCGCAACCCGAAACTCCGACTCCCGGCCGCCCCCCGGCGAGGGCCGCGCGCCGGGATCGGCTGCGGTGAGTCCGGCTCGCGACTCCTCCCCGGAACGACTAACGGGGAAGGAGATCGACGTGAACGTGACGAAGAGACTCACGAAGCTCTGGACTCTCGCGCTGGCCTGTTCGACGCTCGGCGTCGTCCAGGCGCAGGCCGCCCAGCAGCCCGGCGCGGCGGACCTTGCCGATCGGGCGCCCGCCGTGGCGCAGCCCCGCGCGGTTGACCTCGCCTCGGCCGGCGACCCCGACGCCGCGCAGCGCGGCGCCGTCGTCGCCAAGCGCGTCTTCCCGCAGAGGATCGGAGGCGCGGTCATCCTCTACGACAACGGACCGATGATCACCCACCCCGGTGGCGGCGGCGGCGGCGCCGACGCCAGCCGGTTGCAGAACACCTCGCTGGGGATGAATACGCTCGGCATGACGGCCTCGGACGCCGGTGCCTTCCGGCTGGCCGACAACTTCATCGTCACCGACGCGGCCGGCTGGGACGTCGACACGGTCACGGTCTACTGCTACCAGACGAACTCGGGGACCACTTCGACCTTCGACACGGCCCGGCTCCAGATCTGGGACGGCAGTCCCGCCAGCGGCGGCACCGTGGTCTTCGGCGACATGACCACCAACCGCATGCTCTCGACCGCCTGGACCAACATCTACCGAGACACGGAAACGACGGTGGGCAATACCGCCCGCCCGATCATGGAGGTCGTCATCGACGTCGCTGGAACGCACTTCGATCCGGGCACCTACTGGATCGACTTCCAGACCGGCGGCACCTCGGCCTCGGGTCCGTTCTGCGTGCCGATCACGCTCTCTGGTGAGAGCACCACGGGCGACGCCCTGCAGTTCGACGGCACGGACTGGGTCCCGGTGGTCGACGTCGGTGCGCAGGGAGTCCCCTTCGTCGTCCAGGGTACCGGCACGCCCGGAACCGGGATCGCTCTCACCAAGACGATCAGCACCGAGCTCGGGGTCTGCGGCGCCAGCAACACGGTCTCGGCGACCGTCGGCACCGAGGTCGACTACTGCTTCACCGTGCAGAACCTCGGGAGCGAGATCTACAACTTCCACACTCTGGTCGACGACCATCTGGGCACGATCCTCAACAGCGAAGAGGTTCCCCTGCTTCCGGGAGGCAGCGTCGAAATCCTCGTGACCGACACGGTCTCCGCGACGGTCACGAACAACGCCACCTGGACCGCCTCCGTGGACAGCCCGGGCGGCTCGTACTGCAGTACTGACGGCCCGATCACCTTCACGACCTCTTCGGGTCCGGGATCCGTCTATCCTTCGGTGGCCGACGCCACGGGTGCCCCGGCGGTATTCGACTCGCTGACGGTCGATCTCTTCGGCATCACGCACACCTGGCCCGACGACATCGACATGCTGCTCGTGGCGCCGACGGGTGAGACCTTCGTGATGTGGTCGGACGTGGGTGGCTCCAACGACATCACCGGGCTCGATTTCACGCTCGATGATGCGGCCGCGGCTCCGTTGCCCGACAGCACGGTCCTCACCGCCGGGACTTATCTCCCGACCAATTTCGGTGCTACCGACACCTTCCCGACCGGTGCCCCGGCAGGACCCTACGCTCTCGCCGCCCCGGCGGGCGCGGCGACTTTCGCTTCGGTGTACGGAGCCGTCGACCCGAGCGGCACGTGGCAGCTCTTCGCGCGCGATCAGTTCGCCGGCGATGCCGGCCAGATCGCGGGATGGTGCGTCAACGTGACGGCGAATGTGCCGACCGAGTCGGCGGGCGCCTCGGCGACACTCACCGCGCTCATTCCCGACGCCGCGGCGACCCCGACGGCCTTGACCTCGACCCTCCAGCCCGGCGGTTCCGAGGCCCAGGTCCTGACGATCAGCAACAGCGGCGACGGCGACCTCTTCTGGGACATGACCGAGGCCCCGGCGTTCGGCGGTGGCGAGCTCTTCCTCGACCAGGCCCCCGACCAGGTCAACGGCATCTTCTCCGACGTGGCCTGCTCGGCCTGCACGACGACCGGCACCCAGGTCGTGGCGGACAACTTCTCCCTCGCGACCCCCGAGACTCTCGAGGTCATCACGATCTGGAGTGGTTACCATCCGGGCAACACGCCCACCGCCACGGATCCGCTGACCGTCATCATCCACAACGACGCCGCCGGAGCGCCGGGCGCCGTCGTCTACCAGGAGTCCAACGTCGCCTCGACGCGTGAGACGACGGGCGTCGTCCTGTTCGGCGTCGACGAGTACCGGCACACCCTGACCCTGGCGGCGCCGGTCTCGCTGTCGCCCGGGACCTACTGGATCGAGATCTACAACGACACCGCCATCGGCGGCTCGCCGGACGACTACTTCTGGGAGACCGGCGCGGCGGACACCGTCGGCAACGGCATTCCGGGCACGGTCTTCTCGACGACCGCCCCGGGCACGAACTGGGCCCCGTCGTCGGCGGCGGACTTCGCGGTGCAGCTGGGGTCGTTCCCGAGCCCCTGCAACTCGCCCGAGGACCTGCCGTGGGTCGGCCTGACGCAGACCGCCGGAACGCTCGCACCGCTCGCCTCCACGGACGTCGCGGTGACCTTCTTCACCGCCGGTCTGGCGCTCGGGGATTACTCCGGCGTGCTCTGCCTGGCGAGCAACGACCCGGACACCCCGGTGCTCGAGGTGCCGGTGACGCTGTCGGTCTCCTTCATGCCCTTCCTCGCCGACTTCGAGGAGGGGGACTTCTCCGAGTGGAGCGCCACGCAGCCGTAAGCCGCGCCGCTTCCCGCCTCACCCCGGCCCGCCCCGCGAGGGGCGGGCCGTTTTTCTCTCCGCGGCAATCGGGTATTCTCCCCGCCGATTCGCAACCGCAGGCCGCGTCGCAGCATCCACCAACCGGCCGGTTCGCCTCCGCCGGAGGCAGCCGGCCCTCGGGTCGCTCGACCTCCGCGTCGAGGCGCGCGACCCGGCAAATGGCCGCAGCAGGAACGTCGTGTTCCATCCGGCGGCAGAGGTCGAGGAGACTGGAATGAGATTCGGACTCAAGGTTCTGCGTTGGACGACGGTCGTGATCGGATGTGCCGCCATCGGTGCCCCGGGCCTGGTCGCCGACTCCGGGTTCGCGGCGGACATCGCGGACGGCGCGGATCGCGCCGGAACCGCCTCGGTGGCTCAGCGCGCCGTCCCGCAGGCGGCCGCTCCGGCCGGCGCGCGGGTGCGCGAACTCGTCTTCCCGCAGGTGCTGGGCGTCGACATGGTCCTGTACGACAACGGGCCGATCGTCACCCATCCGGGCGGCGGCTCCGGAGGCCTCGACGCCAGCTATCTCCAGGCGACGCTCGGCCTCAACATCTTCGGGTTCGGGCACGCGGTCTCCTCGGGCTACCGGGTGGCCGACGACTTCGAGGTGACCGACCCCCTGGGCTGGGACATCACGACGATCAGCTTCTTCGCCTACCAGACCGGATCGACGACCACCTCGACGATCAACCAGGTCAACCTGCGGATCTGGGATGGCCCGCCGGGCGATGCGGGAAGCACGATCGTGTTCGGCGACACCACGACGAATCGTCTCTCCGCCTCGGCCTTCGCGGACGTCTACCGGGTCCTGGACACGGCGCCCACGGACACGACCCGGCCGGTGATGGAGAACAGCGTCACCGTCGGGATCCATCTCGATCCGGGGACGTACTGGCTCGACTGGCAGACCGGTGGAACCCTCGCCTCGGGCCCCTGGGCGGTCCCGATCTCGATCGTGGGCCAGACCACGACCGGCAACGGCCTGCAGTTCAACCCGACCGGTTCGACCTGGTCGCCCGCGATCGACACCGGGACGGCCGCCGCGCCGCAGGGATTCCCGTTCGTCATCTACGGCATCCTCGACCAGATGCCCTTCCTCGCCGACTTCGAGGAGGGGGACTTCTCCGAGTGGAGCGCCACGCAGCCGTAAGCCGCGCCGCTTCCCGCCTCACCCCGGCCCGCCCCGCGAGGGGCGGGCCGTTTTTCGCTTCGCCCGCTCCGTCGGTCAGAATGGCCCGCGATGCCCTCCCCGCTCGCCTGGCGCCGGCTCGCCCTGGCCGGTGGCGTTGCCGCCGTACTCGCCGTCGTGGCCGCCGTGCCCGCCTGGCGGGCCGCCTTCGGCTGGTTCGAGCGCAGCGGCCGGCTGGCGACCCTGGTCGAGCGGCAGCCGGAGAAGTTCCGCATCCACTGGAGCTCCTTGCGCTCGCCCTGGCCCGGCTGGATCGAAGTCCACGACCTGCGCGTCGCCGGCCGCACGCCGCGGCTGCGCTGGCAGGTGAGCGCCGACCGCGTCTCCGGCCAGCTCTTCCCGGCCGCGCTGATCCGGCGCGAACTGCGCTTCGACCGGGTCCGCGCCTCGGGCCTGCGCATCCGCTCGGCGCGCTTCGAGCCGCCCGCGCCCATCGACCCGGCCGCTGCCCCGCCGATCGACGCTCTGCCGGCCTCCCCCGGTCCCGGGCCACGCGCCGACCGACCCGCCTGGACGTACCGCTTCACCGACGTCGCCTTCGAGGGCCTGAGCGAGCTCTGGGTGGACGATCGCCGGGCCACCGGCACGGCGAGCGGCCGCGGCGGCTTCGCCGTGCGCAGGCGGACGTTCGCCGAGGTCGAGCCGACCCTCGTCGAGCTCGAGGGCGTGCGGATCGAAGTGGCGGGACGCCCGGTAGCCTCGGGGCTCGCGGGGCGCGGGAGCTTCCGGATCGCCCCCTGGCGCTACTCGCGAGCTCCCGTCTCGCGGGTGGCGCGCGGCTTCACCGGCCGGATCGAGCTGCGCGGTGACTGCGATCCGAACGGCATCGTCGCCTACCTCTATCGCGGCTGGGACTGGCTCGACCTGCGCGGTTCGCCGGCTCGCTTCGAGGCGCGGATCCACGCCGCCGATGGCGCCTATCTGCGTGGTTCCCACCTGCTCGCCACTCAGCCGGAACAAAGAGTCTCCTTCTTCGGCTTCGAGGCCCGGGGCGATGCCCGCCTCGAAGCCCGGGTCACTGGCTCGCCCCGCCAGCCGATCCTCGAGAGCCGGCTCGAGCTCGGCCACTGGACACTCGGCCGGCCGGGCGCCGCGGCGCCGCTCGCCGGCGATGGCCTGCGACTCGAAGCCCATGCTGCCAGGCCCCGGATGGACGAGCCGCCGCAGGCGGTCGACCTGAGCCTCGACCTCGGCACGGCGCGGGCCCGGGACCTCGGGTTCCTGCAGGCCTTCGTCCCCGCGGCAGCGCGCACCACCGTGCTCGGCGGCTCGGCCACGCTCGGCGGCCGACTCGAGTTCGCCACCGCGGACCTCAAGGGCGGCGGCACCGTGCGGATCGATGCCCGCGGCGTCGATCTGGACGTTGCCGGCGAGCGAATCTCCGGTGATCTCTCGGCGGACCTCAGGCTCGGCGATCCGGACTTCGAGTCGCCGGTCAGCTTCTCGCTCGCCGGCTCCGAGGTCCGCCTCGATCGCTTCGGCGCCGCCGCGTCGAACGGAGACCGGGTCGCCGGCTGGTGGTCCGAGCTCCGACTGAGTTCCGGCCGGCTCGAGTTCGCCGACCCCCTCCGGCTCGGCTTCGATTTCGACGCCCGCCTGCGCGACACCCGACCGCTCGTCTTCGCCTGGCAGCTGCGCCGCGACCTGCCCGGCTGGGCGGAGCGACTGCTGACCGTGGAGGGCCTCTCGGCCGGCGGCCACCTCGACTGGACGCGCGGACGGCTGCGACTGGCAGACGGGCGCGTGCCGCTCGCCAACGGCGAGATCCGGGGCGAAGCGGACCTGGAGAACGGCCGGCGCAGCAGCCGGCTCCTGCTCTCCTGGCGCCGGTTGGCGGTCGGAGTCGAGATCGAAGGGGAGCGGCGCGACCTGCGGCTGCTCGGTGCCCGGGAGTGGTTCGAGAACGAAACAGGGCTCCGGACCGAACGGATCCGGAGCCCCGGGGAGGACTGAGCCCGACCCGGAAGGGGTCGGGCCGGATGGGTCAGAAGCGCAGGCTCATGCGCAGTCCGGCGCTCCAGGCCTCGTAGTCCCCGTCGTTGGCGACGATCAGCAGCGCCCCCGGCAGGTAGTTGGCGAGGTTCTGGCGAATGAAGCTGTCGATCGTGTAGTCCTCGTAGAGGAGACGACCGCCGACCGAGAGGTTCTTCGTCAGCTCGTAGTCGAGAATCCCCTCCAGCGACAGGATCTCGTAGTCCTCGTAGTTGTCGAAGGAGGTACCGACGTTCGGCGTGCCCCCCTCCGGGCTGAAGACGTCGGCCTCGCCGTCCGAGCGGCTCCACCAGCCGTTGACCTGGCTGCTCCAGGCGCCGATCTCGCGCACCCAGCCGAGCCCCAAGGTGTCGTTGGTCTCGTCGAAATCGATGCTCCAGTCATCGAGCGGGTTGGTCGACGGCGTGGCTCCCGACTGGCGTCCGTACTGCGACACCGACCGGTCGGTCCGGTCGCCCCACAGGTGAAGCGAGCCGGACGCGCCGATCTCCCAGCCGAGGTCGAAGCCGTAGCGGATCTGCTCGTCCCCGGTGAGTCCGAACTCGCTGTCGTCGTAGTCGGACTCGTAGCCGGTGCCGCGCAGGGTCAGACTCCAGACGTCGGCGAACGGCATGGAGGCCGAGAGGTTCCAGCGATCCAGCGAGCGGTCCGCCTGGTCGTAGCGGCGCAGCCCCTCCTGCGTGGTCAGCGGGCCGTGCTCGAGGAAGCTCGCCTCGGCCGCCTCCGGCTCGTAGTGGCCGTCGATGTCCCGCTCGCCGGTCTCGTACTTGGCGCGCACCATCGCGCGTCCGAGCCGGGCATCCCAGGTCAGCGCCAGAATGTCCTCGGTCGTCCCCTCGGTTTCGCGGAACTCCCGGTCCATCTCGGTGCGCCGGATCTCGAGGCCGACCGTGCCGGCGCCGCCGAGGTCCTTGTCGACGTTGGCCGAGAGCACGGTCCGCGTCCAGCTGAACGGCACGGTGATGCGCCCGATCTCCTCCCAGACCGCGTGGTAGCGGACGTACCCTTCGAACTCGAAGCGATCGGAGTCGTCCGAGTAGTCCTGGTAGTCGTAGCGGGCGCCGGCCTGCCACCCCTCCCCGAAACGGGCACCCCAGGAGGCGACCAGCTTGGTCGTGGTGGACTCGCGGTCGGCCGAGCCGTAGGGCTGATTGGCCCGGTCGGCGGCGAGGAACGGGGCGCCGGTCTCCGGCCCGATGGCGGTGTTGAGGGTGTAGGCGAGCAGCGGATCGTCCTGGGTGTTCTTCACCCAGTCGGCGCTGACCTGGATCCAGCCGGCCGTGCCGAGATCGAACCGGCTGGTGGCGAACAGCGCGCCGGACTCGTTGTCGGCCGCCAGGTCGGCGATGCCACGCGACGAGCCGGAGATCGAGCCGCCGCCCGGCGCCGAGTAGGCGCTGCCGTCACTGCCGTCGTTGAACCGCCACGGGTTGTCCCAGGTCATCGTCGACACCGCGTTCTCGAACGTCGAGTAGCGGTAGCCGGCCGAGACGAGGCCGCGGGAGAAGCGCCAGTTGCCACTCAGGGTCGCCGTCGTGGTGTCGTAGTCGATCGGCTCGGGCAGCTCGGTGACGTTGTTGAAGCCGAACGCCGCACCGTAGGCCCGGTTGCCCGTCCGGCTCTCGCGCTGGTAGTCGATCGTCCAGTCCGCGGAACCGGACCGGCCGAGATCGATCGTCGCCCGGGTCCTGCGCCGCTCGAGTCCGAGGTCGACCGACTGCGCCGCGGCCAGGTAGGGCTGGAGGGCGCCGTCGAGCGTGAAGAAGTTGAGCGACGGCCGGTTCTCGATGGCGAAATTCTCGAGCGCCTGCTGCATCGGATCGGCGAGCTCGAAAACGCCCGGCCGGGTTTCGGTCCAGAGCAGCCTGCCGTTGTTGCCGAAGCGGTGGGGAATGGCGTCGTAGGAGAGCTGCATGCGCCAGCTGCCCGCGACGTCGTAGGAGAGGCCGTAGAAGGCGTCGGCCTTGCCACCGTTGACCACCTCGAAGCGCAGCGCGCGGCGGAAGTCGTCGGTGAAGCCCGCCAGCGCCATGCTGGTCAGCCGGAAGCCGTCGGACAGATCCCGGTACTCCTGCGAGCGCGACGAGTCGGTGTCCTGCTCGAGGTAGCTGCCCTCGAGGATCAGCGGGTCGAGACGGAAGGTGAACGAGCCGTCGGCGGACACCGGGGCGACGGCCAGGAAGGCGAGCGCCAGAGCCAGCCCGGCGACCACCGTCAGGGAGAGGTCGTGCGAGTTGCGAGGACGGTTCATGGTTTCCTCCCGGCCTCAGTGCCCGAGATAGGGGCTGGATGGATGGTTGCTGCCGTGGATCGCCGCGTGGCAATCGAGGCAGGCGCGATTGAACAACCGGTTGGAGCCGGTCGACGGATTCTCCAGCGTCGGCAGGTTGCGGCCGTCGTAGAGCGTGCCCGGGTGCCGGGTGTTGAGGTGGCACTGCTGGCAGATGTACGGCACCGAGGTGGTCTGCAGCTTGAGGTGATTGCTGCCGTGCGGACTGTGGCAGGTGAGGCAGTTCTCCCGCACCGGCGCGTGCTCCCAGAGGAACGGGCCGCGCTTCTCGGTGTGGCACTGGTAGCACAGCTCGTTGACCGTGGCGGCCCTGATGTTGCCCTTGCTCGGAGCGCCGTGGGGGTCGTGACAGGAGAGGCAGGTCATCTTGCCCTCGCGCACCGGGTGGTGCGAGACCTTGCGCATGTCCGAGCGGACGTCCTGGTGACAGCTGTAGCAGGCCTCGGTGCGCGCCTCGACGGCCGTCATCGAGTCCGGCGCCGTCTCCTCGTGAACGCCGTGACAGTCGAGGCAGCCGACGCCGCGGCGCTGGTGGGCGCTGCCGAGCCAGTGCGTCTGCGCGGCGTTCTCGTCGTGGCACTCGAGGCACTGTCGCGTCGAGTCTTCGATCGACAGGCGGCCCGGATTGACGATGTCGGCCGGATCGTTGGTCTCGATGTGCCGGGCGCCGTCACCGTGGCAGGTCTCGCAGGTCGCGCTGCCGTGGCGGTCGCCGAAGGCGAAGGCCCGGCCGTGCGTGGTGGCGGCGAACTTCTCGACCTGCTCCTGGTGGCAATCGAGGCAGGCGACCGTCGCCATCGGCGAGCCGCTCTGCGGCTCCGCCAGGACCGTCGCCGCTCCGGCCAGCAGAAGTGCCCCGCCCAGGAGCGGAATCCGTCGGGCTGCTGACTTCCAGTGTCGTGCTTCCATCACTCTCCGCCTCCCCTCTGATCTCACGCCACCACGAACCGGAACTGCTCGGAGAAGGGCCGCGCCGCGGGACGAGTCGGAATCGTCGATGCGGAGCGGTCGCGGTGGTCTCGTCCTTCCCCCTTCGGATCTGGGCCGAAGTCTAGGGGGAAACGCCTCGAAGCCGGGCCGCCCGGCGGGGTGGTGGCCGGCCGGTCAGGTGCGCCGTCCGGCGCGCCGGCGGGTGAGGACGTAGACCGATGCGGGGGGGAGATTCAACAAACTGAACGCGGTCCGCCGCGCGGTGAGGTCCAGGTCGCGCATGACTTCGCGCGACACCGGCAGCACCGGGGCGTAGGTGAACTGCACGAAGCGGCCTCGGCGGCGCAGCAGTTCGAAGACCTGGCCGAGCAGGCGCCGCTGCGAGGCGCGGCCGAGGTTGACCAGACCGAGGCCGCTCACGACCGCGTCCACGCGCCCCGCCGTCAGCCTGCCGGAGTCCGCCACGACCCGCGCCAGATCGAGCGCGTCGCCTTCCAGCACTTCGACTCCGGGGAATCGCCGGGTCAGCATGCGATGGAGCTCGGGGTTGCGCTCGACGACCAGCAGGCCGGCCTCCGGCACTCCGGCCGAGATCAGGGCCTGGGTCACCACTCCGGTCCCGGCGCCGAGCTCGATCACGCGCCGCGCGTTGCGCCCGACCGCCGAGGCGATTCGACGCGCCAGTTCACGGCCGGAAGGGGCGATGGCCGCGATCGACTTGGGATCGCGCAGCCACTGGCGCAGGAAGAGGACCGTCGCCGCCAGGTCCTCCTCGGCCGGAAGACCGGGCTTCGGGCGGGGGCTCATGACCGCCGAGTCTGCCACCGATTCGGGCCCCGCCCACCGTCCAGGGGCGATAGGCTCGTACCCGCGAAGACCATCCCGCCGCAGGAGAACCCGCAAATGGCCCGCCCCCCGCGCGACTCCGCTGCCTCCGCCCGCCACCCGTTGCGAGTCGTCGGCTTCGCCATGATCGCCGCCGTGGCGGCATTCGCGGCGGTCTCGATCGCCCTCGCTCCGGGCCTGCGGCCGACCCCGCCCCCTCCGGCCGCCGTCTGGGGACTCGCCGCCGCGGGGCTGCTACTGCTCGTCGCCGGCTTCGCCCTCGGCGCCGGCGACGACCGCAGGCGCATCCTCTCGCTGGCGCTGCGCGAGAGCTGCGGCCTGATCGGCGGCGTGCTGACTCTGCTCACCGGCAGCCCCGCCTGGGCGGCGGCCCTCGGCGGCCTCGCCATCGCGGCGCTGATCCTCGGCCTGGCGGGCGACGGCGGAGCGACGCCGGGGCGTGGCAGGAGTGCCTGAGCCATCCTTCGCCGATTCGGGTAGATTGACCCCGGCGGCCGATCGGCGTGCGTTCCGCTGCCACCGGTTTTCGGAAGGAGGTTTCACCATGGGACTGTTCGATTTCGTCAAGGAAGCAGGGGCGAAGATCTTCGGCAAGGATGAGCCCGAGCCGACGGCGCAGGTACGCAACGTCGATCCGGCTGCGCTCGAGAAGATGAAGCGCAACAAGGCGCTGCAGAACCTGGTCGCGACGCTCGGCCTCGAGGTCGAAGACCTCCGGGTCGAGGTCAACGGCGACACCGCCGTGGTACACGGCAAAGTCGACAACCAGGCCGAACGGGAGAAGGTCGTCCTGGCGGTCGGCAACGTCGTCGGCATCGCCCGGGTCGACGACCGCCTGGAGGCGGTGAAGGTGGAGCCCGAGGCCCAGATGCACACCGTCGTCTCCGGCGACACGCTGTCGAAGATCGCCAGGAAGTACTACGGCGACGCCGGAAAATATCCGGTGATCTTCGAGGCCAACAAGCCGATGCTCAAGGACCCGGACAAGATCTACCCCGGCCAGGTCCTGCGCATTCCGCCGCTGGCCTCCTGAGCCGGCGCCTCCGGGGGCCGGCACCCGCGTCCCGGCCCGGCCCCCGGCCTTTCCATCTGCCGAAGACTGGATGCTGGAAATCGCTTCACCGGAACCAGCGAACCGTCCGAGGGCCGGATGACGGCGATGTCGAACGGGTCGGTGAGCGACAGAGACGAAAAGCTTCCATAGAAGGAAAAGACCGGGCAGCCCGGCCCGGCTCCGGCTTTTCCATCTGCCAAAGACTGGATGCTGGACGTCGCTTCACCGGAACCAGCGGGCCGTCCGAGGGCCGGATGACGGCGACGTCGAACGGGTCGGCGAGCGACAGAGACGAAAAGCTTCCAGAGAAGGGAAAGACCGCCCACCGGCTGCCGGGCCCGACTTCGCGGGTCGTCCGACCACCGCCCGGCGCCGCCCGAGACTCGCCCGCCGCTCCTGCCCGCCGCTTCCTCCTGCCGCTTCTTCCCGCCGCTCCTGCCTCCGCTCCAGCCTGCCACGTTCGCTTCCGTCTCCTGCCTTTCCCCTTCTCTGAGCCTTGGCCTTGGCCTTGGCCTCAGCCTTGGCCTCAGCAGTCGACCCGAATAACTACATTGTCGACCGTCTTTTAGAATAAATCTTTGTCTTTTAAGCTTAAAAGAATTGACTTTTATATTAGCTGCGGTATTTTTCTCGCGAAAATCCCTGATTGACCATTGCCGAGAGGAGAGACCGCCGTGCAGCCCCTTCGCGACTTCCTGGAGATCCCCTACGACCGCCTCGAGGAGATGAACCTCGAGGCCCGGACCGAGCGCCTGTCGGGCAAGAGCCCCGACAAGATCCGCGAGACGCGGGTCAAGTACCTCACCGACGAGAAGCGGATCAAGGCCGTCACCGTGTGCTTCACCGACCTCGAAGGCCGGCTGCACATGCTCGACTACGACAAGAAGTTCCTTCTCCGCTCGGCCGACAACCTGACGTTCGACGGCTCCTCGATCCGCGGCTTCTCGCGCCAGGCCGAATCCGACCTGCGCCTCGCCATCGACTGGCCGGCCTTCTACTGGCTGCCGGCCGACGTCTTCGGCCCGGGCAAGGTGCTCGTCTTCGGCGAAGTCCACGACCAGCAGGACCGGCCTTACGCCGCCGACCTGCGCGCCCAGCTCAAGGGGCTCGGCGCCACGCTGGCGAAGCAGGACCTTGTGGCGCACGTCTCCAACGAGATCGAAGGTTTCCTCTTCCGCGGCCGCGACGCCGAGCGGCGCTACCGCGAGACCGGCGCTTTCGAGTTCATCTCCACCGGCGGCTACTACCACTCCCTGCCGGGCGACCTCCTGCGCCAGTTCATCGATCGGGCCGCCGAGGTGCAGCGCGCCCTCGGCTTCGAGAACGAGAAGGACCACCCCGAGGTCGCCCCGTCGCAGTTCGAGATGAACTACAGCCACACCGAGGCGACGCTCGCCGCCGACCAGGTGCAGCTCTACAAGCTGGTCGCCCGCCAGACCGCGGCGCAGATGGAGCTGACCGCCTCCTTCCTGCCCAAGCCGATGGCCGGGGTCAACGGCAATGGCATGCACACCAACATGTCGCTGGCGAAGAAGGGCAAGAACACCTTCTTCGACCGCAAGGGGCAGGACGGGCTCTCCGCGCCGGCGTGGAACTTCGTCAACCGGATCCTCGCCAACGCCAACGACATCTGCCTGACGCTGAACTCGAGCGTCAACTCCTACCGCCGGCTCGATCCGCACTACGAGGCACCCAACCAGATCAAGGTGTCGCCGTCCGACCGCGGCTCGATGATCCGCATCCCGATCGGCAACGAGAAGTCGGCGCGCATCGAGGTGCGCTCGATCGCCCCCGACGCCAACCCCTACCTGGCGATCTACACGCTGCTGCGCACCGGCCTGGAGGGGCCGCTCGGCGAGGAGGACTCCGACAAGCGGCCGCGCACCCGCTTCCTGCCCGACAACATCTACGACGCCATCCGGCTGTTCAAGTCCTCGAAGTTCGCGCAGGAGATCCTCGGCGCCGAAGTGCACGAGAAGTTCGCCGAGGTGAAGATGGCGCAGGCGGAGCGCTCCCCGAAGGCGCTCGGCAGCCGCGTCAAGCGCAGCGAGATCCTCTTCCACCACGAGGTCACCAACCAGTACCTCTGGTC
>CAYYIK010000037.1:0-30091 GCA_964471955.1 uncultured Thermoanaerobaculia bacterium | reverse complement strand
TCGGCGGCCTCACCTGGGCGACGCTCTGGTTCGCGGTGCCGGTGGCGGCGCTCTACCGGCTGCAGCAGCACGACCCCTGGGTGCTCTTTCTGCTGCTCGCCATCGTCTGGCTGGGGGACACCGCCGCCTACTACGCCGGCACCGCCTGGGGGCGGCACCGCCTGGCGCCGGTCGTCTCGCCGAAGAAGTCCTGGGAGGGGGCGATCGCCGGCTTCGCGGTGTCGCTCGGCGCGACCTTCCTCTGGGGGTGGTGGCAGCGCGGCGCCGTCGGCCTCGGACTCGACCTGCTGGTGATCGGCGGCGCGACGGCGATCGCCGCCCAGCTCGGGGACCTCGTCGAGTCGCTGGTCAAGCGCGGCGTCGACGTCAAGGACTCCGGGGACCTGCTGCCCGGACACGGCGGCGTGCTCGACCGCATGGACGCCATGCTCTTTGCCGCTCCCGTGATGCTGCTGCTCATCCGGCTCTTCGGCTGGGAGAGCGCTCCGTGAAGCGACGCCTGGCGCTGCTCGGCGCCACCGGGTCGATCGGCCGCAGCTGCCTCGAAGTCCTCCGCCACCACCCCGACCGCTTCGAGCTGGTCGCCCTCGGCGCCCTCGGCAGCCGCCCCGACGAACTGCTCGCGGCGGTGCGCGAATTCCGGCCGCGCTTCGTCGCGGTGGCCGACCCGGCCGCCGGCGAGCGGCTGCGCGCCGACCTGCCCGCCGGCACCGAGCTGGCCACCGGCGACGGCGCCCTGGTGCTCGCCGCCGTCCATCCCGACGTCGACCTGGTGGTCGCCGCGGTGGTCGGCGCCGCCGGCCTGGCGCCGGTGCATGCGGCGCTCGCCGCGGGCCGCCGGGTGGCGCTGGCCAACAAGGAGGCGCTGGTGGTGGCCGGTGGCCTGCTCACCGCGCTGGCCGCCGCCAGCGGCGCCACGCTGCTGCCGATCGACAGTGAGCACGTGGCGCTCCACCAGGCGCTGCGCGCCGGCCGCCCCGAAGAGGTGGCGCGCCTGGTGCTGACCGCCTCGGGCGGCCCGTTCCTGCACCGCGATCCGGCGACCTTCGGCGCCATCCGGCGCGAGGAGGCGCTACGCCACCCGACCTGGTCGATGGGCGCCAAGATCACCATCGACTCGGCGACCCTGGTCAACAAGGGGCTCGAGCTGATCGAGGCACACTGGCTGTTCGGCGTCCCCGCCGACTCGATCGGCGTCCTGGTTCACCCGCAGTCGCTCGTCCACTCCTTCGTCGAGTGGCGCGACGGCAGCTGGGTCGCCCAGCTGTCGGCCAACGACATGGTCTTTCCGATCCAGTACGCGCTCGCCTGGCCGGAGCGCTGGGCCAACGAGTTCGCGCGCCTCGACCCGGCGGCGCTGGCCCGGCTGGAGTTCCTGCCGCTCGACGACGCGAAGTTCCCGGCGGTCTCGCTGGCGCGCCAGGCGCTCGCCGCCGGCGACAGCGCGCCGGCCGCCTTCAACGCCGCCAACGAGGTCGCCGTGGCGGCGTTCCTCGACGGGCGCATCCGCTTCCCCGACATCCTCGACACCATCCGCGCCGTCCTCGACGCGCACGCGCCGGTCCCCCTCGATTCGCTCGAGGCGGCGCTCGACCAGGACGCCGAAGCCCGGCGCGCCGCGGCGGCGAGGATCGCCTCGCTGCCGCGCCCGCGATAGCCTTCGCGACCGGAAATCCCATGCTCAACTTCCTCTCCAGCGCCCTCGCCTTCGTCTTCGCCATCGGCGTCATCATCCTCGTCCACGAGTTCGGCCACTTCGCGGTCGCCAAGGGCTTCGGCATGCGGGTGCTCGCCTTCTCGCTCGGCTTCGGCCGGCGCATCTGGGGATTCCAGCGCGGCGAGACCGAGTACAAGATCTGCGCCCTGCCGCTCGGCGGCTACGTGCGGCTCTCCGGCGAGGAGGAGGAGAACGCCACCGCCGATCCGCGCGACTTCGTCAACCGGCCGCGCTGGCAGCGCATCCTCGTCTACCTCGCCGGCCCGGCGATGAACGCCGTCCTGTCGCTCGTCCTCATCGCGGTCCTCTTCATGGTCGGCATCGAAGTGCCGGCGTTGCAGAGCATCCCGTCGGTGGTCGGCTCGGTCGAGGCGGGCTCGGCGGGCGAGCGGGCGGGAGTGCTGCCGGGTGACGAGATCGTCGCCATCGACGGCAAGCGCGTCGAGCGCTGGCACGACGTCGCGTTCACCTTCATGACCTCGATCGGCAAGCCGCTGGCGGTCGAAGTCGAGCGTGCCGGCGAGCGGAGGAGCCTCACCGTGACGCCGGTGCGGCCCGCGGGGCTGGACTTCGGCGACGCCGGAATCTGGCCGAAGATCCTGCCGCGCGTCGGCGAGGTCGAGGCCGGCTCGCCGGCCGCCGCGGCGGGCCTCGCCGCCGGCGACGAGATCCGCGCCGTGGACGGGCGGGCGCTCGGCAACCCGGCCGACCTGGTGGCCTGGCTCGAGCCGCGCGCCGGCCAGCAGGTCACCCTCGAGGTCCTGCGCGGCGGCTCGCTGCTCACGCTCGCGGTGGTGCCGGCCGACCGCGACGGCAAGGGACGCATCGGTGTCCGGCTGACCGTCGAGCAGCGCTTCCCGTTCGGCCGCGCCTTCGTCGAAAGCGCCCGCTTCAATCTCAATATCGCGCGCCAGAGCCTCGCGGTGATCGGCAAGATCTTCAAGCGCGAAGTGGCGGCGCGCAGCGCCCTGGCCGGCCCGATCGAGATCGCCGCGCAGTCCGGCGCCGCGGCGCGCAGCGGCGTCAAGGACCTGCTCTATCTGATGGGCGTGATCTCGATCTCGATCGGCCTGCTCAACCTCTTCCCGATCCCGATCCTCGATGGCGGCCAGATCCTGCTGCTGCTGGTCGAGAGCGTCATCCGGCGCGACCTGCCGGTGGCGGTCAAGGAGCGCTTCGCGCAGCTCGGGCTCGTGCTCATCGTGCTGCTGATGATCACCGTCCTCTGGTTCGACCTGTCCAAGCGGCTCTTCGCCGGCTGACGTCGCGTCTTCAGCCGCGCAACTCGCGCAGCTCTCGCAGCGTGGCGAGATCGCGCGCGTGCCCCTGTTCGTCGTCGCCGAGCGGCGTCTCGAGGATCATCGGAACCCCCGCCAGGCGCGGCTCGGCGAGCAGTCGACGGAACCCCTCGCGGCCGATCGCCCCCTCGCCGATCGGCGCGTGACGGTCCTTGCGCGAGCCCAGGTCGCCGGTCGAGTCGTTCAGGTGCACGCAGCCGACGGCGTCGAACCCGAGGTGGCGGTCGACCTCGGCGAGGAAGTCTTCGACCGCGGCGGCGGTGCGCAGGTCGTATCCGGCGGCGAAGGCGTGGCAGGTGTCGAGGCAGAAGCCGACCGCCTCGGGCGCGCCGAGCTGCCGGCGGATTTCGGCCAGCTGCTCGAGCCGCCAGCCGAGCACGCTCCCCTGGCCGGCCGTCTGCTCGAGCAGCAGGCGGGCGCCCGGGCCGCCCGGCAGCTCCGCGAACACCGCGTCGATCGACCGCGCGATGGCCGCGAGGCCGGCCGCCTCCCCCGCCCCCAGGTGGGCGCCCGGGTGCACGACCAGGCCGGAGACGCCCAGCGCGGCGCAGCGCCCGAGCTCGTCGGCGAGCCCGGCGCGCGAGCGCTCGAGAATCGCCGGGTCGACGGCGCACAGGTTGATCAGGTAGGCGCCGTGGGCCACCAGGGGGAGCGGCCCGGCGGCGGCGTGGGCGGCGCGGAAAGCGTCCACGTCGGCCGGCACCAGCGGCTTGCCGCGCCACTGGCTGGCGTTCTTGACGAAGACCTGCAGCGCTTCGCAGCCGAGGTCGGCGCCGCGCGCGAAGGCGGTCGCCAGGCCGCCGGCCACCGAGACATGGGCTCCGATCGGGGGGGGTGCCATCGAACGAGCCTACCGGATTCGCTCTGCTAGACTCGCACGCCGTGCTGCGGCGGCTCCTCCGCGCGGCGGGCTTGGCCGCTTACGCGCTCCTCGTTCTCGCCGTCTTCGCCATCTCTGCCTATCTCGCCTTCAACCAGTGGGTGCGGCGGGGCGTGACCACCGTGCCCGACCTCACCGCGCTGGCAGAGGAGGAGGCGGCGGCCCTGCTGGCCGATCACGGCCTCGCCCTGCGCCGCGCCGAGGCGGGCCGCTGGAGCGAAACGATCCCCGCCGGGCGGCTGATCGAGACCCGGCCGGCGGCCGGCAGTCTGGTCAAGCGGGGCGCCGCGATCGAGGGGGTCGTCTCGCAGGGCGCCCGCCGGGTCGCAGTGCCGGAGCTGGCGGGCAAGGCGCTGCCGGCGGCCCGCCTGATGCTCGGCAGCGAGGGGCTCGAGCCCGGCGCCACTCTGGCGGTCTTCGCCGCCGCGGGGACGCCGGGGACGGTGGTCGGACAGAATCCGCCGGCGGGGTCGCAGGCCCCGGCCGGCGCGCGCGTCGACCTGCTCGTCGCGCAGGAGTCCTCGGGAGCGACCTACGTGATGCCCGACCTGGTCTATCGCCGCTACGAACCGGTGCGACGCGCGCTCGAGGCGCGCGGCTTCCGCTTCGGCAACGTCACCTTCGAGCCCTACGAGGGGATCGCCGAGGGGACGATCCTGCGCCAGAGCCCGCTGCCCGGTCACCCGCTGCGGCGCAGCGAGGCGATCGCGCTCGGCGTCTCGGCGCCCGGAGCCACGCCGTGATCGAGATCGCGCCGTCGATTCTCGCCGCCGACCTCGCCGACCTGGCGGGCGCCGCCCGCCTCGCCGAATCCGGCGGCGCCGACCTGCTGCACTGCGACGTCATGGACGGCCATTTCGTCCCCAATCTGACCTTCGGCCCGCCGGTCCTCGCGGCCCTGGCGCGCCACACGCGGCTGCCACTCGACGTCCACTTGATGGTCGAGGATCCCGGGCGACTGCTCGCCGAATACCTGCGTCTGCGTCCCGCCCGCCTCTGCTTCCACCACGAGGCGGCGGTCCATCACGACCGGCTGCTCGCCGCGGTGCGCGCCGATGGGGTACGCCCGGGACTGGCGCTCAACCCCTCGACGCCGGTCGAAGTGCTGATCGACGTCCTGCCGGCCTGCGATTTCGTGCTGCTGATGTCGGTCAACCCGGGCTTCGGCGGCCAGACCTTCCTGCCGCGCGTGCTCGACAAGGCGCGCCGACTGGGCGCGATGATCCGCGCCGCCGGCCTCGCGACGACGCTCGAGATCGACGGCGGCGTCGGCCCGGACAATGCGGCGGAGATCGCCCGCGCCGGCTTTCGCACCCTCGTCGCCGGCTCATCCATCTACGCCGCGCCCGATCCGGTCGCTGCCGTCTCCGCCCTGCGCCAGGCCGCGCTGGAGGGTCTCGCATGAATCGTTTCCGCCTTCTCGCCGCGGCGCTCGTTGCCGTCGTGCTCGTTTCCGGCTGCCGTTCGGCGGCCAAGGACGATCCGATCCTGCGTCTGTCGGCCGCCGAGTCGCTGGCCGAGGGCAAGCGCCTCTTCGAGCGCGAGAAGTGGGCCGCGGCGCGCCCCTACTTCACCCACGCTTTCGAGATCGAACCGAACTCGGCGGCCGGCCGCGAGGCGCTGCTGCTGGTGGCCGACACGCTCTACCAGCAGCGCGGCACGGCGCAGCTGATTCAGGCCGAAGCGAAGTACCGCGACTTCCAGAATCGCTTCCCCACCAGCGACAAGGGGGCCTACGTCCAGTTCCGCATCGCCAGTTCGCTCGCTCGGCGCATCGAGCGCCCCGATCGCGACCAGGCGGCGACGGTCAAGGCGCTCGAGGCCTTTCGGGACCTGCAGCGTCTCTACCCGACCTCCGAGGAGGCCGGGCAGGCGGCCGGCGAGATTGCCCGTATCGAGGATCAGCTCGCCGAGCACGAGTTCGTCGTCGGCCGCTTCTACCAGCGCTACAAGCTGCCGGGTGCCGCCATCGCGCGACTCGACGGCCTGCTCACGTCCTACCCCGGGTACTCCCGGCGCGACCGCGCGCTCTACTTTCTCGCGCTCGCCTATCGCCAGGCCGGCAAGGCCGACGACGCGCAGGCCACCTTCTCGCGCCTGCGCGAGACGTTCCCGCAGAGCGAATGGACGGCGAAGATTCCGGAGACGAACCGATGAGCACTCGCCTGCCGGCCCTCGCGCTGCTGCTTCTCGGCGGGGCGGGCTGCGCCAGCCTGCCGCTGGAGAGCGACGACGCCGGGGCACGGCGCGCCGAAGCGGAGCGCCGGATCGTCGAACTGGAGAAGGAGGCGACGCGCAGCCGCATCGAACTCGCGCGCCTGCGCGAGCGCGTGGCGCGCCTCGAAGGGCGCGCCGCAGAACCGGCCGGTGGCGTGGCGTCGCCGCCGGCGGCGGTCTCCCGCGCTCCGGTCGCTCCGGCCAGCGAGCCGGGGTCGCCCTCGCCCTCTGGTCCGCCAGCGATCGAGCAGAGCGATCTCGAGGTGACGGAGCCCCCCGCACCGACGCCGCCCGCCGACGCCGCGCCCCCGTCGGACGCCGAGAGCGCCGAGTACGAAAGCGCCCTCCGGCTGCTGCGCGACGGCGACGCCGCTGCTGCCGAGCAGGCGCTGGCGGCCTTCGTCGCGGCGCATCCCGCCTCCGAGCTGGCCGACAACGCCTGGTTCTGGATCGGGGAGGCCCGCCTCGTCCGCCAGGACGTCGACGGTGCCCTGGCCGCCTTCCGCACGGCCGTCGAGACCCATCCTGAGGGCAACAAGACGCCCGACGCGCTGTTCAAGATCGGCCACTGCCTCGCCCTCAAGGGCGACACGGCGCGGGCCGGTGAGGTCTGGTCGGAGCTGGCCCGCCGGTTCCCGCAGACGGCGGCCGCCGAACGGGCGCTCGAAGGGCTCGCCGCGGCTTCCCTGCCCCGGCCCTAACCCCAAGCAGGAGCGCAGCTTGGGGTGAAGAGTGCCCTTGACACTGTGCAACGGCGCAAGTACCCTACTCGCCAACGTACGAGGTCGATGTGTGCACGGACTCTGAAGTCCCTGCTTCTGGAGGTCCCGTTATGGCGCTCCGTTCCCGACTGACCGCGCTGATCGTCGCCGGGCTCACCGCCACGGCGCTCGTCGCCGCCGACACGCCGCCGAAGCACCTCAAGCTGGTCGGCGACCACTGGACCGCGTGGGATCCGCCGAGCGAGTTCCCCGAAGGGACGAAAGTGCACATCGTCGTCCCCGGCGACACGCTGTGGGACCTCGCCGCCACCAACCTCGCCAATCCGTACCTCTGGCCGCAGATCTGGGAGAAGAATCCGTACATCCTCGATGCCCACTGGATCTACCCGGGCGATCCGATCGCCATCGGACTCGAGGTCGTCGGCGCCGAGGAAGCGGGCGCGGAGATGGCCGACGGCGGCGCCGCGGGCGAGGGCGAAGGGGACGGCACGGCACCTCCGGGCGGGCGGGGCAACGTCCCGGTGCCGCTCGGCGCCGAGAGCGACATCTACTGCAGCGGCTTCGTCGACAGCGCCGAAGAGGCCTTCGGCTGGTCGATCGTCGGTTCCGAATACGAGGCGGTGATGCCGCCGACCGCCGTCTTGCCGACGCACACGCGCTCGACCCGCGTCAGCGCTTTCGGACAGGCTCTGACGGTCAAGTACGTGCTCTCGGTCGGCGACGTGGTCTACCTCGACGGCGGCCGCGCCGCCGGGCTCTCCCCCGGCATGGTGCTCGAAGCGGTCGAGGCCGGCCGGGAGGTGCGCCACCCGGTGACGCGCGACAAGTTCGGCCGCCTCTATGCGACCCTCGGCCGGGTGCGCGTCCTCTCGGTGCAGGACGACGGCGCGATCGCCGAAATCACCCAGAGCTGCTCGGGCATCAAGGTGGGAGACCGCCTGCGCGTCTTCCAGCCCGAGCCGGTGCCGCTGGCCCGGCGCACGCCGCTGCGGCCGGTCAACGAGCCGACCTGGAACGACCTGGCGAGCTCCCCGGTCATCCTCGCGGCTCCCGCCGACCTGGTGTCGCTCGGCCAGGACCACGTCGTCTTCCTCGATCGCGGCGCCGACGACGACGTCCTGCCGGGGGACTTCTTCACCGTCTACCGGATCAATCCGCACGGCGGTCCGGCGGTGGTGCTCGGCGAGCTCGCGGTGCTCACTTCGCGCTCCCACACGGCGGTCGCCAAGATCCTCGAGTCGCGCTACCCGATCTACGCCGGCGACCGTCTCGAGCGCAAGTAAGTACGGCAAACAGAGAAGTTGGCCTCAATGGGGCGGGATCGGATAGAATCCCGCCCGTTCGAGAACGGATCGTGGGAAGCCGACAGAACCTCAACGGACGTCTGACGCAGATCGTCGACGAGCTGGTCACCCAGGGGGTGACCCTCGAACAGGCGCGTCAGGAGTTCGAACGTCAGTTCATCGTCGCCTCCCTGCGCTCCAACGACTGGAACTTCTGCCGCTCCGCTCGCAGCCTGGGGGTTCACCGCAACACCCTGCGCAACAAGGTCTCGCACCTCGGGATTTCGACGACCGAAGGACGGCCCCGCGCCTTTGCCGGCCGCCGCCCCCTGCGTCGCACCCTGCCCAAGGTCTAGAGACCGCAGCTTCACAGTCGGCGAAGGTCCTCCCAACAACGACACCGGTGTGCCCCGAGCAGGGTGCGCCGACCGGGCCCCCTCCAGCGAGGGTCGGGGCCCGCCTCCCGTACAGGAGACGTCATGACCCCCGCTTCACCGCACCGACCGCACGTTCACCTTCCGGCGGCCGTCGCCGTGCTCAGCCTGCTGCTCGGGCTGGCCGGCTCGCGCTCGTCGGAGTCCCTGCCGGCCTCGACCCGCATGTTGCCGCTCGAGCTGGCCCGCCTCTTTCCGCATCTGACGACCACCCCGGAACCGCTCCGACCGCCCCTTCCGGCCCCGGCGGAGGTGGCGCCGGCAGTCGTGCCGCCGCCGGCGGCTTCACGTCTCGACCCGCAGGTCGCCGAGCGCTACCTGCTCTCCCTCCCTTTCGGCCGTGAGATCCGCCGCGCGGCGCACCAGAACCGGATCGACGGACTGCTGGTGGCCGCGATCGTCGAAGCCGAGAGCAGCTTCCGGCCCGATGCGGTCTCGGAGAAGGGGGCGCTCGGGCTCATGCAGCTGATGCCCTTTCACCTCGAGGGGGTTGAGGAGCCGCTCGATCCGGCGGTCAACCTGGCGCTCGGCACCGGCTATCTGGCCGAGCTCGAGGCGCGCTACGGCGGCGACGTGCGCCTGACCCTGGCGGCCTACCATGCCGGACCGGGGGCGGTGGCGCGCTGGGGGGGAATCCCGCCCTACGCCTCGACGCGCACCTACATCGGTCGGGTGCTGGCGCTCTACGAGGAGCACCAGCGCAAACTCGGGGTCGATGGAGAGGCTCTGCGACTCGCGGCGGCCGAGGCGCCGCCGACGCTTCAGCGCGGTTCCTGAGGGCCGGACGACGGGGCGTCGGATCCCTCGTCGTCGCCGGGGCGCAGCCCCTTCTTGAAATTCCGGATCCCCTCACCCAGCCCGCGGCCGAGCTGCGGAATCTTGGTGGCGCCGAACAGCACGACCAGGATGAGCAGGATGATCAGCAGCTCTGGAAGACCGATTCGGCCCATGACCCCCACCTCCGGCGCCCGCGGGCGGAAGGGGGACGGTGTCCCGGTCCCGGCGCGCCGCGCGCCGTCAGTCTAGCAGACGGGCTCGCCGCCGGAGAGCGCCGCGAAGCGCCCGGCGAGCGGCGCGAAGGCATCGGCGACTTCGGGCAACCGCGCCAGGTGGCGCGCCGCGCGCTCCAGGCTGGGCGGAATCAGCGGCAGATGGCGCGGATTGCCGGCCGCCGCGAACCGGGTGAACGTGCCGACCGCTTTGAGGGTGCGCTGGACCACGGCGCGCGAGTAGTCGAGTGGATCGGCGTCCGGCGGCAGGGCGCGTGCGAGCCACTCGCTCTCGAGCGGCTCGGGGACGAAGAGGCTGTCGTTGAGCAGCGACGCGAGATCGTAGGCGGCGGGCCCGGGGCGCAGGTCCTGGAAGTCGATCACCGCCACCCGCCCGCCCTCGAGCGGCATCAGGTTGCGCGCCATGAAGTCCCGGTGACAGGCGACGAGCGGCCCGGCGCCGAGCCGCCGGCAGACTTCGCGCAACCCGGCGACGAAAGGTGCAGGCGCGAGCCCGCGTGGATCCAGAAAGACTTCGATCGTCCCGTCGAGCTCGCGCTCGAGCAGCTCCGCGTCGAGAGGAGGGGAGCCGAGGCGCTCGACCTCGGCGAGCGGGATCGCGGCGATCCGGCGCGCCGCATCGATCGCCGCCTCGAAGTAGGGCTGACGCGCTGCCCAGTCGAGATCCGTGCGCTCGCACAGGGTCCGCTCCCCGAGGTCCTCGACCAGCAGGATGGCGGCGGCGGCATCGTCGCGAAGAATCGCCGGAACCCGCACGCCCGCCTTCGCGAGCAGGGCCGCTGCGGCGACGAAGCGCTGGCGGACCTCCGCCAGTTCGGGCGGGTGGAGAACGGCCAGCAGGCTGCCGCCCGCCGGCGGCCGGATGCGCGCGTAGCGCCGCGCCGAGACGTCCCCTGCGAGCGGCTCGATGCGGGCACCTGCGAGCCCGCCGGCGGCGAGCCAGCCGGCCAGGCGCGCGAGTTCCGGATCCCTCTCCATGCGACCGGCGAACCTATCGCAGTTGGCCGTTTGACAGGGCTTTCGCGCGGGTCCGATAATGCCGGCGGACCGGGGAACCGACGAAGTGGACGACGTGGACGCCAGAGCCGGATCGGAAGCCGAGAAGCGCGCGCTGCTCGCCGACATCGAGCGCGCGCTGCTCGAAGCGATCTCGGAGTCGCGCGAGGTCCAGGCCGGGCTGCGGCGTCTGCACCGGGCGGGCTGGCTGCTCGAGCTCCACCTCGGCTGCCGGCGCGATGCGCCGGGCGAGCCGGTGGTCGAACCGATCGCGCCGGCCAGCCGGGCGCCCGCGGTCCGGCGCCGGCGCGCCGCGGCGGCCGCCGGCGCGGCGGCCCCCGCCGGCGAGGGGCCGGCATTCCGCATGGACGCCGGCGACCTGCGCTTTCTCCGCTCGATCGGCATCGATCCGACCCGCCGGCGTCCGGCGCGGCGCCCCTCGTGACGGCGCCCGCGGCGGCCCTCGACCCGCGCCCCGATCTGCTCGGTCTGACCCGCCCGCAGCTCGACGCGCTGCTCGCGCCGCTCGCCGACCGCCCGTTTCGCGCCCGGCAGATCTTCGACGCCCTGCATCTCCGGCGGGCGACCGGCTTCGCCGAGATGACCGATCTGCCGGCGGCGCTGCGCGACCGGCTGGCGCGCGAGTTCTGCCTGGCGCTGCCCGCGGTGGCCGATCGGCAGGATTCGGGAGACGGCACGGTCAAATACCTGCTGCGTCTCGCCGACGGCGCCTCGATCGAGACCGTCGACATCCCCGATGGCGACCGGCGGACCCTCTGTCTCTCCAGCCAGGCCGGCTGCGGGCTCGCCTGCGCCTTCTGCGTGACCGGCTTCTGGGGAGCCGGACGCAACCTGACCGCCGGCGAGATCGTGGGCCAGGTGCGCTGCCTGGAGACCATCGCCGGACTCCCCGAGTCGTTCAACCTCGTCTTCATGGGCATGGGCGAGCCGCTGCTCAACCTCGACGCCCTGGCGCCGGCCCTCGAGCTGCTCTCGCTGCGCCTGCCGTGGCGCAAGATGACGGTCTCGACGGCCGGAGTGGTGCCCGGTATCGACGCCCTCGCCGCTTGGGCGCGGCGGCCCAACCTCGCCATCTCCCTGCACGCGCCCGACGACGAGCGCCGCTCGCGCATCATGCCGGTCAACCGGACCTACCCGCTCGCCGAGCTGGTCGCCGCGCTCGAACGCTTTCCGCTCGAGCCGCGGCGCCGGATCACCATCGAATACCTGCTGCTCGCCGGCTTCAACGACGCCGCGGCCGACGCCGACGCCCTGGTGCGGCGGCTCGCCCGGGTGCCGGTGAAGTTCAACCTGATCCCGTTCAACCCCGACCCGGTGCTGCCCAACTGGATGCGGCGTCCCACCCCGGAGCGGGTCGAGGCTTTCCGCGCCCGTCTCGAACGGCGCGGCGCCACGGTGACCGTGCGCCGCCAGCGGGGTCACGACGTCGCCGCCGCCTGCGGTCAGCTGCGCGCCTTCGCCCGCCAGCCCCGCGGCCCGCGCGCCCGCGGCCGGACCCTTCCCGAGCGCACCCGTTGACTCCGCAGGAGCCGTGCATGCCGATCCCCCGCCTCGCCGTCGCCGTCCTCGTGGGCCTCGCGCTCGCCGCTCCCGCTCTCGCCGTCGACTGCGCCGTCCCCGGCGTCCTGTGCGTGCCCGAGGAGCAGGCCGACCTCGCCACCGCCTTCCGTGAAGTTCCCGACGGCGGCACGATCGACATCGCGCCGGGCACCTACCCCTCGCCCTCCGGTGGCAACGGCTTTCAGCTCGGCACCAACAAGAACCGCTCCTTCACCGTGCGCGCGCGTGTCCCCGGCCAGGTGACCCTGACCGGACAGAACGCCCGCATCGTCGTCTCGATCCGCGACCTCAACGCCGCCCGGTGGATCACGTTCGAGGGGCTGCGTTTCGTCAACGGCCGCACGGCGGCGTCCGACTTCGCCGGCGGCGTCTCGCTGCGCAACGCCCGCGCCACCTTCTTCAACTGCGAGTTCACCGGCAATCGCTCCGCCGGCGGCAACGGCGGCGCCGGGCTCGGCCTCTACGGCAGCGCCAGGGCCCTGGTCATCGATTCCCTCTTCGAGGACAACCGCGGCGTCACGGACGGGGCGGCGATCTTCGCCCAGCAGGGGAGTGCGGCGCCCAACAATCAGCCGAGCGAACTGTGGGTCCTCGGTTCGACTTTCCGCAACAACTGCGAGACCGGCGCCGCCCTCACCGATTGCACGTCGGGCAACGGCGCCGGCGGCGCCATCCTGATTCGCAACTCGCACGCGCGGATCGCCGACAGCCTGTTCGAGAACAACGTCGCCGGCTACGTCGGCGGCGCCATCTACGCCTACGGTCACTTCGCCTGCAACGCGCCCTACTGCCCGGAGCCGGCAGCCGACCTGCTGATCGTCCGCAGCCGCTTCCACGCCAACCGCGCCGACGGCTCCAACGCCCCGGCGCGCACCGAGGCCGGGGCGATCCACGTCGAGGACTGCGCGCGGGCCCGCATCTATCAGTCGGCGTTCGAGAACAACTTCGCCGACTGGGGGGGCGCGCTCGAGACCTACCGCGGCCGCATCGTCGTCGTCGACTCCGTGCTGCGCGGCAATCGCGCCACGTCGGCCGGCGCGGCGGCGGCGCAAGGGGGAGCGATCCTGGCGATGTCGGGGCCGGCAACGGGCGCTCCGGGCTGCGCCTCCCAGGCGATCCGTGACTGGCCGGCGGCGAGCCTGCACGTCGAGCGGTCGCTGATCGAGGGCGACTCCACCGGGCTCCACGAAGCCCAGGTCGGTGGCTGCCTGGTGGCCACCGGCGACAGCGGCTCCACGATCACCACGGCCTGCCAGACTTCCGAAGTCAACCGCTGCGCGCAGGTGAAGATCCTCGACTCGGCGCTGCTCGACTGCTCGGTGGGCAAGCTTTCGACCCCCGACTTCGTCTACGGCGGCGGCTTCGTGCTGCAGACCGCGCACGCGACGCTGACCGACGTGCTGGTCGCCCGTAACCGGGCCGCCGGCGCCACGCCACTCTGCCCCCAGGGGGGCGGTGGCAGCATTCGCTTCTACACGACCGCAGCGATGACCGACGTGCTCTTCTCCGGCAACAGCTCCGACTGCCAGGAACCCGATCTGCAGAATCACCTGGCGACCCTTGCGGCGACCAACGTCCGCTACCGCACGGCCACGTCGACCTCACCTGCGGACGGCAAGCTGCTCGCCCTGCCGCCCAAGCGCTACGACGACACGGCGCTGGTGCCGGCCGAGAACTGGCTCGCCTGGGGGTGGTCGGGAAGCGGCGCCACCCTCGACGGCCTGACCCTGTCGAACAATCCGAAGAACGGTCGGCAGATCACCGGTATCGGGATTCACGCGCTCGATGTGGCGGGTGGTTCGGCGGGCGACGCGACGGTTTCGGTGGCCGCGGCCGCGACTCCTGCCACCACGCTCTCGGCGAGCACGCTCTGTCCCGCCCCGTCGACAACCCTCTCGTGGGACGTCCCTTCGGGCGCGGTGCTGGACGCCTTCGTCGACCAGAACGTCCCCGGCTCCGCGGCGACCGGCAGCGCCGTGGTGGCTCCGGCCGGGACGACGACCTACCGGCGCGTGGCGGTGACGGTTCAGGGGGGGGCCCGCGACGAGGTGACGGTCCACGTCGGCAGCTGTCCGGTGATCTTCGTCGACGGGTTCCAGTCTGGGGGCACCGGCGCCTGGTCGCTCAGCGTGCCCTGAGCGGCGCCGCGCTCCCTTCGCCGGCGGCGCGGCGCCAGGCGAGCGTCAGGTTGCGCCCCGCACCGGCGCCGTCGCGGCGGTGACTCCACAGCCAGTCGGCGCGGCAGTGCGTGCAGAGGTCGAGCCACACGATCCGTGGCAGGCCCGCCGCCGCCAGCCGCGCCGCCACGCCCGCGGCGAGGTCCAGGTGGGGCCGGCCGCCGGCTCCCGCCGAGCGCACGGCCTCTCCGGCCACGGCGCAGACCGCTTCGGCCACTTCGTCGCCCACCTCGTAGCAGCAGGGGCCGATCGCCGGGCCGATCCAGGCGGTCCCGGCGCCGGCCGCGTCGGCGAGCTCGCCGAGCGCCGATTCGAGGACCCCGGCGACGAGACCGCGCCAGCCGGCGTGCACCGCCAGGACCCGGTCCCCGGCGGCGACGACCACCGGGACACAGTCGGCGGTGGCGACAACCGCCGCGACTCCGGTCCGGCGCGCGACCAGAGCGTCGCCGGCGCCGCAACAGCCGGGCGCGGCGACGCGCAGACGCGCCGCATGGACCTGCTCGAGCCACGCCGGCTCGACGCCCTTCGGCAGGACCGCCGCGAGTTCGCCGGCCGAGCGGCCCGGCGCGCCGCGGCCGAGGAAGCGCACCTCGGCTCCGGCCGCCGCGAAGCGCCAGACGAAGACTCCGCCATGCACCTCCGGCGCCGGGGCGATCCGCTCGAGCACACTCACGTCGCCATCCTACGGCGCGGGGCGGCGGCGGCGCTGCGATAGAGTCGCCGCCGCTGCCCGCCCGATGATCCAGCTCTTCCACGTCTCCAAGCGCTATCCGACCGGCCAGGTTGCGCTCGACGACGTCTCGTTCGAAATTGCCAAGGGGGAGTTCTGCTTCCTGACCGGGGCCTCGGGCGCCGGCAAGACCACCCTGCTGCGGCTGATTTTCCGCGAGGAGACGCCGAGCGAGGGGCAGATCCTGGTCAACGGCCGCAACGTGGCGGCAATTCCGCGCAGCAAGATCCCCTACCTGCGCCGCTCGATCGGCGTCGTCTTCCAGGATTTCCGGCTGATCGATCGCAAGACGATCTTCGAGAACGTCGACTTCCTGCCCCGGGTGCTCGGACTCGACGCGGCGCGGCGCAAGAAGATGGCCTTCGAGGCGCTGCGGCGGGTCGGACTCGCCCACCGGATGGCCGCCTTCCCGCGGCAGCTCTCGGGGGGCGAGCAGCAGCGGGTGGCGATCGCCCGCTCGCTCATCGCCGAGCCCGAGATCCTGATCGCCGACGAGCCGACCGGCAACCTCGATCCCGACCTGGCGCGCGAGATCCTCGCGCTCTTCCTCGAAATCAACCGGCGCGGCACCACCGTCCTGCTGGCCACGCACGACCGGGAGATGATCGAACGGGTCGGCCGCCGCGTGCTCACCCTCGGCGGCGGCCGGCTGATCGACGACCGGCGCCTGGCTCCGGGCGAAGCGATGCCGCCGCTGCCGGTGCCGCCGACAGCCGCGGGGGAGGTCCCGGAGTGACGCTCCTCCAGGCGCTGCGCGACTTCGCCCGCGAGGCCCTCGTCGGGCTGGCGCGCAGCCTGCGCGTGTCGCTGCTGGCCGCCCTGACCATCGGCGTGTCGCTCTTCCTCGCCGGCGTCTTCTACCTGGTCAGTCGCAACCTCGAGACGACGATCGCCAGTTGGCAGGACGAGGCCCGCTTCGTCGTCTACCTCGCGCCGGAGGTCCCGGCCGAAGCCCGGGCGGCGATCGAAGCGCAGCTGCGAGCCGCACCCTGGGTCACCGAAGTGACGCGGGTCTCGCGCGAGGAGGCCGAGCGTCGCTTCGCGCGCTCTTTCCCCAGTCTCGCGCCGCTCGTGGCGGAGGGGGCCCATGCCGCTCTGCCGGCCTCGCTCGAGGCGCGGCTGCGGCCGATCGCGGCGGACGAGGAGGGGGCCCTGCGCGACTGGGCGCGGCGCCTCGGCGGGCTCGAAGGCGTCGAACTGGCCGACGACGACCGCGACTGGATCTCGCAGGTCGAGACGGTGCTCGCGGTGGTGCGGGCGCTCGGCCTGCTGCTGACCGCCGTGCTGGTCGGCGCCTCGGTGTTCACCATCGCCTCGGTCGTCCGTCTGACCTCGTACCTCTACCGGGACGAGATCGCGGTGATGCGCCTCGTCGGCGCGACCGAGTTCTACATCCGCGGACCCTTCTACCTCGAGGGGATGTTCCAGGGGCTGCTCGGCGCCCTGGTGGCGCTCGGCGGGCTCACCGCGTTGCACCTTTCGCTGCAGTCGTCGGGCCCCTCGCTCGCTGCCGCCGCCCTCGCCGGCCAGTTCCTCTCGCCGGTCGAGATCGCCGCCCTGCTCGGCTTCGGTGCCGGCGCGGGGCTGGTCGGAGCGATCGTCTCGCTCGGCCGCGAGAACCCCGCCTCCGAGCGTTCCTGAGCCCGCCTGCGGCGCCCGCCGGGCGCAACGGAAAAGGGGCCCCGCGAACGCTCGCGGGGCCCCCCGACACGGTGGGACCGCCGGCTCAGCTGCCCAGCCGGACGATGATCACCGCGCGGCGATTGGCCGTGCGCCCCTCGGCGGTGGCGTTGTCGGCCGTCGCCTCGGCGCTGCCGCGGCTCTCGACGCTCACCCGCGACGGGTCGATGCCGTGCCGCTCGACGAGCACCTTGCGGGCCGCCTCGGCGCGCTGCATCGCCAGCCGGTCGTTGACCGCCGGGCTCCCCTGCGCATCGGCGTGTCCGATGATCCGCGCCGTCGCCGCCGGATCCTCCTTCAGGCGCAGCGCCACTTCGTCGAGGACGGCGCGGCAGCGGTTGTCCACCCGGGCGCTGCCGGAATCGAAGAGACAGAGCTCCTCGACCTCGCGCGGCGGCGCGGGCGGCGGCGGGGCGACCGGTGCGGGCTCCGGCGCGGGGGCCGGCGCCGCGACGACCGGCGCGGGTTCCGGAGCGGGCGGCGGCGCCACCGGCGCCGCGACGGGCACCGGCGCGGCCGGGGCGAAGGCCCGGCGAGGGTAGAAGGTCAGGCCGGCGAGGCCCCCGATGGGGCAGTGCTCGTCGGTGTCGGAGAGCTGATTGAGCTCGAGGCGGAGTCCGAAGTTGACCGCCCACCGTCCCGACTCGCCGACCCAGTAGCGCCCGCCGGTGGTCAGATCGATGGCGTCGTCGGGGCTCGAATCGCCGCCCTGGTAGAGCGTCGCCGCCAGCTCGGTGATCCAGTCGAAGCGCTCGTTGAGCCGTGCCACGTTGCCGACTCCCGCCTCGATCTCTTCGGCCACGTCGAAGTCGTCGGCGTCACCGGGATCGCGGAAGCCGACCCGCGCCACCCAGCCGGGCGCCATCGACCAGTCGAGGCCGAGACCCCAGCCGGTGTCGCCCGTCACCACCCCTTCGTCGTCGTCGCCGGTGGGCAGCTCGACGAAGAGGTTGCCGGCCAGCGCCCGGCCGGCCGCCTCGTCGGCCCAGAAGCGGTACTTCGCCCCGAGTCGCGCGTTGCCGATCCCCGAGGCGTCGATCTCGTCGACGAACAGCCTGCCGTTGACCACGCCGAGATGGTGGTTGTCGTCGGCCCGCAGCATCTCCCAGGGCAGCATCAGGGCGAACTCGAGCCGGTCGGTGGCGCCCCAGCCGACGCTGGCCGAGAGACGGTGCCAGTCGTAGTCCCAGTCGTCGGTCAGGGGGGCGACCGGATCGACGCCCGGTACCGGCGCGACCAGGCGGTCCCAGTTGTTGTAGTAGAGGCCGAACGACCATTCGCCGCGCGGCAGGGTCCAGCCGTCGAGCAGGGTGAACAGGCCGCTTTCACCGGTCACCGTCGGTCCGTCCTGCCCCTGGGCCGCCACGGGCGCGGCCACCCCGCCCGCGAGCAGCAGCAGGCTCACTGCGATTCTGAGTTTCATGAGTCCCCCTCGAAAGAAAACGCCTTGCGTCAACAGGAATCAGTATACGCCCGTCCCCGCAGGCGGCGGGCTCTGCTGACAGGCCCGTGCAATCCGGGCGCCGGCCGGCACTCCGGATGTGCAGTAGTGCACTTCGCTCGAGGGCTCAGCGCGACGACTTGATCGACAGGCGCGCCTTGAGGTCGCCGTCCTCGTCCAGAGCGTGCGCCGCGACGGCGGAGATGAAGAAGACGTGGCGCCCGAAGCGGACGGCGCTTTCGAACCCGAAGCCGACGTCCGGAACGTACTCGCCCCAGTCGCTGAAGCTCGCGGTGGAGTAGCCGACCGTTCCGGCGCCGGCGTAGAGGACCCAGTACCAGGTTTCCCAGGACCCCTTGAGGGCCCGGCGGTCCGCTTCGGTAAACCAGGGCAGGAACCACTCGACCGTGGCGTGCAGCTCCTCGGTCCCGTAGCGACGCTCGTCGAGACCCTTGAGCTCCTCGCGGCCGTCGAGACGGAAGAGCTCACGCAGCGGAATGGCGTAGCGATCGTGCGGCTTCTCCGCCTCCGGACGGACCACTTCGGCCGACAGGAAACTGCCGGCGTGGAGGCGGACGATGGAGAAGCGTTCGCGGCGGCCGGGCAGGCGCTTGAGCCCCTCGAGCTCGGCGCGCAGGTAGTCGAAGTCGCCCCCCAGATCGTCGAAGCTCCAGGTCAGCGCGCCGGTCAGGCCGAAGCCGCGCGGCCCGATCTTGCGGTAGCCGGAGAACAGACGCTCGACCCGCGAGCGCGACTCGCCGACGATGGCGTTCGAGCGGCTGTCGTCCGGCGTGCCGATCTGGTAGCCGACCCGCACGAAGGTGTTGGTGCGGTCGGTCGAGTAGACCAGCTCTTCCTTGTTCGAGGTGAGGTTGTCGACCTCGCCGAGCAGGTAGGCGCGGCGGTGGATCCCGTGCGGGATCTCGACCTGCACGAGGCCGCCACGGGCGCGCTCGAAGTCGTTCGAACCGCTGTCGAGGCGATCGTAGTTGACGTCGTCGAAGACGCCGATCTGCCAGACCTTGTTGAGCCCGTAGTAGCGGTAGCGCAGCAGCGCGAGGATGTCCCCCTTGGCGAAGTTGTAGCGCACCTGGCCGCCGAAGAAGGCGTTCTTGACCAGCCGGTTGAGCCGGATGTCGAGGTCGCCCTCGGGGAAGTAGAAGTCGACCTCGGGCAGCAGGGCCTGCGAGGAGGTGCGCACCGGCGGCGGGGTGTCGCCAATGCCCGTCGGCGGCTCGACCGGCTCCTGCGCGGCGAGCGGAGCGACGCAGAGAGCGGCGAGCAGCGCCGCGGCGGTCGTCCAGGCGCGCAGGCGGGGCACGCCCGGCAGTCTAGCAAGGGAGCGGGGCGACTCCCGCCGGGCGATCTTCAGCGCCGGGGCGGCGGCGACTGCTGCTGGAGCTGCTCCTGCAGGATCCGCCGCTGACGCTCGATCTCGGCGAGCTTCGCCGCCTCCTCGTCCGCCTTCAAGTTGTGCTTGTTGATCTCTTCGTTCTCCGTGATGCGCGCCACGGCCGCGCTGTCGCCGCCGTTCGCGTAGGCGCTCTTGGCCTCGGCGAACTTCTTCTGCTTCTCGTAGACGAAGCCGAGCTGGCGCCAGATGCGCGACTTGTCGGCCGACTGGCCGGCGCGGTCGAGCGCGCGGCGCAGCGCCGATTCGGCATCCCCGTAGCGGCCGGCCGCCGTGCCCGCCTGGCCGGCGTAGAAGTGGGGGAGCCAGTCGCCGCCGTTCTTCGCCGAGGCCTGGCCGAAGGTGGCCGCCGCCGCGTCGTACTGCTTGGCGCCCAGCTGGACCTCGCCGAGCAGCAGGAGGTTCTCGTACGTGGCGGCCGCGCCGGCCAGCGACCGGGCCGCTTCGAGGGCGCGCGTGTAGGCCGAGTTGTCGTTGGACTCGCGGCCGAGCCGGATCAGCGCGTTGACGTAGGCGCGGGCGTACTTGGCGTCGCCCGGCGCGATCCGGTGCGCCTTCTCGAAGGCGGCGGCGGCCGGCGCGATGTTGCCGGCGTTGAACTCCATCGCTCCGTACTGGTACTGGATGTCGGCGTCGCCGGGCTTGGCGGCGGCGAGCTTCTTGAGCTCGCTGGCGGCGCGGTCGGTCTGTCCCGACTTGGTCAGCGCCTCGGAGTAGATGGCGCTGAAGGCCTGCTGCTGGCTCGCCGGCAGGCTCGAGGCGTTGACGCGCGAGAGCAGCTGCACCGCTTCTGCGGGACGGCCGCCGTCGAGGTAGGCCTGGCCCAGGAAGATCTGCGTCGCCACGTCGTTGGGGTTCAGGTCGTAGGCCTTGCGCAGCGCGGGGATCGCCTGCGACGCGCGGTCGCTCTTGAGCAGCGCGCGGCCGAGCATCATCTGCACCGCGGCCTGCTCGGGGTTCGCAGCGACGAGCGCCTCGAACTCCCGGACCGCCTGGGCGTAGTTGCCCGACTTGAAGGCCGCAACCCCCTCCTCCCAGCCGGCGTGGGCGGGAACGAAGGGCAGCAGGGCGCCGGCGAGGGTGAGCACGATCAGTCGGTTGCGCATCTTCCTGGTCCTCCTGGACGCGGCGTGCAACGCCTCGCCCATCACCGTGCGTAGCACGATCCGTGCCGAAGAATCCGAGTCTCTGTCAGGCGCCCTGCAGGATCGACGTGACGCGATCGAGAAACGCCTTGGCCTGGTTGGGTCCTGCATGCGCGGAGACGAGCTTCTCCTCGGACCGCACCAGGTCGAGGATCGCATCGCCACCGCGGCCCGACTCCATCTCGGCCCGGAACAGGCGCAGCGCGCCGTCGAGCTCGCTCCCCCACTCGCTGCCGGCCAGCAGCGACTGGGCGAGACGATGGATCTGCTCGGCCACCCCCCCCAGCTCGGCCGGCCCGAGCCGGGCGAGCCGCTCGACCGGCAGCTGCCGCAGGTCGTCGCGCAGGGCGAGGACCCCCGAGGTGAGCAGGCCGTAAATGATCTTGCAGACGTCGAAGGCGCCCTGCCCCAGCCCGGCGGCGATCTCCTCGATCGACCGCCGCTCGTCCACCCGGGTGATCAGGGCCCACTCCCCCGGAGTGAACGACACGGAGACGCGGCTCGCCTGGGGCGAGAAGACGGGCACCATGCGGGTCGACTCGATCTTCTTCGAGAGGATCTTCCACTCGTCGATCTGCCGCGCCGCCTCCATCAGGAGGTTGGTGTTGGACTTCTCGATCGTCTCCGCCTCGGCCTCGGTCCCGGGGGTGAAGACGAAGTCCCCCTGGAACCAGCGGGCGAGCTCGTAGACGGCCCGCTCCCCGGTGAGCGATCCGACCGTGGCGTGGACGATCTGCCCCTTGCGCAGGTAGATCTGCCCGGCCTCGCCGCCGTTGCGGAGGTTGAACACCCCCGTCTTGCCGGAGACCGCCACCAGCTGGATGACGTCGGGGAGCGGCAGCTCCCTGAGCGAGCCCTGAAATGCCACGTCGCCTCGTTCTTCGGCCGCTTACTGCAGCTTGAAGTTCACCGTCAGGTTGTAATAGACGACCACGGGCTTGCCGTTGAGCGTCGCCGGCCGGAACTTCCACTGCTTGATGGCGCTGACCGCGGCCTCCTCGAGACCCATCGGCAGCCCCTTGAGCACCTTGACGTTGGTGACGTTGCCTTCCTTGTCGATGATTGCCTGGACGATCACCACGCCCTGGATGCGCGCCTTGCGGGCGATCTCGGTGTACTGCGGCTGCGGCGCCGAGATCTTCTCCGGCGCCTTGACGTCGCCGCCCACCTGGATCGGGCCGCTCGGCTCGGCCGCCGGCGGGGCGTCGGGGATGCCGAACACCGCGTCGTCGACCGGGATGTCGAGCTCCGGCTGCACCTCTTCGACCACCCGGATCGGTTCCGGCTCGTCGGGGGTCGGGTCGGGGATCGGCACCTTCTTCTTGCGCACCTCGATCTTCTGCTGCTCCTGCTGCGGCGGCGGCGGGCGGAACCGCACCTGCTGCACGACGTAGACCTTCTGCTTCTCGGCCTTGCCGAGGTCCCCCTGGACCATCTCGGGGAGGTGAATCAGGAAGAGAACGACGTGGAGGATGACGGCGATGCCGATCGCCCACTTCAGCTTCTTCTGATCCTGCTCGTCCTCGGCCGCGAAGATCGCGAAGTTGCCGTGCCCCAGATCGTTGCGGGGCGCGGGCGCCGCGGGCGGCGGGTTCTTGGTGTTGGCTGCCATGTCCGGTCTCGCCTCAGTACCAGAACTGGTCGATCTCGCGCTGGGTCGGAATCGAGATGTTCCGGATCTCGAGCCCCTTGTCCTTGGCCCCGCGCAGCGTGTCGTAGACCCTCACCATGTCGCCGTATGCCGCGTCCGGATCGGGCCGGATGATCACCGGCTTGGTCTGGTTGCGCTCGAGAATCGGCTTGAGATAGTCGACGATTCCGTCGAGACGCATCGGTTTGCCGTCGACTTCCAGCACGCCGCCCGGCCGGATGGCGATCAGCACCGAATCCTCCTTCTCGATCTGCGGCGGGTTCTTGTCCTCCTTGGGGAGGGCGAAGTCGAGCCCGCGAGTCGCCGCGAAGGTGTTGGTCACCATGAAGAAGATGATCAACAGAAAGGTGATGTCGGCCATCGAGGAGGTCGGGATTTCGTCGCTGACGGTCTTCCTGGTGAACTTCATCTCACTGTCCCCCCGCGCCTTCCACGGTCTCCTGATCCGAGAGCAGATACAGGACCTGGACCCGCGCCTGCTTGAGCGCGTCGATCGTCTGGTCGACGTAGCGATACGGCACGCCGCGGTCGGCCTTGAGGACGAACTCCTTCTCCGGATCGGCGGCGACGATCTCCGACGCGAAGGAGAGCACGTCCTGGACGCTGCCGACCGGGGTGCTGGTCGCCTCGCCGTCGCTGACGCGCATCTGCCCGCTGTCGGTGATCGAGACCACCGCCGCCTTCTTCGGAACCTCGAACCGGAGGTTCGTCCGCGGCAGCGCGACCTTGGTCTTGTCGACCTCGACCTGGAAGGTCAGCACGAAGAAGATGATCAGCAGGAAGACGATGTCCGCCATCGATGCGGTCGGGATCTTGGCCCCGGCGACACGTCCTGCCTGGATCCTCATGGAAGGCTCAGCCCTTGGCGGCGCCGGCCGGCTCGGCCGCACGCTCCGGCGTGATGCCGCTGCGGTCCATCTCGCCGAAGGTCTCGATCAGCATGTTCGCGGCCGTCTCGATGTCGCGCACGAACTTGTTGATGCGGCTGGTGAAGTAGTTGTAGGCGAGCTGGATCGGAATGGCGATGATCAGACCGGAGGCCGTGGTGATCAGCGCCTCGGAGATGCCGGCGGCGACCGCGGCGGGGTTCGACAGACCCTGCTTGGCGAGCTGATCGAAGGAGTTGATCATGCCCGTCACGGTGCCGAGGAAGCCGAGCAGCGGCGCGACGTTCGCCGTGGTGGCGAGCACCGCGAGGCCGCGCTCGAGGCGGCCCATCTCGAACAGGGCGGCGTTCTCGATCGTCTTCTCGACGTCTTCCTTCGGCTGGCCGTACTTGAGCAGGCCGGCCTTCATTACCGAGGCGACCGGGCCCTGGTACTGCTCGCAGATCTTGACGGCGTCACGCACCGAGCGGTTGACCATCAGCGCCTTGCGGATCTTGGCGAGGAACTCGTTGACGTTGATCTTCGCCTTGCGCAGCGCCAAAAAGCGCTCGATGGTGAACGCCAGCCCGAGGATCGAGAAGGCGAGCAGAGGCCACATCACCGGGCCGCCCTGATTCATGTAATCCCAGAAGGTCCCCACGGATTTCCTCCCTGTTCTTTGGATCCGCTTCATGCGGATCCGGTTCCGCGTCGAATTCAATCGGCCCGGAGCGCCCCGGGGCGAGGCCAGCGGCAAGGCTCGGTGGAATCGGTCTCCCCCAATGGCGGGAGGCTCGCCAGAGTAGCACAGCGAAAAAATGAGGGTCAAGAAAGACTTGTGCCGCGCAACGACTTTGCCGACAGATATTTAGCTCGTGACGCGGCGCGCCGCCGACAGCCCGACGAGCTGGCTCCCGGCCAGCGCCACGGCGAGCGCGTCGCTCGCATCGGCGGCGAGGGCGCGCTCGCCGAGCGCCAGCTGCAGGCGTACCATCCGCGCCACCTGCTGCTTGTCGGCGCGCCCGCTGCCCGCCACCGCGCTCTTGATCGCCGCGGGCGCCAGTTCGTGCACCGGCAGGCCCGCCCGCGCCAGTTCGAGCAGGATGGCGCCCCGCGCCTCGGCGAGCACGATCAGCGAACGGGACGAGATGCCGTGAAACACCCGCTCGACCGCCGCCGCGTCGGGCCGGTGCTCGGTGATCGCCGCGGCGAGGCCGCCGGCGATGGCGAGCAGGCGGGCGGTCAGCGGACCGTCGGCCGGCGGCGAAAAGCGCCCCCAGGCGAGCGCCTCGACCCGGCCGCCATGGCGCTCGACGACCGCCCAGCCGCAGTGGCGGCTGCCCGGATCCACTCCCAGAATCCGCATCGCCGGACTCTACTCCCGTCCCGCTGCGCCGGCCGCGTCGCGCGGCCGGCCGGTTTGACTCGCCCCGACGCCAAGTGCTAGAACGTCCTGTACTTCCGAGGGGTTGAGTCCGATGGCCTGGATCCTGGTCGCCGAGTCCGAAGGCAGGTTCGCCGAGCGCATCCGCGATGCGCTCGCCGCCGACGGCTGGCAGCTCGACGTGGTCGGCGACGCCGCCGCGGCACGCCGGGCCGAGCAGGAGCGCCCCCACGACGTGCTGATCGTCGCCACCGAGCTGGCCGGCGCGGACGAACTGCTCTCCTTCTGGGCGGGACGTCCGGGCGGCGGCTCCCTGGCCCTCGTCGCCGAGACCGGCGGCGGCGCCGCGCTCGCCGCGAGCGCCGACGAGAAGCTCGACAAGCCCTTCACCGACTCCGACTTGCGCCTGGCCGTCCGCCGCCTGGCCAACGCCGCGCGCGGCGCGCGAGTGGCGCCGGCGCTGGCCGAGGAGGAGCGGCTGACCTCGCAGGACCTGTTCGGCGACGTGCTGGCCGAGATGGAGTCCGAAGCGGCGCCGGCTGCTCCGGAGCCGCCGCGCGCCCCGACTCCGGCCGCCGTTCCGCCGAAGCGCCCGGCCGCCACGCCGCCCGCCGCGAGCCTGTCGCAGGATGTCGACAAGCAGCTCGAGCGCACCCTGTCGGGCCTGCTCAAGGAGGACAAGCCGCGCGCCGCGGCACCGCGCAAGTCCGGCGGCGGCGTCGAGGACCTGCTGTCGCGCACTCTCGGCGGCCTGGACGAGACCGACCGGCCACGCCGGCCGGCCGCCACGCCGCGGCCGGCCGCTTCGGCGCCACCCGCCTCGCCGGCGCCGCCCGTTGCCGCCGCACCTCCGGTCGCCGCGGCGCCGCCGCGGGTCGAACCGCCGGCGCCGAAGATCGAACCTCCCGCGCCGCCCCCCACTCCGGCCGCGCAGGTGGCCGAGCCGCGCCGCGCCTCGCGCGAGATCGACCTGTCCGAGCTCGACCGCCTGGCGCGGCCGCGGCCACGCGAGAAGGAGGGCGCCGAGCCCTTCGGGACGCAGAAGATCTCCCTGCCGGCGGCGCTGCGCGGCGGCGCTGCGTCGAACGAGTTCGGTCCTTACACCCTGCTCGAGCGCATCGCCGTCGGCGGCATGGCCGAGCTCTGGAAGGCGCGGATGAAGGGGGTCGAGGGGTTCCAGAAGACGGTGGCGATCAAGAAGATCCTGCCGCACCTGACCGACTCGTCGGACTTCGTCACCATGTTCATCGACGAAGCCAAGCTGGCCGCGCAGCTCAACCACAACAACATCATCCACATCTACGACCTCGGCAAGCAGGGCGACGACTACTACATCGCGATGGAGTTCGTCGACGGCCGCGACCTGCGGTCGATCCTCAACACCTCGCGCGAGAAGGGCCAGTCGATCCCGCTCGGCCTGTCGCTGCTGGTGGCCGCCCGGCTCGCCGCCGCGCTCGATTACGCCCACCGGATGAAGGACTTCGAGGGCCGCCCGCTCGGCCTCGTCCACCGGGACGTCTCGCCGCAGAACGTGCTGATCAGCTTCGAGGGCGACATCAAGCTGTGCGACTTCGGCATCGTCAAGGCGGTGTCGAAGGCCTCGAAGACCCAGATGGGCGCCCTCAAGGGGAAGCTCCAGTACATGTCCCCCGAGCAGGCCTGGGGGCGCCCGGTCGACGCGCGCTCGGACATCTTCTCGCTCGGATCGCTGCTGTTCGAGATGCTGACCGGCCGCCGCCTGTTCGCCGGCGACAGCGAGATGTCGGTGCTCGACGCGGTGCGCGAGGGGCGGATCCAGGCGCCGCGCGACCTCGACCCGCGCCTCCCCCTCGAGGTCAACGCGCTGGTGCTCAAGGCGCTCGAGAAGGACCCCGACGCCCGTTTCGCGTCGGCCGGCGAGATGCAGCGCGAGCTCGACGCGATGATCGCCTCGCTCAAGCCGGTCCCCTCGCCGCAGGATCTCGCAGCCTGGGTGCGCACGCTCTACGGCGTCGAGACGCGCGGCGAGGCGACGGTCTCGCCGGAGACGGCCCGCATCGCCGTCGCGCCACCGGCGGCGCCGGCGGCTCCGTCCATTCCGGCGGCCCTGCCGCCGGCGAGCGCGGTCGCGGCGCCGGCACTGGCGACCCCGCCGCCGGCCGCGCGCGACGAGGCGCTCGAGGTGGCCGGCGCCGGCCGCGGCAAGCTCTGGCTCGGCCTCGCCGCGGCCGGCGTGCTGCTGCTGGCCGGCTGGTTCCTCTTCGGGCGCGGCGGCGCCGCCCCCGCGGTCGACGAAGCGCCACCGGTGCCGGCCGTCGAGGCGCCGCCCGGCGACGCCCCGGCTCCCGAGAGCACCGCGCCCGAGGGGGAACCGGCCGCGGCCCCGCCGGCCGAGGCCGCGCCGCCGGCCGTCGACGTCGCCCAGGCGGTCAACGACGAAGTGCGGCGGCGCGAGGAGGAGCTGCGCAAGCAGTACGCCGCCGAACTCGAGCGCAAGCAACGCGAGCTCGCAGCGGCCACGCCGGCGACTTCGCAGCCGGCCCCCGCGGAGACCAGGCCGGCGGCCGAGCCCAAGCCTGCGGCGCCGCCGGAACCGGCGCCGACACCCGCCCCCGCCGAGCCCGAGCCGCAACCGGCCGCGATCGAGACGCCCGCCCCGACACCCGCCGCGCCGCAGCCGCAGCCCGCGGCGGCGCAGCCCGAGGCGAAGCCGGCTCCGGTCCAGCCCGCTGCCCCCCCGAAGCCGACGGTGCGCGAAGGCGACCTGGTGCAGGCCGGCCCCGGCGTGCGGCCTCCCGTTCTTGTCAGCTTCGCCACTCCGCAGTATCCTCCGATGGCTCGCCGGATGAAGATCGAAGGGACGGTGGAGCTTTCCCTCCTGGTCGACGAAACCGGCAAGGTTCTGGACGTCCGGCTCGACAAGGGGGTCCAGCAGAACGTCGGCATCAACGAAGCGGCGACTCAGGCGGCGAGATCCGCCAGGTTCAACCCCGCGACGAAGGACGGCGTGCGGGTCAAGATGTGGTACCGCCTGACGATCCCGTTCAGGCTCTGAGGGAGAGCGAATGAGTCTCAACGACCAGCAGCGCAAGTTCTACGAGAACACCCTGACCGTCACCAAGCAGGAGATCGCCGACCTCGATCGCCAGATCGAGGAGGAGCTCGCCAAGGTCAAGGAGAAGCTCGCCCAGCTGCAGAACGCCAAGAAGGCGAGCCGCCAGATGTACGACGCGGCCTGCCTGCGGCTCGGCATTCCCAACGACCTCGAGGCCGAGGAAGAGGGCTCCGCGGAGATCTGATCCGCCGACTCCGCCGCCGGACCGGGGCGGCCCTCCGACAGGCGCCGTTCGCTCGACGAAGCGACAGGCGCCTGTCGCGCTTTGAGGCTCCGGCCCGGCGGCCACTCAAGCCATGGCCTGGTTCAAGAAGGAACGCAAACCCAAGCAGGCGCGCGACGAGCGCTCCCGCTCCTCCGTACCCGAAGGCCTCTGGGTGCGCTGCGACGGCTGCCGCGAGATCATCTTCTCGCGCGAGCTCGAAAAGAACCTGCGCATCTGCCCGAAGTGCGGCTTCCACTTCCGCATCGACGTCGACGCGCGCATCGCGCTGCTGCTCGACGACGTCGAGCCCGCGGAACTGTTCGCCGGCATTCGGCCGGTCGACCCGCTCGGCTTCACCGACTCCAGGCGCTACGCCGACCGGCTGAAGACCTTCCAGAAGGCGCTCGGAGTCGCCGACGCGGTGCGCGTCGTCACGGGCGGCATCGAGGGCATCCCGGTCGTCCTCGCGGCGATGGACTACCGCTTCATCGGCGGTTCGATGGGCTCGGTGGTCGGCGAGAAGATCACCCGGGCCGCCGAGCACGCCATCGACCGCCGCCGCCCCCTGGTCGTCGTCTCGGCCTCGGGAGGCGCCCGCATGCAGGAGGGCGTCCTGTCGCTGATGCAGATGGCGAAGATCTCGGCGGCGCTCGCACGCCTGCGCGAAGCGCGGCTCCCCTACGTCTCGGTGCTGACCGATCCGACCACCGGCGGCGTCACCGCCTCGTTCGCCATGCTCGGCGACGTCAACATCGCCGAGCCGGGCGCGCTGATCGGTTTCGCGGGCCCGCGGGTCATCGAACAGACCATCCGGCAGAGTCTTCCCGAGGGATTCCAGCGCTCGGAGTTCCTCCTCGCGCACGGCTTTCTCGACCTCGTCGTGCCGCGGGCGGAGCTGAAGTCGACGGTCGCGCGCTGCCTGCGCCACCTCGCCTGAGGCGGAGCGCCGCGCGGTGAGCCGCGAGCGCGTCGATGCCCGGCTGGCGCCGCTCGAACGCCTCGGCATCCGCCTCGACCTCGCGCCGATGCGGCGGCTGCTCGCCGCGGCCGGCGACCCGCAGCTCGCCGTACCCGTGGTGCTCGTGGCGGGCACCAACGGCAAGGGGTCGACCGCCGCGATGCTCGCATCGATCGCCCGCGCGGCCGGGCTGCGCACCGGCCTCGCCACCTCGCCGCACCTCGAACGGGTCGAGGAGCGGATCCGCCTCGACGGCGACCCGATCGACCCGGCCCGGCTCGCCCCGCTGCTCGATCGGCTGCTCGAGCGCGCCGCCGCGGCCGGCCTGGCGCCACCCACCTACTTCGAAGTCACCACCGCCGCCGCCTTCCTCGCCTTCGCCGCCGAGCCGGTCGACCTGGCAATCGTCGAAGTCGGCCTGGGCGGCCGCCTCGACGCGGCCAACGCCGCCGAGCCGATTCTCTCGGTGATCACCCCGATCGCCCTCGATCACACCGAGTGGCTGGGCGCGACGCTCGCCGCGGTGGCGACGGAGAAGGCCGGCGTCCTGCGCGCCGGCCGTCCGGTCGTGCTGGCGCGCCAGGAGCCCGAAGCCGCGGCGGCGCTCGCCGCGGCGGCGCGCCGGGTCGGCGCCGTGCCGGTCGCCGCCGGCGACCGCGTCACGCTCGAGCACGTCGAGGATGGCGGCCTCGCCGGCAGCCGTCTCGCGCTGCGCCTCGATGGCCGCCCGCTCGAACTGCGCCTCCCCCTCGCCGGCGCCCACCAGGCGGAGAACGCCGCGACGGCGCTCGCCGCCGCCCTGGTACTCGCCGCGACGGGCTTTTCGGGGATCGACGCCGCCGCGATGCAGCGCGGACTCGCCACCGTGCGCTGGCCCGGGCGGCTCGAATCGATCGCGCTGCCGGACGGCACCGGAGTCCTGCTCGACGCCGCCCACAATCCGCACGGCGCCGCGGCGCTCGCCGCGACACTGGCGCGCCTGGGCGAGCCGTACGTGCTGCTTTTCGGCGCGCTCGCCGACAAGCAGGTCGGCGACATGTTGCCGCCGCTCGCCGACGGTGCGGCGGCGATCGTCCTGGCGCGACCCGACTCGCCGCGCGCCCTCGACCCGGCGGTGCTCGCCGCCGGCCTCGCCACGCAGGTCGCGGTGCGCGTCGAACCCGAGCCGCGCGCCGCCCTGGCCGCCGCGCTCGACCTGGCGCGACGGC